>NZ_CAXAPN010000045.1:0-39107 GCF_963971015.1 Pseudomonas sp. RA_15y_Pfl2_54
CCGTATGCCTATCTCAAAGATGTGCTGACGCGGTTGCCGACGCAACGGGCGAGTGAGATCGACCAACTGCTGCCGCATCAGTGGGTATCTGTCTGACTTACGCAACGTGAGTTGGGCAGACGCTTACCTTCGACCTCACTCATTATGGTCTCCAAGCTGTATTAAGATGATTAGAAAAGGATTAAGGCGCTGTGGATTTTTCGCGCAGCCCTTCAGTAGCGCGGCTTGTAGCCATTTTGGCTTGTTAATGATGTAGCCAACCGTACGGTATTTTTTAGCCGATGGTACGGTACTTCCGAGCCAACGGTACGGTGCTGCCTAGCCAATGGTACGGTACTTATTTTTTGCATTTGGAGCCGCTGCTTTTCCTTGCAATGTGCCTAGCCTGGCTACTGGTTGGGGTTTTTGTGAAATACACGTTGCCACCGCCGATTTCGTAGTTGAACGGCTGTCCGTGCAGGTTGTTTGCGTGCTGCAGTGCGTCCAGTGCCCTTCGAATATTTTGCTCACGGCTTGATGTAGAGCTGTCGAGACTGCCGGCCATCTTCATTAGCGTATCAATCGACACTGGGAAGGGCTCAGCATGGGTCGATAGATACCCATGTAGCCACTGCGCTAGGGGTTTCGAGTTCAGACTTCTGCGAACGGCCCAATCAATGTGGGTAAAGTCATTTGGTCCAAACAGGTAAGAAAGCTCAAGGTTCAAAGTGATGACGAGCTTTTGCTCCATATCGTCTCTATAGATCGAGTCAACTAGGCCGCCTGTATAGGACTGGTGTTTTGCACTTAACTCAAGCCTGCCCGCTGCGAGGCGGAACAGGCGCTTGTAGAGGGTTTTTCTATTATTCCCGGCATCCGTCTTCCCTTGTAGTTTCAGAAGCTCGTATGCGCTGGTTTTAAAAGATTTCCCCATCTGCTTTTGGCGAGCGATATGCAACAACGTGATCCAGACATCTAAATCGCCCTGGTCCAAACGTGGTCCCGTGTATCTCATTTGCGTGGGCCTCTGAGTGTAAATTTCGGCGCGCTGTAGGAATGCGTTGCTAGCGGAGCGACTGGACCCGAAAAGCGCAGACCGGAGAGTGATATTGGGTACGCCTCTCGCGTCGTCTGGCCAACTCGTCAGCACCTTTTCAGACCGGACTGGTTCCAGTGATACCACCGTCGGAGTAGGTGGGAGCCTGGAAGCCCGTTCCACTAGTCGCGATAGTTTGGTCACTGCGGACACGGGCTAGTCTTACGCTTCGTCGATAAAGCGAGCTATGCCAGCTACGCGGAAATAGACGCGTCGGCCAATTTTTATCCTGCAGGGTTTTAAGTTTCGGGCGATTTCGTTATCCCCCGATAATGTTATGCGCAGCCCCTCAGGGCTGCGATGAAGGATCTCTGCGACCTGCGATAGTGACAGTAGGGGAGAGCCCCCGTTGCTGGTCAGAATTAGCTCTTCGGTTGTCATGTTTCTTTACCTACAGTGAGTAATGTAGGTAGAACATTACGAGTAATTACGCCTAGAATGAGGCGAATGTTTTTAACTTCTAGGTTGACATGGCGCGCCTCGATTATCTGACGAATCTGCTCAATGTTTACGATCATGATCCTCGTTGTTCAGTCCAGCTTGCTTCTGGCTACAGAGCGGTGTTGGGCCGGCTTAACGCATCCTCGAGCCTAACCTCCAGGCGCTATCCCATCTGGCCTCTGGTTAGGGCGAATTTGGATGCGCCGTTTGATCAATGCCTAGCTGGTTACGAGGGTGAGTGGGCCAAGAGTTTGCTGACTGGTGCTCGGCTGTCGGAAATGGCCCATATCCCACCACCATTTTACGCAGCGCCTTACGTTGTGAGCGCTGAGGCAGGTGGAGGAGGCGGCCTGATGGCTGATGTTCTGGCTCGCGGTGTGATACCCGATAGACCAGAAAATATGCCTGAGATCGACTGGCAGCTCCAGAACTTGGATCGCTGGGATTCAAATATTAGGTTCGCCATTCGTAGTTTGCTCAGTCCGAGCGGGGCGCCGTTCGAAGGCGCGGAATCGCTTTGCGGGGCTTTGGAGTCTGTACGTGACTTGTTTCGATTGATGCACCACTTCAGACCTCTGCGTACAAAGGCACTGAGGGACTTTGATGCCGCTATAGATGACCGGACCCGTCCACAGGATGGCGGTTACTGTGAGCTTTGCTGGCGTGTAAGCATTCGGTCCAGCAGATTGCAGGAAATTGCAGCTCAGCAGCGTTACGAGGTCAGCGAAATTGTCCGCTCAGGTCAATGCCATCTCTCTGCCGAAGAACAGGACGCCAGGCTGGCGCAGGCTTGGATGCTGGAAAGCAGCCTCCACCTCTCTCCATCCTGTAATTTGATATCGAAAGCTGAGGCTGCAAAGCTGCGCCTTGTATTTGAGCGTTTTCGCGTCGAAAAAATCGTGGCCGGGAATCTAAGCAGTCGGCACTGCCGCGTACATAAACCCGGTTCGCCCAAGTATCATGCTGACTTACGCTATAAAGCTGCGTTTCAACGCCACCTGTCCGCACTCACCAGATTGGGAAGGTCTGAGTTTGCATTCAATCTTCGGCCACCCAGTGGTGCCGATACCCAGGAAATAAGAAAAGTCGCCTACGACCAGGTGCATTCAGGCTTGCACGTCGTGACGGGGGGTAGAGGTCCATCGCTTGGTCTACGCGAGAAGGTTTGGATGATGCACGAAGAAGGCATCAGCCAGTCAGAGATGGCAAGGCGGTTGGGAATATCGCGTCAGGCGATATCAAAAGCCAAGAAAAGCCTAGAGTTGTTGATGAACACGCACCATGCGGGTAGCTACATCAACCCTCTAACCGGCGAGGCGCAGGTTCCAGATCCAATTAGAAAGGCTATAAGGGATGCCACGGTGAGAGGGCTATCGATCACGGTAATCGCTAAGGAAGTGGGGCTCAGCAAGGGCACAGTAGATGGGCTGATACGCCTGATGGGGGACTCTAAGTAAAGGCACAGTGCTAGCCGCTTTTGCTCCGGCGGATTTTCAGCCGGGGTAAAAGCGGCTGAAGTTTTGCTAGGACGATGGAGTCGGGTCAGGTGCGTGATTGTATCTGCTCACTCATTCAGTCTTCGGTCAGCGAAAACTCATTTGCGTTAAGCAAGCATTTGCATCCGATCGACTATCGCATGGTGACATGAGGCCCGACAGAAATCGGCCAATAGCGGTAGTACCTCCACTGGCCGTGAGTGGAGCTTTTGGAAATCTGTCTAAAGTAAACTTTGACGTGCTCTGATCGTTGACCTCCGCGGCCCAGTATAAAGCCCGGCTGAGCAGCGTCGTCGCTGAGAAGTTTTAGGCATTTCGCCCATTTGGTTTGTGGTTAAGTGTCATATGAATAAATTGGCCCCTTGATTGTCCTGGCGCGGTGAATGCTTCCCACAAGTGCGGAGGACAAGCTGAGTACCACCACTCCACGCCATTGGGAAATCTGACGTAAATGGTTTCAGAATCCGCATCGTATTTTTCTGCAACTATTCGAGTTGAACCAAACACAGCAATCCATTCAGTCATTTTCAGCCTCGTAGGTACCGCGCCATGCGGCCAATGGTTCACTTATATTTGGAAGGTTCGGAGCTTGACGCCAAGACTCGAGAGAAGGATCCTCTGCTCGCGGCATTGGATTCGGTTTATCCAACATCGCCCGTACCGGCAGTACAAGCGCTTCTCCGCTGACTATAGCTTCCCCTGTCCGCAATGACGGTAAGACCGATGCCAATCCTGCCACGCTGTCAGGTAACGCGGCGCGAATTGCTCCTTGATCTCCGGCATTCGTAAGACGAAGAGCAATTATCGTTCCACACTGCGCTAGCGCTGTTTCCGGGAGTTCAGTTGGTCGCTGGGTTACCAACATTAAACCAACACCGTATTTACGCCCTTCTCGGGCGATCCGATTAGCTGAGTCGCGCGTAGCGGCGCTTGCAGATGCTCCGAGGTATCGATGTGCTTCCTCTAGGACAATTAGAACCGGACTTGGGCGCCCGATTCCAGGCCCATCCGGCTCACTACGCAATGCGACTTCAAACAACATATTTAAAACGACGCCGATAGCAAGATCTGCAGCTGCTGCAGGGACCCCACTGAAATCTAGGACCGATATCGCGCGATTCCCACCTAACCAATCTTGCATCACCTCAACGAGTGGGTCAGTACCAGCAGGATCACCCATAGGCTCTTGAAAGAAGCGTAGCCGCGGGTCAAGTAGTCCTAAACGGATTAAATCAGGCGTTGAACCGTAGACTCCGAATGTAGGACTTTGATGAGGCGGTTGACCTCCAGGACCATACGGCTCGAATTGGCCTGATCGCAATGTAGCTGCATCGCCTGGATCAACCAGACACGCCGTTCCGGGATCCGATTTTGCTCTGCGAGTCTCACGATTTTCTGAGTCCAGTTGGTGCCAAATTGGGCGGATATCAAATGGAACTGGCGTATCCGCAGTGACTGCATTTGGATCAAGCGTTAACCAACTAGAGCTTGAAACGAATTCTCGACGTGCCTGCGCCACGAGATCGTTAAATCGATTAGTGAATGTGGGGCCGCCTGGCCCGCCGGCAAATATTCTTACTATGTCGTTTGCAGGCAATGCCCAGTATGGAACTCTGAGGCGGTTAATATCATCAGCGAGCACACTACGAACGGAGGCGCTCTCGGCAAGAGCACGTCCATATTCTCCATGCGGATCGACAACTACAATATTGGCTGCGTTCCAGCCGCCTCTTATAAAACTCTGTAATAGAGATGCCACTACAGTTGTTTTGCCGGATCCTGTTGACCCTACGACCGCGGCATGTCTTACGACAAGCTTTTTCGCGTTAAGGCAAACTGGTACATCTTCGGTTGCGGATAAACACCCTAATCGTAAATGTTCATCATCCGCATGGGGGAAGATAACGGTAAGTTCTTCAGGTGTCGCGAAATGAACAGGGTCATCGAGTCCGGGAAATACACCAACTCCTCGTTGAAACCGGCCCGTTGCCCGATCAATCTCCCCAAGTAATTGGATTTCTAACCAGCGTTCGTCGCGCTCAATAGTATCGGAAAGAGCTACTTTTCCCACAAGCTCTGCGATACCTACAAGAGTTACAGTGGCAATAAGGTCGATAAGGCCCTGAGGTATTCGAACGAGTGAGCCGATTTGTCCAATAGGTTGAAGCCGCCCCCGGTAAATTGGTGCCACTCCAGCGAGGTTGGGATCGAGTGCAACTATAACGGTAGCACCAAGAACGTTCTTTACCTTACCTATGCACGTCGGATCTTGCCATGACATGCTTATTCTCCTGCGCCTAGACTTTGGATTCCCGCTGCCAATTTTAGTATATTTTCGAGTCGAATATTATTGTCAAAATCACGGCTAGTACTTTTTGCTAGGTACTCTGCCAGTTTGCTGAAGTTTCCGAGTAAGAATGAATTCTGTTCATATATGCCTGGGCAGTCTTCTTCTGCTTCTGTCCAGTTAGCCCTTACTCCGCCTATGATTGCCTCTTGATTGCCTAGCACCTGAAGGTTTGGCGTCAAAAGTGCTCGGTCGGCCAGGATGTCTGGAATGGCTGAATAACAAAAAACAACTATTTCTGTGCGTTCACGCCGCATCGCTGCATCAAAGATTAGTTCGTTTAAATGAGCATCTCCGAACGAATATCCAGCCACTAATACAAGTGTTTCTGGTTGGTGAAATGCTCTGCGCATACGATCTTGAAGGACAAGAAAAGGTACTCGCCTAGACTCTTCATATTTTGTATCGGAAGGATATATCGCTGCCGCCATTTCATTATGGATCGGCTGGCCGACTCGAACAATTTGGCGATCGTCTTCCCATGCCCAGTTGACGGATCCGTGTAGTTTCCATAAGCGTGAAAAAAAGGCAGGAATACTTTCTGCTTCAGAACCTGGTCGAGTTTCCACTAGATCCGTCTGAATTCGGGCGCGCAAATTTCCGATAAACCCGTCAAAATAAGGAACTTGCATTTCTTCAAGTGCGGTCTCCAGTAAAAGGTCATAATTGACTGTGAATATTTCTACTGGTGTGTGGTAGTTTGTACGGGCAAGCCAAGCTGCAAAGTATCTACTTGGTGTGTGGTTGGCATTGCTAATATCTAACTCTTTAATGATTGTTTGACAGATGGCTAGGTCTAAATCTAATGCTGTCTGAGCAGTGAAGTTGTCTAGAGTTTGATCGCCATCTAACAGTGCACTTATGCGCCTTAGCCGACTAAGGCCTTGTTCCAAGTTCCGACCTTTCAGCAGTAGAGTTAATAGGGTTTTTTGGTCATTGTTGAGACTTGCAAGCACTCGTTCCTGCAATTGGGCAATGTCTGGGAGACCGCATGCTTTCGAAGTTCCAGCACCAAAAAAGGTACATACGTGTCTTGAGCGCGTCGCCAGTTTCGCCCCTAAGCCAGAGACAAATCGTAAGGGGTCGTGCGTGACCATATCTACACCAATTCCATGAGGGTGTAAGCAGGCTAGACCAAGTATCACAGTTGCGTGGTGTTATTCGGTATAATTTATTCGATCGTGAAGCTTCTTTTAAATTATTCTCCCTTCTGTAGGCCCTAAGGCATTGTTATAAAAGCCATTTTGTTGAGCAAGTCTTCCTGCTATTGACGTGCAGCTCCTCATAATACGCACCGTAAAAATTTCCAAAGCGCAGGTAGCCCATGCGAGCTCTCAATGCCATGCAACCATTCCTTTCTTCGTTTTTATTGGCTCTCAGATTACTTCCATTCATGCCGGGCACCGTTTGCAATATTTACATCGGGCGAATGATCGGTAACGTCGAATGTAAAAGCTAGGTGGCTATGCATTCACTCAGTTAGGGTCTCTCGCCTCTAGCTTGTCCAATCGGCTTACCAGATCCTCGGCGCGCAGATGCGTGTAACGCTTCAGCATCTGCATGGACTTATGCCCGCTAATGGCGGACACCTCCTGATCAGAAAGGCCACCTTCGACCAGCCGACTGACCGCTTCATGACGAAGGTCATGGAAGCGCAGGTCCGGCATTCCTAGCTTGGTCTTCAGCTTTCCCCAAGTTTTCGTGAAAGCATAAGCGCTGCGCTTACCCTCTTTGCCAGGCTCCCCAAAAAACACCAAATCGCAATCGATTGGGCGAATAGGGTTGTTCATTGCCAGTTGGAACGTGTCGGTGGCTAACCGGGTCAGCGGCACGGTGCGGGCGCTGTCGTTCTTAGTGTCCGAGAGGCGCACCACGCGCTTTTTCAGATCGACCTGATGTCTGCGCAACGATGTTATCTCTGACGAGCGCATTCCGGTCTCCAAGGCGATTCGAACAATCCAGCCCAGCATCGGGTTGCTGTGCGCGTTCACTGCAGCCAGTAGCCGGCGTTCCTCCTCGGCAGATAGTCGCCGATCTCTGCCTTCGCCGGGACTTGGCTTGCGGATGTTCAGCACCGGGTTGAAACTTAGCCCCAACCCCCACTCCTGGATTGCTACGGTGTACAGGTGGCTCAGAAGGGCAAGTTCCAAGCGCACAGTGTTGTTGCTTGTTGGCTTGTCGCGATTGGTGATCGAGGCTAGGCGCGTATCTCGGTAATTGGCGATGATTTCTGCAGAGAGCGCTGCCATCGAGTACTTGCCCAGATGGCTGATCAATTGTTGAGCCTTGGTTGCCTCAGCGCGCTGGGTCGTCGGTTTCTTCGTTGGGCTGATCTCGGCCAGGTAGCGTTTCAATGCCATGGCCAGAGTCATGCGTTCGGACCCACTTCTTTGGATGTACACGCCTCTGACCATTTCATCTTCTGTGCGACGGGCCCAGTCTTCGGCATCACGCTTGGTGCGAAAGGTCTTCGCGTTGGCGGGCCAGCCGGTTTTCCGCACCAGGGCTTTCCAGGTGCCAGCGTCTGTTTTGACGATGGTGGCCATATTATTTCTGCTCCAAAAACGTACCGGTGTTTTGGCACTGTACTGATTTTGTACCTGTGGACCATAGGACTGGTCCAGCTGTTTTTTTCGCAGACAGCAAAAAGCCGCGCAATGCGCGGCTTTGAGTATGGTGGGCCCACACGGACTTGAACCGTGGACCAAAGGATTATGAGTCCTCTGCTCTAACCAACTGAGCTATAGGCCCTCAGTAGGCCGCGGATTATAGCGATGGTTTCTCGGCTGTGCTATCCGAAAAATCCGATACGGCAATATGCAGAAACGTTGCGGCGAATTCTTCGGGCGGCAGGGGAAGGCTGACGATGTAGCCCTGGATCTGTTCGCACCCTTCGGCGGCGAGGAATTTCTGTTGGGCCTGGGTTTCCACGCCTTCGGCGATTACGGTGAATTGCATGCTCCGTCCCAGCGCGATGATGGCGCGCACAATCGCCGCGTCGTGGGGGTCGTCGGGCAGTCCGCGAACGAAAGACTGGTCGATTTTGAGGATGTCCAGCGGCAGGCGTTTGAGGTAACTGAGTGAGGAGTAGCCGGTGCCGAAGTCGTCGATCGCCAGTTGTACACCGAGGTGTTTGAGCTGGTGCAAGACGGCCAGCGCCTCTTCGGCCTGACTCATGATGAAATTTTCGGTAATTTCCAGTTGCAGTAAGCCTGGCTGCAGGCGGTTGTCCTTGAGCAGTTGTTCGATGCGTCCGAGCAGGTTCGGCTGGCGCAATTGCGCGCCGGCGAGGTTGACCGACAGCGGGCCGAGGCTTTCGTAGAGCTGATTCCACTCAAACATTTGCCGGCAGGCGGTTTCCAGCACCCAGTCGCCGATCTGCAGAATCATTCCGTTCTCTTCGGCCAATGGGATGAAGTGCTCGGGCGGCACGTCGCCGAAGGTCGGATGACGCCAGCGAATCAGTGCTTCGGCGCCCACCAGGCTGTGGTCGTCGAGACTGATTTTGGGTTGGTAATACAGATGCAACTCATCGCGCTCGATGGCCCGGCGCAGTTCGTGTTCCAGCGCCACGCGTTCGCTAGCCTGGGCGGTGAGGTCGCGGGTGTAGCTTTCCACGCGGTTGCGGCCTTTGGCTTTGGAGCGATACATCGCGGCGTCGGCGTTTTTCACTAGCGTGGCGACGTCGCAACCGTCGCGCGGGTACAGGCTGGTGCCGATGCTGGCGCTGATGAAGAACTCGTGTTCGCCGGCCTGGAACGGTGCACCGAAGCAATTGAGCAGTTTGGTCGCGATATTGTCCGCGTCGCTAGCCTGTTGCAGGCCCGGGAGCAGGATGATGAATTCGTCGCCGCCTAGCCGCGCGACGGTGTCGATGTCGCGCACTTGTTCTTTCAAGCGCACCGCGATACCCCTGAGCAGCAGGTCACCGACGGGGTGGCCGAGGCTGTCGTTGATGTGTTTGAAGCGGTCGAGGTCCAGGAACAGCACCGCACCTTGGCTGCCGTTTTCCTGCTGGTTGTTCAGCGCCATCAGCAAGCGGCTTTCGAACAGCGTACGGTTCGGTAGGCCGGTGAGCGGGTCGTGGTGGGCTTGGTAGTCGAGTTTGGCCTGGGCATGCTTGAGGCTGGAGATGTCAGCAAACACCGCAACGAAGTGAGTGATGAATTTGTCGCGGTTACGCACGGCGCTGATGGTCAGCCAGCTCGGATACAGTTCGCCGTTCTTGCGCCGGTTGGAAATCTCGCCCTGCCAGTGACCTTCGTGGGTCAATTGATGCCACATGGCGGCATAAAATGCGCTGTCGTGCAGGCCCGAGGCGAGCAGGCGAGGGGTGTGGCCGAGTGCTTCGCTTTCGCTATAGCCGGTGATCTCGGTGAAGGCTCGGTTGACCGCACTGATGTGTTGCTGGGTGTCGGTGATCAATACGCCTTCGGCGGTGCTCTCGAACACGGTCGCAGCCTGTTGCAGTTTTTCCTGCATCAGGTGGCGTTCAGTGATGTCGCGGGCGATGGTCAACATGCAGTCTTCTTCGCCGATCGGCAGCGGACGGCTGGACACTTCGCAGAGACGAATCTGGCCGTCGCTGCGGCGGATATGGCAGGTGAAGTCGCGGACGAAGCCGTCGCGATGCAGCAGGTCGAGCATCTGCTTGCGTTCGTTGAGGTTGACCCAGATCCCCAGGTCCAGCGCCGAGCGGTCTACCGACATCGCGCTGTTGAAGCCGGTGATGCGGCTGAAACCTTCGTTGACTTCCAGCAGCAAACCGTCGCTCTGGCGTGACAGCAGCAAACCGTCCGGTGAAGCGTGAAAGGCCTTGGCGAATTTCTCCTCCGAGGTTTGCAGTTGCTGTTGGGTTTCCTTGAGCTGAGTGATGTCGCGCACCACCACCACCAGTGCAGGCGTCGTGTCGAGGTCGAACGGCTCGGCGGAGATCAGGCCGGTGAACACCTGGCCGTTGTTGCGCCGGAAGGGCATCTCCAGGTTGCGGATGCTGCCGGCCTGCAAGCGCTGCAACAACCCCGGACCCACGCCGGGAATGCCCCAGATATTCAGGTCGGTGGCCGTCTGGCCGATGACTTCTTCGGCTTTCAGGCCTATCTGCTCCTCGAAGGCTTCGTTGACCTCCAGCAGGCAACCGTCGGATAGCCGCGCAATCACCAGAATGTCCGGACATTGCTGGAAGACCGAGGCGAATTTCTGCTCCGAGAGCCGCAAGGCTTCTTCGGTGCGCTTGGTCTCGCTGATGTCGATCATCAGTCCACGCATCACCGGTTCGTGGCCGTGTTCGATCAGGCTGACGATGTCGCGCACCCACAGACAGCGACCGTCGGCGGTGATCACCCGGTAATCGAGGCTGTGATCGCGTCCTGCCAGCACTTCGTGATCGCAGAAGCTCTGGGCGCGAGTCAGATCCGCCGGATGGATGATGTTGCGCCAGAAGCCGGGGACCAGCCAATGCGCCAGCGGATAACCGAGCAGGTCTTCAGCGTGGGGCGATACATAGCTGTAAGTGAAGTCGCTTATACGCGCCTCCCACGCAATGGCCGAAAGGCTCTCCACAAGGCCGCGATAGTGGTACTCGCTGCTGCGCAGTTCCTGTTCCAGGTCGATACGTCGGGCGATTTCCGAGCTCAGGCGCCGATTGATGCGGATGACGGCGGCCAGAATGATGACCAGCAATAACAGACCGGGAAGGCCGTAAACCAGCAAGTCAGACCAGAACGTTCGGTGATCGAGGACGTTACCGACCCAATGCTCTTGAATGCTGCTGATTTCAGCCGGGGTCATGTCTGCCAGGACTTTGTCCAGAATGCCCACCAGCATTTTGTTCTCGCGGGGCACAGCCATCGCCAGTTGATAGCGATATGGGGTTTCGCCGCTGACATACAAACCGTCGAGCTTGAGTTGACGCAGGCTCCAGACGCTTGAAGCGAGGTCGCCGACCACCGCGTCCACCTCATCGGTCGCCAGTGCCTGCAATGCCGAGCTGACATTGGGCATGGCGACAAGATTCAGGTCCGGGTGGTTGAGGCGAAGCAATTCGTGGGGCGCATAGTTTTTCACTACGGCAATTTTCAGGCCGTAGAGGTCTTCTATCTTGCGCGGTTGCGCGCCGCCGACATGGGACAGAATGACAATCGGGAAGTCGAGGTAAGGGCGGGTGAACGACAGGTAGTTCTGGCGCTCCGGGGTGGACATGATCCCCGGCAGCAGGTCGATCTTGCCGCTTTTGACCTGTTCCAGGACTTGCGTCCAGCTCGAAGGCTCGATAGGTGTGAGCTTGATCGCCAGACGCTGGCGTATGACGTCGATGTAGTCAGCCGCCAAGCCCTGATAGCGTGCCTGGTCATCGCGAAACTCAAAGGGCGGCCACGATGCATCCACACCCAGGTGCAAGTCGGGGTGAGCCGCCAGCCAGCTACGTTCTTCATCGGTCAGAGTCAGCGCGGCAGCCGTTGCGGTCCAGATCATCAGTGACAGCAAAAAAAGCACGGACGCCAGTCTGGGCATAACGCTCTCGTTATGGCTCAAGGGTGATTGTTTCGAGTGTAGACGGGGTATGCGGGGGGAGGGGGGAGCGAGGACTTTAATCTTCTACATAAACAAAACCCCCGGCCTGGGCCGGGGGTTCTGGTATCACTCGTCGAGGAAGGAGCGCAGATGCTCGCTTCGCGTCGGGTGGCGCAACTTGCGTAGCGCCTTGGCTTCGATCTGACGGATCCGCTCACGGGTCACGTCAAACTGTTTGCCGACTTCTTCAAGCGTATGGTCGGTGTTCATGTCGATACCGAAACGCATGCGCAGTACCTTGGCTTCACGAGCAGTGAGGCCGGACAGTACGTCACGGGTCGCTTCTTTAAGGCTCTCAACAGTGGCGACATCGATTGGCGACTGCATGGTCGAGTCTTCGATGAAGTCACCCAGATGGGAGTCTTCGTCATCACCGATCGGGGTTTCCATGGAGATCGGCTCTTTAGCGATCTTCAATACCTTGCGGATCTTGTCCTCAGGCATTTCCATGCGCTCGCCCAGCTCTTCCGGGGTCGGTTCGCGACCCATTTCCTGCAACATCTGGCGGGAAATACGGTTGAGCTTGTTGATCGTCTCGATCATGTGCACCGGAATACGGATGGTGCGGGCCTGGTCGGCAATCGAGCGAGTGATCGCTTGACGGATCCACCAGGTGGCATAAGTCGAGAACTTGTAACCGCGGCGGTATTCGAACTTGTCCACCGCTTTCATCAAACCGATGTTGCCTTCCTGGATCAGATCGAGGAATTGCAGGCCGCGGTTGGTGTATTTCTTGGCGATCGAGATCACCAGACGCAAGTTCGCTTCAACCATCTCTTTCTTCGCGCGGCGGGCCTTGGCCTCACCGATCGACATGCGACGGTTGATGTCCTTGATTTCTGCGATGGTCAGACCGGTTTCGGTTTCCAGCGCGATCAGTTTCTGCTGGCAACGAATGATGTCCGGCTGAACACGGCCGATGGCTTCGGCGTACTTGCTCTTGCCTTTGGCCAGGGCGTCGGACCAGCTTTCGTCAACTTCGTTGCTCGGGAATTGGCGCAGGAAATCGGTGCGAGGCATGCGTGCATCACGTACGCATAGCTGCATGATCGCGCGCTCTTGCTGACGCAGGCGATCCAGGGCACTGCGAACACGCTCGACCAGGCCTTCGAATTGCTTCGGGACCAGTTTGATCGGCATGAACAGCTCGGCCAGAGCCAGCAGCTCGGCAATCGCTGCCTTGTTGCTGCGACCGTGCTTTTTCAGAGCCTTGCGCGTGATTTCCATCTGATCGGACACAGCGCCGAAACGCTGGGCAGCGATAACCGGATCCGGACCGCTTTCGGCTTCTTCTTCGTCATCGGAAGAATCGGCTTCATCGTCGTCGGAATCGTCGTCCGCTTTCACGGCCTTCGGATCGACAGGCGGCGGCACTTCTGCCGCAGGCGGCGCGATGCCGTCGTCCGGGTCGATATAACCGCTCAGAACGTCGGACAGGCGACCACCTTCGGTGGTGACGCGGGTGTACTCCGAGAGAATGTGGTCAACCGTGCCAGGGAAGTGCGCGATCGCGCCCATCACTTCACGGATGCCCTCTTCGATCCGCTTGGCGATTTCGATTTCGCCTTCACGAGTCAGAAGCTCGACCGTACCCATTTCGCGCATGTACATGCGCACCGGGTCGGTGGTGCGACCGATATCGGTCTCCACCGCTGCCAACGCAGCGGCTGCTTCTTCCGCAGCGGCCTCGTCGGTATCGGCGTCGGCCAACATAAGGGCGTCCGCATCCGGAGCACTCTCGTGTACGGGGATCCCCATGTCGTTAATCATGCGGATGATGTCTTCCACCTGCTCCGGATCTGAAATATCCTCGGGCAGGTGGTCGTTGACCTCGGCGTAAGTCAGATACTTCTGCTCACGACCCAGTTTGATCAACTCAATAATACGAGACTGCTGTTGCGCTTTTCCGGACATAACACCCTATCCACTGAAGGTCTTGGCGGGCAAAAAACAAGCCGAGGATTATACCTGAGCTATGACCTCACGCGCCAGTTGAGGTCGGGTTTGATGCGGAAACATTGCGACTCAATAGGTCGCGCAGTTGATTTTTCTCTTCGATACTCAGTTCGCTTTGACGCGCTTTGCTGAGCAACTGTTCCAGATTTCGCTCGCGTTGGCGGGCTGACAAGCTAGTAATGGTGTCGAAAAACTGTTGTTCAAGGTTATCTCCGTCAATCAACCACTCCTTTTCTGCCAGCGCCTTGAGCAAGCGACCCTGTTCAGTGCCGTGCCATCGTGCGATCAACTGAAATGAGTTTAGCTTGGGATTCTTCTGTACGGCTTCGAGCAGCGCCACAAGCAACTGGGCGTTGGTCTGATTTTCATCCGCGATGTGCCCGGCGTCTTCGACGCGCTCGGCCAATTGCGGGTGATGGAGCAGTGTGCGCAGGGCCGTCAGGGTCGGTGACTCCACGCCGATGGGCGTGCGCGGGCGTTGTTGATCACGATCTCCGCCGCGCTTGCCATTCTTGTCCCAGGGTTTCTTGTCCCACTTCTTGCCGCCGGCGCCGGGTTTCTTTGGCGTCCACTCTTGCTGCGGCACATACATGTCCTGTGCCTGCGGCTGATGGTAGTCGCTGTAGTCCGGCATTGCGTCGTAATCGATGCCCGGATCGTAGGCGGGTGGCGCTTCCTGCGGCGCACTTTGCGCCAGTTGACTGACGGTTTCGCTGCTCAGGCCGGTGATTTCGGTCAAGCGCTGACGCATCAGGATGCGCAGGTTGGCGCCCGGTACTTTGTCGATCAACGGTGCGGCGAGGGTGGCCATGTGGGCCTTGCCTTCGAGTGAGCGTGGATCGGCCTCTTCTGTCAGTTGCTGGAAGAAATAATCCGCCAGCGGTTGGGCGTGCTGATTGATTCGGGCTTTGAAAGCATCGGTGCCTTCGGCGCGGACCAGGGTGTCCGGGTCTTCGCCCTCGGGCAGGAACAGGAATCGCGCGCGGCGACCGTCTTGCAGGCTCGACAGTGTTGCTTCGAGTGCGCGCCAGGCGGCGTTGCGGCCGGCCTGGTCGCCGTCAAAGCAAAACAGTACGTTCGGCACGACGCGGAACAAGCGCTTCAAGTGCTCTTCGCTGGTGGCGGTGCCCAGCGTCGCGACGGCATTGCGCAAGCCTTGCTGGGCGAGGGCGATGACGTCCATGTAGCCCTCGACGACGATTATTTCGTCGAGGTTGCGGTTGTTCTTGCGTGCTTCATAAAGGCCGTAGAGTTCCTGGCCTTTATGGAATACCGGGGTTTCCGGCGAGTTCAAGTATTTGGGCTTGTCATCGCCGAGCACGCGCCCACCGAAAGCGATGATCCGGCCTCGGGTGTCGCGGATCGGGAACATCACGCGATCACGGAAGCGGTCATAGCGTTTGCCGGTTTCGGCGTTCTCGATCAGCAGGCCGGCGTCGATCATGGCTTTTTGCTGCAATGTGTCGCTGCTCAAATGCTTGAGCAGGTTATCCCAGCCGGGCGGTGCGAAGCCGAGGCCGAAATCCCGAGCGATCTCGCCAGTCAGGCCACGGCCCTTGAGGTAATCCACTGCGGCTTTGCGCGATGGATGGCTCTTCAGTGCCTGCCGGTAAAAGTCGGCGGCGGCGCTAAGCAGCGGATACAGCGGCGAGTCGGTCGGCTGTCGCGGTTTGTGCTGACGGCCACCTTCTTCGCGGGGGATTTCCATGCCGGCAGCTTTCGCCAGATCTTCGATAGCCTGGGGGAAGTCCAGGTTGTCATGATCCATAAGAAAGCCGAGGGCATTACCGCCAGCGCCGCAGCCAAAGCAGTAATAGAACTGCTTGTCGGGACTGACACTGAACGAGGGGGTTTTCTCTTTGTGAAACGGGCAGCAGGCGGTGTAGTTCTTGCCGGCTTTTTTCAGTTGCACGCGCGAGCTGACCACGTCGACGATGTCGGTGCGGTTCAGGAGGTCGTCAATAAAGCTCTGGGGAATCAGCCCGGCCATGGCGTTCTCGTCGTCTGCGCTGTAATAAGTCCGATGCGAAGGGCGGCCGAACACGGTTCGTTGCTCGAAGCGCGCAAAATGTGCGGCTCGACCGGTGTCGTCTGCTTGATCGCTGTCGGGAAGTGTATCTGCCGAAAATCCACTGACGTTAATGCCTATCAGTTTTCGACTATTTGAAAGTGTTGCGCTGAATCCGCTGACGGCCGGTTAATGGCCTCGGATAGCTCAATAAAACGGGCACGCATGCAGGTGCCTTGGGCTGATCGTCGTTAGAGAAATCAGTGGGTGTGCTCGTCAGTAGCCTTGAAAGGCTCGTCAGAAAAGACGTGCACCGCTGGCAAAAGAGCCAGGCCTGACGCGGTGAAGCAGATTTGTCTAAGTCGCGTCTGCGGCTTCGACGGTGAAGCATCAAGCGTTTTACGCAAATGCCATTAGCCCGGCTGAGGGCCGGGCTTAGGCAAGAAGCTTGCTACGAACGTCTGTGTATTAGTACAGACGAACGGCGCGGCGCTGTTCGCGCTGAACTTTCTTGGCGTGACGCTTAACAGCGGCTGCTGCTTTACGCTTACGCTCAGAAGTTGGCTTCTCGTAAAATTCGCGGCTACGAACTTCAGCCAGTACACCGGCTTTTTCGCAGGAGCGCTTGAAACGACGCAGAGCTACGTCGAAGGGTTCGTTCTCTTTAACTTTGACGGCTGGCATCCAGAGCTACCTTCATTCATTACCGGGGTCAACATCCTCGCGGCAAAAGAGCACTTGAAGACGTCGGTTTTTAAGGGTTGCGGATGTTAACCCCTCATCGCTCGGAATGCAAAGCCTCTGATCGAAAACCGCTGGCCGGGGCATCACGCGGCGACTATTATGCGCGCCTTCGAATTCAGCCTAAACAAGGCGCAAACCCATGCTAGTACTGGGATTAGAAACCTCCTGCGACGAAACCGGTGTCGCATTATATGACAGTGAACGCGGCTTGCTGGCCGACGCATTGTTCAGTCAGATCGACTTGCATCGTGCCTACGGCGGTGTGGTGCCTGAGCTGGCCTCGCGTGATCACGTCAAACGCATGCTGCCCTTGATTCGTCAGGTGTTGGCCGAGGCTGACTGCGTGCCCACCGAGATCGATGCGATCGCTTATACCGCAGGTCCTGGCCTGGTGGGTGCGCTACTGGTCGGCGCTTCTTGCGCACAAGCGCTGGCCTTTGCCTGGGGCATTCCGGCGCTGGGTGTGCACCACATGGAAGGCCATTTGCTGGCGCCGATGCTGGAACCGAAACCGCCGCAATTCCCGTTCGTCGCTTTGTTGGTCTCCGGTGGCCATACACAGTTGGTTCAGGTCGATGGCATTGGCCAATACAGCCTGCTCGGCGAGACCCTTGATGACGCCGCCGGTGAAGCTTTCGACAAAACCGCGAAAATGATGGGCCTCAATTACCCGGGCGGGCCGGAAATCGCCAAGCTGGCGGAAAAGGGTGTCGCGGGACGTTTTACTTTTCCGCGTCCGATGTGCGATCGCCCGGGGCTTGATTTCAGCTTCAGTGGTCTGAAAACCTTCGCACTCAACACTTGGCAGCAGTGCGTCAGCGCCGGGGACGACGGCGAGCAAGCCCGCTGCGACATCGCGCTGGCGTTCCAGCAGGCCGTGGTGGAGACTCTGACCATCAAGTGCAAGCGTGCCCTGAAACAGGCCGGCATGAAGCGTTTGGTGATCGCCGGTGGCGTCAGCGCCAACAAGGCATTGCGCGTTTCGCTGGAGAAAATGCTCGGCGACATGAAGGGCGACGTGTTTTATGCGCGCCCCGAGTTTTGTACCGACAATGGCGCGATGATTGCGTTTGCCGGCTGCCAGCGTTTGCAAGCCGGTCAGCAGGAAAGCCTGGCGATCAGCGTGCAGGCGCGCTGGCCGATGGAGCAGTTGTCGGCGTTGTAATGAGCGTCGCTCTTGAACGGTATTTAGAAATGCCGTTCGCGCCCGGCAAACAGGTCGCGTAGATTGCCGCGGTGGCGCCAGACGATGAGCAGTGTCAATGCGCACATCGGCAACAGCGCCTCCGGTTCCTGCCAGGCGAGCAACGGCAGGGTCAGCGGTGTCGCAATCAGGGCCGCCAGCGAGCTGGTACGGGTCAGGTAGAACGTCAGCAGCCAGGCGCACACCGCCAGCAGGGCTGCGGGCGGATACAGCCCCAGCAGCATGCCGGCAGCAGTGGCGACACCTTTGCCGCCGCGAAAACGGAAATACAGCGGGAACAGGTGACCGATCACGGCGCACACGCCGATCCAGGCCTGATCTTGCAGCGACAGGCCTGCTGCGGATGCGATCAGCACTGGCAGCAGGCCTTTGCACAGATCACCCAGCAGGGTCAGGATCGCCAGTTTGCGACCGGCCAGGCGCAGCATGTTGGTGGCGCCAGCATTACCCGAGCCACTCATTCGCGGATCCGGGTTTCCGGTCAGGCGGCTGAGCAAAATGGCGAAGGACAGCGAGCCGAGCAGGTAGGCGAGAGTCGCCAGTAACCAAAACATGCTAACTATTCCGGGCGAGGACGCCCTGATTCTAACGGCGCATTGCGCCCTTGTCGTGCAGCGGAGAAAAGTGCTTGGACAGAGTATTTATCGAGGGCCTGGAAGTTGACACCGTCATCGGTGCCTACGACTGGGAGCGCGGCATCCGACAGTGCCTGCGTCTTGATCTGAGCTTCGCCTGGGACAATCGCCCGGCCGCCGCCGGTGACGACCTGACCCTGGCGCTCGACTACGCTAGCGTTTCCACGCGTATTCAGGCTTTTGCCGAGCAGGCGCAGTTTCAGTTGGTCGAGACCTTCGCTGAGCGTCTGGTCGAGGTGCTGATGACTGAATTCAAGATCACTTGGGTGCGTCTGAAGCTGACCAAGCCTGGCGCCGTGCCGGCCGCCAAAGGCGGAGTGGGTGTGGAGATCGAGCGCGGATGTCGCTGACTCAGGTCTATCTCGGGCTCGGTAGTAACATCGAGCGCGAAACCCATTTGCGTGCCGGTCTTGATGCGCTGGCCACGTTTCTGGTGGATATCCGCTGTTCGGCGGTGTTCGAGAGCCAGCCGGTAGGCGTCAAGAGCGGGCCGTTCTTCAATTTCGTGGTCTCGGCGTTTACCGATTTGCCGTTGATGGAGCTGGATCGCCGGTTGAAATTCATTGAGGCCGATAACGGCCGTTATGCCCCGGATCGCAAGGGGTTGCCGCTGGATATCGACGTGCTGTTGTACGGCGATCTGGCGGGCAATTTCGACGGGCTGGTGCTGCCCCGAGCCGAAATCTTGAAAAATGCCTTTGTGTTGTGGCCGTTGTCGTTGATTGCCCCGGATCGCGTGCATCCGGGTGTGGGAAAAAGCTTCGCGACGTTGTGGGCTGAGGCACAGATTGATCAGGTGTTGGCGCCGGTGAGGTTTGAGTGGCGGGGTGAGCAATTGACCCCTTCAGTTCTGTGTTGACCTGACTGACACCTTCGCGAGCAAGTCAGCGCCCGCATTGGAGCGCATGTTACCTGTGAGCGCTGGCTTGCTCGCGAAGCTGTTCAGCAGGCCGAAGCTTCCTTGTAAGTCTTCAAGGCCTTGAGCCGCTCGCGCTTGAGCGCCTCGCCCAGTTCCGGGCCCTTGAAACCCTTCTCCAGCAACGGTTGCACCGCCACACCTCGCGCCACTGTTGCGGCGCCACGCAAGTAATCGGCCTGTGGATAACTGCGCTGCTCCAACCCTTTACGGCCTCGCGCATCCATCTCGCAGGCGGCAATGAACTCCTCAAAACGCTGCGGTCGGCGATACACGTCAAAACTCTGCAGTAACTCCAGCAATGTCGATGCTTTCAACTCCAGAGCGCGGTGGCCATGGGTGTGATACTGGCCAACCAGCAGGGCCAGTTCCTGGCAATCTTTCGGCGCCTTGAACCGCGCGTTGACGGCTTTGATCAGCTTCAGCCCTTTGTGCTCGTGGGCAATGTGCCGCGGCCATTCTTCTTCAGGGGTCAGGCCTTTGCCGAGGTCGTGCAGCAGGCAGGCCCAGCGCACGGTCAGTGGTTGCTTGTGCAGCGCTGATTGCTCCAGCACGCTCAACGTGTGAATGCCGCTATCGATTTCCGGGTGATGAATTTCCGGTTGCGGTACGCCAAACAGCGCGTTGACTTCCGGCATCAGCACCTTCAAAGCGCCGCATTCGCGCAGCACCTCAATGAACACCTGTGGCTGATTTTCCATCAGTGCCCGGGAGATTTCTTTCCAGCTGCGTTCAGCCGTCAGCGCCTCCAGTTCGCCCGAATCGCTGAGCTGACTCATCAGCGCCAGGGTCTCGGGTGCAATGCTGAAACCCTGCTCGGCGTATCGGGCCGCGAAGCGTGCAACGCGCAGTACACGGAGTGGATCTTCGGCGAACGCCGGAGAAACGTGGCGCAGAACTCGAGCCTCCAGATCGCGCTGGCCATGGTACGGATCGGTCAGATTTTGCTGATCGTCCTCGGCCATGGCGTTGATGGTCAGGTCACGGCGTATCAGGTCTTCTTCAAGTGTGACTTCGGGACTGGCGTGGAAAGTAAAACCGCCATAGCCACGACCGCTTTTGCGCTCAGTGCGGGCGAGGGCGTATTCCTCGCCGCTTTTTGGGTGAAGAAACACCGGGAAGTCTGCGCCAACCGGGCGATAACCCTTGGCGAGCATTTCTTCCGTAGTGGCGCCAACGACCACCCAATCGACATCGGTGACCGGTTTGCCCAGCAAGCGATCACGTACTGCACCGCCAACCTTGAAAATCTGCATAAAAAACCTCCGTTAGCCCGACAGGATAACCCTTGCGTCGGACTTTCGGAGGCCGCTAGCGGATCAAAGATGAATGACGGCCAGGTCGAGTCGACCGTAATCCCCTTCGCTGTGTTCACTGCGTGGCGGTACGTGATGGGTTTTCATGATCTGGTCGCCTTGCAGGGTTTCCAGATGAATGTCGAAGCCCCACAAGCGATGCAAGTGCTTGAGCACCTCGTCAGTGGAGTCACCCAGCGGTTTGCGGTCGTGTTGCTGGTGGCGCAGGGTCAGCGAGCGGTCGCCGCGACGATCGATGCTGTATATCTGCACGTTTGGTTCACGATTGCCGAGGTTGTACTGCGCAGCCAGGGTTTCGCGAATGATCCGGTAACCGGTTTCGTCGTGAATCGCCGGCACCAATAGATCGTCCTTTTGATCGTCATCGAGGATGCTGAACAGCTTGAGATCGCGGATCACCTTCGGTGACAGGTACTGAAGGATGAAGCTTTCGTCCTTGAAACTGCTCATGGCGAACTTGATGGACGACAACCAGTCAGTCCCGGCGATCTCGGGGAACCAGTGACGGTCTTCTTCTGTGGGTTCTTCGCACATGCGGCGAATGTCACGGTACATGGCAAAGCCGAGTGCGTAGGGGTTGATGCCGTTGTAGTAAGGGCTGTCGAAGCCTGGCTGGAACACCACGCTGGTATGCGATGTGAGAAATTCCATCATGAAACCATCGGTGACCAGACCCTCGTCGTACAGGTCGTTCATCAACGTGTAGTGCCAGAACGTCGCCCAGCCCTCGTTCATTACCTGAGTCTGGCGTTGCGGATAGAAATACTGGGCGATCTTGCGCACGATCCGCACGATTTCGCGCTGCCACGGCTCCAGCAACGGCGCGTGTTTCTCGATGAAGTAGAGAATGTTTTCCTGCGGCTCGGCCGGGAAGCGGGCGTTATCCTTGTCGCTGTACTTGTCGGCGCCTTTGGGGATGGTGCGCCACAGATCGTTGATCTGCTTCTGCAGGTGTTCTTCGCGATCCTTCTGCCGTCGGCGTTCTTCTTCGGCGGAAATCGGATAAGGGCGTTTGTAGCGGTCGACGCCGTAGTTCATCAGTGCGTGGCAGGAGTCGAGCAGGTCTTCTACCGCATCAATGCCATGGCGTTCTTCACATTGCATGATGTACTGCTTGGCGAACACCAGATAATCGATGATCGAACTGGCGTCGGTCCAGGTGCGGAACAGGTAGTTGCCCTTGAAGAAACTGTTGTGGCCATAGCAGGCATGTGCCACCACCAGAGCCTGCATGCAGATGGTGTTTTCCTCCATCAGATAGGCGATGCACGGATCGGAGTTGATGACGATCTCGTACGCCAGCCCCATCTGCCCGCGGCTGTATGATTTTTCGGTGCTGAGGAAGTGTTTGCCGTAGGACCAGTGGTGGTAACCCAGCGGCATGCCGACCGAAGCGTACGCATCCATCATTTGCTCGGCGGTGATCACTTCGATCTGGTTGGGGTAGGTGTCCAGCGCATAGCCCGCCGCGATGCGGGCGATCTCGCGGTCGTAGGTCTGGATCAGCTCGAATGTCCATTCGGAGCCGGTGGAAATGGGTTGGCGCTTCTGCTCTTTGGCGGTCATGTCACTAACCTGCGCTGGAAGAGTTCACGGAAGACCGGATAGATATCCCCGGCCGAGACCAGTTGCTGTTGGGCAAACGTGTCAGAGAAGGCTTCGGCGATACGTTCGTATTCGTACCACAAGGCCTGATGTTCGCGCGGGGTGATTTCCACATAAGTGTAGTACTGCACAAACGGCATGATCTGGTTGATCAGGATGTCGCGGCAGATCGGTGAGTCGTCGTTCCAGTTGTCGCCGTCGGAAGCCTGAGCCGCGTAGATGTTCCACTCGTTGCTCGGATAGCGCTCGGCCATGATCTCCTGCATCATTTTCAAGGCGCTGGAGACGATGGTGCCCCCGGTTTCCCGCGAGTAGAAAAACTCCTCTTCGTCGACTTCACGGGCACTGGTGTGGTGACGGATGAACACCACGTCGATCTTGTCGTAGTTTCGCTTCAAAAACAGGTACAGCAGGATGAAAAAGCGCTTGGCGATGTCCTTGGTCGCCTGGGTCATGGAGCCGGAGACGTCCATCAGGCAGAACATCACCGCTTTGGAGCTTGGATTCGGCTGCTTGACCAGCAAGTTGTATTTAAGGTCAAAGGTGTCGAGAAACGGCACGCGATGGATGCGCGCGCTGAGTTTTTCGATCTCCGTCTCGATTTCCTGAATGTCGCCGAAGTTGTCTGGCTCCTCGCACTTGAGGCGCGCCAGTTCTTCTTTGGCTTCACGCAGTTTTGCGCGGCTGCTGCCGGACAGGGCGATGCGCCGCGCATGAGCTGAGCGCAGGGTGCGGATGATGTTGATGCGTGAGGGATTACCTTCGTTACTGATCCCCGCGCGAACGGTCTTGAACGTGTCGGTACCGGTCAGATTGCGTTTGACCAGGTTGGGCAGTTCGAGGTCTTCGAACATGAATTCGAGGAATTCTTCCTGAGTGATCTGGAAGACGAACTCGTCCATGCCCTCGCCAGAGTTGCCGGCCTTGCCCGGTCCACGTCCGCCGCCGCCGCCCGGTGGGCGAGCGATGTGTTCGCCGGCGGTGAATTCCTTGTTGCCGGGATGAACAACCGTCTGCTTGCCGCCGCGACCATGGTGAAGTACCGGTTCATCGATGTCGCGACCGGGAATGCTGATCTGCTCGCCGTGCTCCATATCGGTAATGGAGCGCCGGCTGACCGCCTCTTCGACAGCCTTCTTGATGTGGTCACGGTAACGTCGCAGAAAGCGCTGACGGTTCACCGTGCTCTTGTTCTTGCCGTTGAGACGTCGGTCGATTACATAGCTCATAGGCCCCTCCGGGGAGCTTGAAGTCGTAAGCCTCAAGCAGCAAGCGATGCGCCGTCAGTTCCCGATATCGGGGCTCACCCGCTTTTCTCTTGCCGCTTGTAGCTAGAAGCTTGCAACTGCTTCACTGCGACTTCCGGACCCGTAGGTACCATTCGGAAAGTAGCCGTACCTGTTTGTCGGTGTAGCCACGTTCGACCATTCGTGTAACGAAGTCGTTGTGCTTTTGTTGATCCTCCTTGCTGGCCTTGGCGTTGAAGCTGATGACCGGCAGCAGGTCTTCGGTGTTCGAGAACATTTTTTTCTCGATGACCACCCGCAGTTTTTCGTAGCTGAGCCAGGTCGGGTTCTTGCCGTTGTTGTTGGCCCGTGCGCGCAGTACGAAGTTGACGATCTCGTTGCGAAAATCCTTCGGATTGCTGATGCCGGCCGGTTTTTCGATTTTTTCCAGTTCTTCGTTCAGGGCTACGCGGTTGAGAATCTCGCCGGTTTCCGGATCGCGGTATTCCTGATCCTGAATCCAGAAGTCTGCGTACAGCACGTAGCGGTCGAAAATGTTCTGGCCGTACTCGCTGTAGGATTCCAGGTACGCGGTCTGAATCTCCTTGCCGATGAACTCGATGTAGCGCGGTGCCAGGTATTCCTTCAGATAACGCAGATAGCGCTCGCGCGTCTCGGCCTGAAACTGCTCCTGTTCGATCTGCTGTTCCAGGACATAGAGCAGGTGCACCGGGTTGGCGGCGATTTCATGGGGATCGAAGTTGAAGACTTTCGAAAGGATCTTGAACGCGAAGCGGGTCGACAGGCCGTTCATCCCCTCGTCGACGCCGGCCGAGTCGCGGTACTCCTGAATCGATTTGGCTTTTGGGTCGGTGTCCTTGAGGTTTTCGCCGTCGTACACGCGCATTTTCGAATAGATGTTGGAGTTTTCCGGCTCCTTGAGGCGTGACAGCACGGTGAACTGCGCCAGCATCTTCAAGGTGTCGGGCGCGCAGTGGGCCTTGGCCAGGGAGCTGTTGAACAGCAGCTTGTCGTAGATTTTTACTTCATCGCTGACTCGCAGGCAGTACGGCACCTTGACGATGTAGATCCGGTCGATGAACGCCTCGTTGTTCTTGTTGTTACGGAAGGTATGCCATTCCGACTCGTTGGAGTGGGCGAGCAGAATCCCGGTGAACGGAATCGCGCCCAGACCTTCGGTACTGTTGTAGTTGCCTTCCTGTGTGGCGGTCAGCAACGGGTGGAGCACCTTGATCGGTGCCTTGAACATTTCGACGAATTCCATCAGGCCCTGGTTGGCCCGGCACAGCGCACCCGAATAGCTGTAGGCGTCCGCGTCGTTCTGTGGGTATTCCTCGAGTTTACGGATGTCGACCTTGCCGACCAGCGCGGAAATATCCTGGTTGTTCTCGTCACCCGGTTCGGTTTTGGCCACGGCGATCTGGTTGAGGATCGACGGGTACAGCTTGACCACGCGGAACTGGCTGATGTCGCCGCCGAATTCGGCCAGGCGTTTGGTTGCCCATGGCGACATGATGGTGTTCAGGTAGCGCCGAGGGATGCCGAAGTCTTCTTCGAGGATCGCGCCATCTTCGGTGGCGTTGAACAGACCCAGCGGAGACTCGAATACCGGCGAGCCCTTGATTGCATAGAAGGGCACTTTTTCCATCAGCTGTTTCAGCTTCTCGGCCAGGGACGATTTACCGCCACCGACTGGGCCGAGCAGATAGAGGATCTGTTTCTTCTCTTCCAGGCCTTGGGCGGCATGGCGGAAATACGAGACGATCTGGTCGATGCATTCTTCCATCCCGTGGAAGTCTTCAAAGGCCGGATAGCGACGGATCACCTTGTTGGAGAAGATGCGTGACAGCCTCGAATTGGTCGAGGTGTCGAGCAGTTCCGGTTCGCCAATAGCCATTAACAGACGCTCGGCGGCGGAAACATAGGCGCTGCGATCCGTTTTGCACAGCTCCAGGTACTCCTGCAGTGAGAGTTCTTCCTGGCGTGTGGACTCGAAGCGTTGTTGGAAGTGGCTAAAGATACTCATGACGTCACCTCGCTCGATACGTGGAGCCGACGCCGGATCAGTCAGTCGATGCTGGCAAGCGGCCGTCGTGGCTGCTTGTTTACCCCCCAGAACACTTTCGCGGTCGACAACCTTGAAAGTCACTCCCGATGACCCGTGCGCCGGTGTACCGGCTCTCCCCTGTTTTGGATGGCCTGGGCTTAAGGATAGTTGGGAATTCGGGAGGTAAAGGCGAGATACGTAATTATGTGTGGCAGACCGTTTGTCTGCCCAGCGCGGGCCCACGGCAGCCGGGGCTCGCGCCTGACAAAAAAATTATTGCGCGCAGCCTTGAGCGGTTTCTGCAGGATAAGTCGTACGCCATAGCTCGAAGCCGCCGTCCATGCTGTAGACGTCGGAGAAGCCCTGGCTGATCAGGTACGCTGCTGCGCTCTGGCTGGAATTACCGTGATAGCAGACCACTACCAGCGGTGCGTCGAGGTCGGCGTTACGGATGAAATCGGCGATGGAATGGTTGTCCATATGTTGGGAGCCGGCAATGTGCAGCGCGGCGTAGGTTTGCGGGTCGCGGACGTCGATCACGACGGCGCCTTTCTCGCGCAGGGCCTGGGCCTGTTCCGGGGGGATTCGTTTGACTTCGCTCATGGCGGGTTCCTGTAGCTCGGCTGAATACGCAGTCTAGCGTGGTGTGCTGACTGGCGAGGTGTTGGGGGTAAGTGGTGCGACTGACGGCAGGACGCCACCGTGTTCGTCGCATTTGCATGACAGGCGTTCACCGCTGTCGACGTTCATCAGGGTCAGGCTGCCACCCCACACGCAACCGGTGTCGAGCGCTGCGATGCCCGGTTCGCTGACCTGGCCTTCGAGGGCGGCCCAGTGACCGAAGATGATCCGCAAGCCGAGGGTCTTGCGCTCCTTGTGCAGGAACCACGGTTTATAGCCCGGCGGTGCGGTATCGAGGCCTTCCTTGCTCTTGAGGTCAAGTTTGCCTTCGGCGGTGCAGAAACGCATGCGGGTGAAATAGTTGGTGATCACGCGCAGGCGAGGCACACCTTGCAGGTCGCTGTCCCATTTTGCCGGCTCGTTGCCGTACATGCCGTCGAGATAAAGCGGCAGCAGATTATCGTCACGCAGCGCCGCTTCGGCTTCGGCGGCCAGCTTCAAGGCTTTGCGCAGCGACCATTGCGGCGGTATGCCGGCATGCACCATGGCGACGTCACGTTGTTCGTCGTAGTGCATGAGCTTTTGCTGGCGCAGCCACTCAAGCAAGTCGGCGGCGTCGGGTGCGTCGAGAATCTCGCGCAGGGTGTCGGATTTCTTCAGGCGTTCGATGTTTTTTGCGGCGGCCAGCAGGTGCAGGTCATGATTGCCGAGCACACAGACCAGTGACTCGCGCATGCCATATAGAAATCGCAGGGTTTGCAGCGACTGCGGGCCGCGGTTGACCAGGTCACCTGCCAGCCACAGCCGATCGATCGCCGGATCGAACGCGACCTGCTTGAGCAGGCACTTGAGCGGTTCGAGGCAGCCCTGCAGGTCGCCGACGGCATACGTGGCCATCAGTGCAGCGCTCCGGGAGCGGCGAGAAGAAAGGGTTTGATGATCGCGTCGAAATGCTTGCCGTCGTCGGCGACCATTTCGTAGGTGCCTTGCATGGTGCCAACCTTGGTGGTCATTACCGTGCCGCTGCTGTAGGTGTGGCTTTCGCCTGCATCGATCAACGGTTGCTGACCCACGACACCTGCACCGCGCACTTCTTCGACGTGCCCGTCTCCGTCGGTGATGACCCAGTGTCGCGACATCAGTCGCGCCGGCTTGTCGCCGTTGTTCTGTACGGTGATGGTGTAGGCGAAGGCAAAGCGGTCGTGCTCGGGTTGCGATTGGTCTGCCAGATAGTGGGTAACCACGCTGACATCGACCTGGTAACGGGAATCGGACATGCAAAAGGCCTTAAACGAAGCGGAACGCGGGGCGTAGCTGATGGGGAATCAGTCTAGGCAAGTATCGGGCAGTAAACCAGAGTGGCGTCCTGCCCGATAGCGTTCATCACTTGTCAGTCGGCGGCGGGCGTCTCTGGGGCTTGCTCGCTGAGCTTGTCGGCCAGGCGCACGAAGGCGGCCAGATCCAGTTGCTCGGGGCGCAGGCTGCCATCGACACCGGCGGCTTCGATCTCGGCAGACGTCATCAATTGCTTGAGCGTGTTGCGCAGGGTCTTGCGGCGCTGGTTGAAGGCTTCGCGAACAACGCGCTCCAGCAGGCGATGATCCTTGGCCGGGTGCGGCAGTACCGCGTGCGGGACCAGACGGACGATAGCCGAGTCGACTTTCGGCGGTGGGTTGAACGCTCCCGGGCCGACGTTGAACAGGTGTTCCACGCGGCAGTGGTACTGAACCATGATCGACAGGCGACCCCAATCACCGCCACCAGGACCCGCTGCCAGGCGCTCGACAACTTCCTTTTGCAGCATGAAGTGCATGTCGCGAATGATGCCGGCGTTGCTCAGCAGGTGGAAAATCAGTGGCGTAGAGATGTTGTAAGGCAGGTTGCCGACTACGCGCAGGCTGTTCGGCGCGGCGTTGAGCGTATTGAAGTCGAACTTCAGCGCATCGCCTTGATGCAGGTTGAAGTTGCTCTTGCCGGCGAACTGCTGGTTGAGGATCGGGATCAGGTCCTTGTCCAGCTCCACGACGTCAAGTTGTGCGCCGGAGTTGAGCAGGCCGGCGGTCAGCGCGCCCTGGCCCGGGCCGATTTCCAGCAGGCGGTCTTCGGACTTGGCGCTGATGGAGCGCAGGATGCGGTCGATAACGCCGGCATCGTGCAGGAAGTTCTGGCCAAAGCGTTTGCGCGCCTTGTGTTGGTATTGCTCGGTCATAAACGGGTCTCGGCCATCTGGTAGGCGGTTTCCAGGGCGACTTGCAGGCTGCCGGTATCGATCTTGCCGCTGCCGGCCAGATCCAGGGCGGTGCCGTGGTCGACCGAAGTGCGGATGATCGGCAGGCCGAGGGTCACGTTGACGGCGGCGCCGAAGCCTTTGTACTTCAGCACGGGCAAGCCCTGGTCGTGGTACATCGCCAGCACTGCGTCGCAGTGCTCCAGATATTTGGGGGTAAACAGAGTGTCGGCAGGCAGCGGGCCACGAAGGTCCATGCCCTCGCCGCGCAGGCGCTCTAATGTGGGTTCGATGATGTCGATTTCTTCATGGCCCAGGTGTCCGCCTTCACCGGCGTGCGGGTTGAGCCCGCACACCAGAATGCGTGGCCGGGCGATGCCGAATTTGTCTTGCAGGTCGGCGTGCAGAATCCGCGTGACCCGCTCCAGCCGTTGCGGCGTGATCGCATCGGCAACCTCGCGCAGGGGCAGGTGAGTGGTGACCAGTGCCACGCGCAAACCGCGTGTGGCAAGCATCATCACCACTTGCGCGGTGTGGGTCAGATCGGCGAGAAATTCCGTGTGTCCGGAGAACGCGATGCCTGACTCATTGATCACGCCTTTGTGTACTGGCGCGGTGATCATCCCGGCGAATTCGCCGTTCAGGCAGCCATTGCCAGCGCGGGTCAGGGTTTCGAGGACGAAGGCCGCGTTGGCCTTGTCCAGTTGCCCGGTCACCACGGGGGCGCTGAGCGGCGTATCCCAGACGTAAAGGCTATGTTCAGGTGCGGGCGCATCCGGCCATTGACCGGGCGCAACATCCAGCAGATTGACGGCCAGCCCCAGCTGCGCGGCCCGCTCAAGGAGCAGGTCGCGGCTGGTGATGGCAATCAGGGGGTGTGGCTGGGCTTGCGAGGCGAGCAGCAGGCACAGGTCGGGACCGATGCCGGCTGGTTCGCCGGGTGTCAGCGCGAAACGCTTGGGTTTCACTGCGCTGCCTGGTCTGCACCAGGAAGTTTGATCTCTACGTACGCTTCGTCACGGATCTGACGCAGCCAGGTTTGCAGCTCTTCGTCGTATTTGCGATTACGCAATACCGTCATGGCTTGCTGCTCGCGGGCTTGTTCAGTGCTGTCAGTGGCGCGACGGCCAAGGACTTCCAGAACGTGCCAGCCGTATTGGGTCTTGAATGGCTTGGACAGCTGACCTTGAGGGGTCTTGGCCATTACTTCGCGGAATTCCGGAACCAGTACGTTCGGGTCGATCCAGTTCAGGTCGCCGCCGTTGAGGGCCGAACCCGGGTCTTCGGAGTAGCTTTTCGCCAGGGTGGCGAAATCTTCACCGGCCAGAATCCGCTCGTACAGCGATTGAACCAAGGCCTTGGTCTTGGCTTCGTCGCGGATCGGGCTTGGCTTGACCAGGATGTGGCGCACATGCACTTCATCGCGGGTTTGAGTTTCGCCACCACGCTTGGCCAGCAACTTCAGGATGATGAAGCCACCTGGCGTGCGTGCAGGCTGAGTCACGTCGCCGACGGCCATGCTGCTCAACTCGCGATCAAACGGAGGTGGCAACTGCGCGGCTTTACGCCAGCCCATGTCGCCGCCTTCCAGGGCGTTGTCGCTGGCGGATTTGGCGACGGCCAATTGACCGAAGTCGGCGCCTTGCTTGAGCTGCTGGTAAATCTCCATGGCCTGACGCGCGGCATTCTGAATCGCTTCAGAGTTGGCGCTTTCCGGGGTCGGAATCAGGATGTTGGCCAGGTGCAGTTCTTCGGACAATTGCATCTTGCCCAGGTCGGAGGCGAGGAAGTTCTTCACTTCCTGTTCCGACACCTGAATGCGTTCTGCTACACGGCGCTGACGTACACGGCTGATGATCATTTCGCGACGGATCTGGTCACGGGCGTCGTCGTAAGACAGGCCGTCGTGAGCCAGAGCAGCACGGAATTGATCCACCGTCATGTTGTTGCGCTGGGCAATGGTGCCAACAGCCTGGTTCAGTTCTTCATCGGTAATGCGGATACCGGAACGTTCGCCGATCTGCAATTGCAGGTTCTCGACGATCAGGCGTTCGAGCACCTGCTGATCCAGTACGCCTGGGGGCGGCAAACCGCCACCACGCTTGGCGATGGTCTGCTGAACTTCGTGGACACGCTGATCCAGTTGGCTCTGCATGACCACGTCGCTGTCGACGATCGCTACCACTTTATCGATGGGCTGTACTGCAGCATTCGCCGCAGTACCCAGGAACAGCGCGCCCAGCACAAGCGGGCGCAGACAATCAGAAAGCTTGGTCTTCACGTTCACGATAACCTTGAATGCCTTTGTCGAGGAAGCTCTCTACCTTGGCGCCAGTGAGGCCACCGAGTCCCTTCAGAACAATTTGGAGGAAGACGCCATGGTCGCCTTTTTCGTTTTCCGGTGCGTTCTGACTGAACTCGTCATAGGAAACCCAGTAACGGTTGATCAGGCGCAGTTTCCAGCAGCAGTTGTCGTACTCGAAACCACCGAAGGCTTCCAGGGTACGGTTACGGTTGTAGTCATACTGCCAGCGGCTGATGGCGTTCCACTGCGGCACGATCGGCCAGATCACCGAGAAGTCGTGCTGCTTGATTTTGTAGTAGTCCTTCACGTAGCCAGGCTGGCCTGGAGTGCCGTAGTCACCACCACCCACCGACCATTTACCGGTGTTCTGGTCGTAGCGAACCTGGTCATTGCGATAGCGATAGCCGGCGTTGATGACCTTGTTCGGGTTGTCTTCAGGCTGGTAGTGGAACATTGCACTGCCGGAACGTGGGCTGCGGCTGTCCGGATCCCAGTTGTAATCGGCCGTGGTGCGCCAATCACGGTTCCAGCGGTATTCGTATTCCAGTGCATATGGCGAAACGTTGGATTTCGCGTCATCACGGGTTTTTGCATCGATGCCTGGCAATTGGACTTCGCGATCCTTGAAGTACAGGGCCTGGCCGACGCTGATGCGTTGACGCTCGAAGCCATTGTCTTCGATCCAGCGGCTGGTTACGCCCAGCGACAGTTTGTTCTCGTCGCCGACACGGTCGGAGCCGGAGAAACGGTTGTCACGGAACAGCGACGCGTAGTTGAAGGTGTATTCGCTGGTGTCGAACACCGGAATGTCCTTCTGATCTTCCTCAGGAACGTAGAGGTAGAACAGGCGCGGTTCCAGGGTCTGGCGGTAGTTCTTGCCAAAGAACGACGTGTTACGGTCGAAGTACAGGCCGCTGTCGATGCTGGCGATTGGCACGCCGCGGTTCTGGTTGCTACCGAATTTTCCGTAGAGGTTCTGATTTTCCGGCGACATTGCAGCAATCTGGGATTTACCAGTACCGTCCAGATCCAATTGATACTGGGTGTACTGATACTTGAGCGATGGCTTTAAGAAGCCATAGGTCCAGTTCATTGGCAGACTTACACCGGGCTTCAGATTCAGACGGTCGCCGTTTGCACGGGCCAGACCTTGAATGTTGTTGTCCAGTCGAGGTTCTGTCGTAACGCCGTCTTCCTGAGTGAACGTCCCGCTTTTCAGATCACGATCAAACCGAACAAGCTCGGTCTCGTAATCGAAATTCAAACCTTGCGGGTGATACGGCAGCTGACCATTGAAGGTGATCTGCGGCAAACGATCATACGGCGTGATGTTCGAAACGGTTGCCAACTGATACGCCTGAGCGTTCAACCGCGCGGTATAGCTGTCACCACGATAGGTAACCGCGCCCTGCTGATTCACGTAGTCGCCGGATTTCACACCAATCTGATCGGTTTGCAGATCCTGGAAGTAATACGGATCGCTGATCTTGGTGTAGTCAACTTCAGTGAGCACGCGGGAGTCGAGACCGCCCTTGTGCTGCCAGTTGTACATGTATCGGGTTTTTTCGTAATCGGTCTGCTTGCTGCGTTCGGTGTCGTCATCGTTCAGGTACGCAGCGCCGAACTGGCCTTCGCTGGACTTGGTCAGATAACGGAACTCACCTTCCACCAACATGCCACGCTTGCTCATGTAGCGCGGATACAGCGTGGCGTCGTAGTTAGGCGCCAGGTTGAAGTAGTACGGCGTTACCAGCATGAAGCCAGTGTCGCTGCCGGTGCCGATGGTCGGCGGCAGGAAGCCCGACTGGCGACGGTCATCGATCGGGAAGTAGATGTACGGCGTGTACAGGATCGGAATGTCTTTGACGCGCAACGTCACGTTGGTCGCGGTACCGAAGCCGGTGGCCGGGTTCAGGGTGATGTTGTTGCCCTTGAGCTGCCAGGCGTTGCTGTTCGGTTCGCACGTGGTGTACGTGCCGTCCTTCAAGCGGATGATCGCGTTTTCGGCACGCTTGGCGTACAGCGCGTTACCGCGAATGCGCGATTTGTGCATCACGTATTCGGCGTTGTCGACCTTGGCTTCGCCAGTGTCGAGCTGCACATCGGCGTGGTCGCCAACGATCAGCGCGCCGTTGTCACGGATACGCACGTCGCCACTGAGCTCGGCGCGGCTCTCGGCCTGATACAGGCTGGCCTCGTCGGACTCGACCTGCATGCTGCCCTGACGCAGGACGACATCACCGGCCAGCGTACCGACTTGATCATCGGTGTTATAGCGAGAGGCTTTTGCGCCGATAAAGGTCGGAGCATCGCTTTTATTCGTCTTGTCATTCATGCCAGGACGAATCGGCTCGATATAAGCACCCGAGCAATATGGACCGGTCTCGGCCAATTGGGCGGCGGTGAGCTTCTCGCGCGCAACCCAGTCGAGGTGACTGAAGTCTTCGCTACGGGATTTCAAACCGCGGCCCTTGGCTTCGGTGACCAGCACGGGCTTGGCGCCAGTGTCGGTGGTCGAACCGTTCTGTGCCGGGGCTTCGCCGGTGGCGCTGACGGCACTGCCGTCATGCACCGGACGCGGCGGCAATGCAGCGGCCGGCGTCTTGGGCGAACAGTCCCAGGCACCCGTAGCCGATACAGAGCAGTCATACTGCTCGGCGGCGACAACGAATTGACTGGCCAGAGGTTGCATAGCCAGCAGACTGCCGGTTACCAACAACGGAAATTTTTTACGAAACGCGGGGGATTTCAATGCCATCTTATTAGTCCGGGCTTCCTGCGTGCCATCTGCCCGCGGTGTGGGCCGCACGCCTCTCGATGGTCTGAAAGTTGGGTAGGAGCAGACCATTTCTGGCCTGCTCCCCCCTAAAAACCGTACGTGCGCCTTTCAGCGCATACGGCTCAAGTCTCTACTTAACCCCCGAAATCGGGAGCCGGTTTGTTCACTGTTAGCCCACGAGCATGAAGCTGCTGGTGGCAAATGGGATGCAATAGTACCCGGTTGCTTAGCGAGTCACCACCGCCTTGTGAGCGATAAATGATGTGGTGGTCGTGCCACCCCGTCTCCCTGGTTATCGGGTTCTTGCACAGTAAACACAGACCTTTTTGCGATTGAAACAGGTTTGATACTTGTTTACGGTATTTCAGCTTCCCGAGCATCCGGGACATCCGCAGTTTCTCGCCCATTTCCTCCATCGAAGGATCGAACGGGTTGTACTCCCCGCTGATTTTTCTGTGCCTCTCGATCGGCGTAGCCTCAAGGGTGTATAGCCTGATCTCCTCTTTGTCCCCAGTCTCTGTCAGTAACGTGGTGCAGAACACCCAGTTTCGACCCTCGATGAGTTGGAAATACTTCTTCCTGATCCAGTCGAGGTTTTTGTTCGGGTGTCGCCGTTTTGCCCAGCGCCATAGCGCTTGGAATATTTGAAAGTCCATGCGGCTGTACGCCTTCTTGGCGACTACTGGCTGGTGATAGAACGCCCAGCCTCGCAGCATCGGGTTCAGCAATCGGATCAGATCCTCTTGCGTCACCGCTTTGTTGGTGCTGATGACCTCCTTGGCCTTGCGATAGAACGCTTTCACGTTTTTCTTGCTCGGCTTGATCAGAAGCTTCCCGCCGTACTTGCGGAAATTCCAACCCAGAAAGTCAAAGCCTTCATCTATATGGACGACATGGGTTTTCTCAGGGGATAACTGCAATCCGCGCACCGCGAGGAACTGCTCCACCCAAGGTTTGACTTCGCTATCGAGCACCTCTTTCGATTCGCCAGTGATCACAAAATCGTCCGCATATCGCACTACATTGATTTTCAGCTTCTTGGCCCGTGTCACGCCCAGATATCGCTTGAGCTGTGTTTCCAGGCCATCCAGCACCATGTTTGCCAAGGTCGGCGAGATAATCCCGCCTTGAGGTGTACCGGCATCCGTTGCCTGAAGCTGGCCTTTATGGATCACGCCTGCTTTCAACCATTTGCGAAGAACCATTTTGTCCGTAGGGACGTGGTGGATCAGCCAGTCGTGGTTGATATGGTCAAAGCAGCCCTTGATGTCCGCTTCCAAAACCCATTTGGCCGATAGCCTCTTGGACAGGCAAACGAACAACTGCCCCATCGCATCCGCCGTCGAGCGTTCGATCCTGAAGCCGTAGCTATTGGGATCACCCGTGGTTTCTGCGATGGGCGCCAGAGCAAGCAAGTACAACGCCTGCATTGCCCTGTCAGTCATGGTCGGGATGCCCAAAGGGCGCTCCTTTCCATTCGACTTTGGGATAAACACTCGCCGTAGCGGCCGAGGTTTATACCCGTGGCGCTTCAATCCATCTGCCGCTTTCCATTTGGCATCCGGTGTATCCCAGAGCACGCGGTCGACTCCCGCCGTGCGCTTACCCTGGTTTTCAGTGACTCGCCGTACGGCCAAGTATCTGGCCGAGCGTGAGCGGGTCAGCATCCGTTGCAAGGCTTTCACCCTGCGCCAGTTGCCTTCCCGACAAGCCTTCGCAATCCGTATCTGCATTGCCCGAACGTTCCGCTGAACGCGACACCAGTCGATGTCGTGCCATTGCTGCGGAACGTCGGAAGGCGCAGACACGGCCATTTGGCTGTGTTCTATCATGCTGCCTTCCTCTCAGATGACCCTGAGCAAAAGACGTACGCATCCCCTGATGAGGAGGGGCGCTCCCGTCAGGGTTGGACTATTGGAAGGTCCGGTATTTCTGGACCTCGAAGTTCATTGAAACAGGCTCAATCAGCATTCATGCGACGAAAGACCACGCAGAAGTCTGCCCGGTTTCCCGTGGGATAATGTTCCAATCCCTATCCGAACCATTACAGCCCGGCGTTCGCTTTCTCTGCGATCCCATACCCGCACAGCCAACAGTTCACCTTGCGGTTTGCCTGCCCGAAGGCAGCCATACGGGCTTACCACGTTCCCTGACTGTCACACGACTGGTTTAGGACCTGCCTTTTCGCCGGAGGCTTGTGCAGCGACGTATTCCCACATCCCACAGGAATATCTGGCCTCGTACCTTTTGGTTCATGCCTGACAGCAGTTTGGGCATGGTTATCCTTACGGCGTTTATCAGCAGTTCACTTACGTTGCCCTTGCCAGCCAGCCTAGCGCCTCAACCCGGTACTGCTCCGAGCATCCATGACTTGCCTCGCAGCAAGATCACGCCCTGACGGGGGCTACATTGTCGGAAGAGCTTCATACCCCACCGTTACCAGTGACGCATGTCTTCCTAGGCTATCGTTGGTCGCACAACGAGTCCGCTACTGTTCAGTGACTGCAACAGTTGGACAATGACAGACAGAACTTTCGCTCATGTCTCCAGTTGAAATGGACAAGGACCGTAGGAAAACGGCTTGTCTGGGTGATGTTCCCCCTATTTGCAGAAGGAGGAACCCCTGCGGGGATTCTTCCCGTCAGAGTAAGGCCATGGGGCCGATGTGATGAAGTAAGCACTCCCAGTCCGAAATCCGGACCATAACCACGCTTCCGAGTGCTAAGTGGTTTTGGGTTCGCTATTGCGCCGCAGCGACAACGAGTCTTTTTAAGCGAAGGACTCCTTGGGCGGTTTTGTTTCCCGAATTGGCTGCCGGGCTGTTGGTTCCTTTGCAAGAACCCTTCACGATGACTCCTCATCGCGAAGCTGGAGGCACGCTACGCGTGTCGCACAAGATGCTGGATAATAAAGCATGACCCGCTTGACGGCTAGCGCCGTCGGAGACCCTTGCAATGCCTGACCAAGATGTACGCTTGCAACACCTGAAACTTTGGCTCGATGAGCAGTTGGCAAACCTTTTTGCAGATCAGGGTTGGGGCGCCGTGCCCCCGGCCACGTTGACCGCGGCCAGTAGCGACGCGAGTTTTCGCCGTTACTTCCGTTGGGAGGGCGCGGGTCGCAGCTTCGTCGTCATGGACGCGCCGCCCCCCCAGGAAAACTGCAAACCGTTCGTGGATATCGCCTTTTTGCTGGCGAAATCCGGAATAAATGTGCCGAAAATTTATGCAGAAGACCTCGAACGCGGATTTCTTTTGCTCAATGACCTGGGCAACAAGACCTATCTGGACGTGATCGACACTGAAAATGCCGACGCATTGTTCAACGATGCCCTGCAAGCATTGCTGGCTTTTCAGCAGTTGCCGATGGTTGCGCCGTTGCCCAGTTATGACGTTGCTTTACTGCGCCGCGAGCTGGAACTGTTCCCTGAGTGGTACGTGAAGCGTGAACTCGGTGTCGAGTTCGATGCGACTCAGCAACAACAGTGGCAACGGGTCAGCGATCTGTTGATCAATAGCGCCCTGGCCCAGCCAAAAGTGCTGGTGCACCGCGACTACATGCCGCGCAATCTCATGCTCAGCGAGCCAAATCCCGGTGTGCTGGATTTCCAGGACGCGGTGTATGGCCCCGTGACCTACGACGTGACCTGTCTGTTCAAGGACGCCTTCCTCAGTTGGCCTGAAGAGCGCGTACGCGGATGGCTGGAACGTTACTGGCAGCAAGCCTCGGCGCTGAACATTCCGGTGCAGCCAGATCTTGATGACTTCCTGCGCGCCAGCGACCTGATGGGTGTGCAGCGTCACCTGAAAGTCATCGGCATCTTCGCGCGCATCTGCCATCGCGACGGCAAACCGCGTTATCTGGCCGATGTACCGCGCTTCTTCTCTTATATAGAGGCGGTGATCGCTCGTCGTCCTGAGCTGGCGGAACTGCAAGCGCTGTTCACCAGCCTGCGTGGTGGAGCGACGGCATGAAGGCAATGATTCTGGCGGCAGGCAAAGGTGAGCGCATGCGCCCGCTGACCCTGACCACGCCCAAACCGCTGGTGCGTGCCGGCGGCGTCCCGTTGATCGAATATCACCTGCGCGCCCTCGCGGCAGCCGGATTCAACGAGATCGTGATCAATCACGCCTGGCTGGGTCAGCAGATCGAGGATTACCTGGGTGATGGCTCGCAGTTTGGGGTGAGCATTCAGTACTCGCCGGAAGGCGAGCCGCTGGAAACCGGCGGCGGTATTTTCCGGGCGCTGCCGTTGCTCGGTGACGACGCGTTTCTGGTGGTCAACGGTGACATCTGGACCGATTACGACTTCAGCGTGCTGCACCAACCGATCCCCGGTCTGGCGCATCTGGTGCTGGCGGACAATCCGGCGCATCACCCGGCCGGTGATTTCTCACTGGTTGACGGACAAGTGATTGATGGCCAGGCGGATGCCGCGACGCTGACTTACAGCGGCATCGCCGTGCTCCATCCGCAACTGTTCGAGGGTTGTGCACACGGCGCCTTCAAACTGGCGCCGTTGCTGCGCAAGGCCATGTCTGAAGGCGAGGTTACTGGCGAGCGACTCAAGGGCCATTGGGTTGATGTCGGCACGCACGAGCGTCTGGCCGAAGCTCAAACCTTGATAGAAGCGAGTCGCTGATATGTTGTGGCCAGGGACTCTGATTGGAGCCGGAGCGGGTTTTGCTATCGCCAGCATTCCGGGGGCCATGCTTGGGGCGTTGTTGGGGCAGGCGCTGGATCGGCGCCTGCACTTGCAGAGCTGGGGGCATCTGCGGGAAAAACTCGGTGGTCGGTCGGTGTTGCGCAACGACGAATTGTTGTTTGTGTTGCTCGGGCGTCTGGCCAAGAGTGATGGCCGGGTTACGGACGGGCATATTCAGCAGGCGCGCAACGAGATGCGAGCGCTGGAAATGAGCGACCCGGCGATGCGTCGGGCGATTGCGGCGTTCAATCGCGGCAAGTCCGGCAGTGATCGTCTGCGCGGCTATCTTCGGCGTTTGAGTGCGCAGCCGCACGCGGCCGAAGGCGTATTGCGTGCGTGTTGGCGGATGGTCTGGGCCGACGGTCGAGCTGGCGTCAGTGAGCGGGAGTTGCTGGCGCAGTGGGGTAAATGGCTGGGCTGGACGACGCATCAGGTGCAGGCACTGGCCAGTGATTACGAGCCCGGCAAGCGGCCAATCGTCAGTGCGGCGGTGAGCTATCAGGAAGCGATGCGTCTGCTGGGTGTTTCGGTGTCCAGCGAGCCGGCGCAGATCAAACGGGCTTATCGACGTTTGCTCAGTCGGCATCATCCGGACAAGATTGCCGGCAGCGGTGCGACACCGGCACAGGTGCGTGAAGCGACCGAGAAAACCCGCGATTTGCACAACGCCTACACGTTGATTCGGGAACGGCGGGATTTTCGTTAGGCACTAGATGGGTGTTGTTAGCACTTGCCTCTTCGCGAGCAAGCCCGCTTGTATGGTAGGACTTGAAGGGAGGAGGAGGGACAAGGCTCGATTCTGACTGTTAGCGCAGTACAGACCGTGGGAGATTTCACCCTCCTCCTTTCACCCAAGCGCC
>NZ_CAXAPN010000046.1:0-38794 GCF_963971015.1 Pseudomonas sp. RA_15y_Pfl2_54
AGCAGCATCTTAAGTAATGCGGCTCTGCGTTCAGGTGAATAGTACGGCACGACCAGTCTCTTTCCGCCCCCGATATGCTTTTTTTGGAAAAACCGGAGAGGCGACAACTATCCTGACACCGGGGGCCCCCCATCATGCAAACGGGTCGACGGAGCCATTTCCAATAACAAAAAATACTGTGCTCGCCGATCACCAGACTTTCTTTAAGAACTAATCGGCGCCCTCATCCTAGAAAGAAAACCGCGTCTAGACACCTGTCAGAAATACTAGTCCTGACGGTTGTCTCAAGGCTTTTTTGGAATTAAACGTCTGTGGCTTATTTCCGTTTTTTCCAGCCATACCAACTACGCAAATCCATGCTCGAGGGAACATCAGCCTGTCATGTCGGTCGGTTACATCAGTACCGGAGGAAGACCGCACGACGGAAGCGTGCAAAAACGCGACATTTTTTGTTGATCTCAGGCCCCTCACGCCCTAAAGTTCGCGCCGAACGTCCATGCTGGAAACGATCCATCCGGCTCAAGTACTGACGACGAGACAGCAAGGCCAAGGGCAGCATCGGCGCCCGTGGCCTTTTTGCTTTCGGCGACATGCCTTGGGAAGTAGGCGAACCAAAGTGGGGATACGGAGGACGTTCATTTGCACCCATTGTTTTTACTTGTTTGCCCATAGGAGCTCCCAGCATGTCGATCCAGGTCGAAGACTATTTCGCGCGCGCTACATTCGACAAAATGAAGGCGTTCGCCGACAAACAGGAAACCCCGTTCGTGGTGATCGACACCGCGATGATCAGCCAGGCCTACGATGACCTGCGCGCCGGTTTCGAATTCGCCAAGGTCTACTACGCGGTCAAGGCCAACCCGGCCGTCGAGATCATCGACCTGCTCAAAGAGAAAGGTTCGAGCTTCGACATCGCCTCGATCTACGAGCTGGACAAAGTGATGGATCGCGGCGTCAGCGCCGACCGTATCAGCTACGGCAACACCATCAAGAAATCCAAGGACATCCGCTACTTCTATGAGAAGGGCGTGCGTCTGTTCTCCACCGACTCCGAAGCCGACCTGCGCAACATCGCCAAGGCTGCACCGGGCTCGAAAGTGTATGTGCGCATCCTCACTGAAGGCTCGACCACCGCTGACTGGCCGCTGTCGCGCAAATTCGGCTGCCAGACCGACATGGCCATGGACCTGCTGATCCTCGCCCGAGACCTGGGCCTGGTGCCTTACGGCATCTCGTTCCACGTCGGTTCGCAGCAGCGCGACATCAGCGTCTGGGACGCGGCAATCGCCAAGGTCAAAGTGATTTTCGAACGTCTGAAAGAAGAAGACGGCATTCACCTGAAGCTGATCAACATGGGCGGTGGCTTCCCGGCCAACTACATCACCCGCACCAACAGCCTGGAAACCTACGCTGAAGAAATCATCCGTTTCCTGAAAGAAGACTTCGGTGATGACCTGCCGGAAATCATTCTGGAGCCGGGCCGTTCGCTGATCGCCAACGCCGGCATCCTGGTCAGCGAAGTGGTATTGGTCGCACGTAAATCGCGCACCGCCGTCGAGCGCTGGGTGTACACCGATGTGGGCAAGTTCTCCGGCCTGATCGAAACCATGGACGAGGCGATCAAGTTCCCGATCTGGACCGAGAAGAAAGGCGAGATGGAAGAAGTGGTGATCGCAGGCCCGACCTGCGACAGCGCCGACATCATGTACGAGAACTACAAGTACGGCTTGCCGCTGAACCTGGCGATTGGTGATCGTCTGTACTGGTTGTCGACCGGTGCGTACACCACCAGCTACAGCGCGGTTGAGTTCAATGGCTTTCCGCCGCTGAAATCGTATTACGTGTAATTGTTGAACCGGTAATGCGTAAAGCCCACGACATGTCGTGGGCTTTTTTGTGCGTCGATGCAAGCCCGCTCCCACAAGGGTTATGCGCTGCGGCTCAGCTCATCCGTACGCTGTTGATACCTGGAGGCCAACGCCTGAATCTCTGGATCTGTTGCATTTAACAGCGTCTTGCTTGCCACCCGCAGAAAATTCAGATTACCGCCAGCCAACGCCTTCTCAAGCCAAACCACCGCCTCATCAATCCGCCCTTCCCCCGCCAACACTGCGGCAAAACTGAACTGCCCGCGAAAATCCCCGCCCTTGGCCGAACGTCGATACCACTCGCGCGCCATGACCGGATCCGCCGGACATGCCTGCCCTTCTTCCAGATAACGCCCCAGCAGATTCATCGATTTCGCATGGCCCCGTTCAGCCGCGCGCCGATAAAGCGCCAGCGCCTGCAAATGATCCACCACCACACCGCGCCCGGTCGCCAGCAAATTGGCGAGGTTGTACATCGCCCAATCCAGCCCGGCATCCGCGGCGATCCGATAATGCTGCGCCGCAACAGACGCATCTGCGCCACCCCCCCAACCATGCTCATGGCACCGCCCGAGCATATTGCGCGCCATCAAGTGGCCGCGCCCGGCGGCGATGCCAAACCAGCGCAGCGCCAACGGCTGATCCCTGGCAATGCCCTGCCCCTCCAGAAGGATCTGCCCCAGCAACGCCTGGGCTTCAACTTCGCCCTCACCCGCCGCCAGCAAAATCGCCTGCGCGGCACGGGCCGGGCTTTCTTCGAGCATGGCGCTGAGTTGTTCACCGCTGAGGATTTCCTCGCGACGCAGTTTAAAACTCATACCTCGACCCAGCGCCGCAGCAGGTTGTGATACGTGCCGGTAAGGCGGATCAGCGATGGGTGATCAGGCATGTCCTGGGTGAGTTGCTGGATCGCGCCGTCCATCTCGAACAGCAGCGCGCGCTGGCTGTCTTCGCGCACCAGGCTTTGCGTCCAGAAGAACGACGCATAACGCGCACCGCGAGTGACCGCATTGACCTTGTGCAGACTGGTGCCGGGGTACAGCACCATGTCGCCTGCGGGCAGCTTCACCCGTTGGGTGCCGAAGGTGTCCTGGATTTCCAGTTCGCCGCCGTCGTAATCCGCAGGCTCGCTGAAAAACAGCGTGGCCGACAGATCAGTGCGCACCCGCTCGATGCTGCCCTTCGGTTGGCGCACGGCGTTGTCGATGTGGAAGTCGAAACTGCCGCCGGCCGTGTAACAGTTCACTAACGGCGGGAACACTTTGTGCGGCAGCGCGGCGGACATGAACAGCGGATTTTTCCACAGCCGCTCAAGCATCGCTGCGCCAATTTCCTTGGCCAGTGGGTGGCCTTCAGGCAATTGCAGATTGTGTTTGGCCTTGGCCGACTGGTAGCCGGCGGTGATCTTGCCATCGGCCCAGTCCGCCTCTTCGAGCGCCTGGCGGATGCGCTGCACTTCTTCTTTCGCGAACAGGCCGGGAATGTGCAGCAGCATGGCAAACGTACCTGATGGTAAAAGATTGCCAATGGTATTGATTCTTATTGACCGTGTAAAACACCCAGACGAATGAATCAGTAAAAACCGTAAGGCCAAATTGTAAAGAATGTAAATTTGGTGCGAATAACAATATTTCGCAATTGATACAAATACCTGTTTACCCTATATTCCGCCGCCTCAAATCCTTGGGGAGGGGAATTCAAATGGCACGTCAACACGCACAAATACCGGTCAGTTCACCACGTTTGCTCGCCTCTGCAATTGGCGTGGCAATCACCGCAGGCTCCGCGGGCCACATGGTATTCGCCGCCGAAAAGACCGACAGCAAAGCCTCTGGCAATGCCATCGCCCTGGACGCCACCGCCATCACCGGCGAAGTGCAGGACACCACGTCCTACCAGGTCGAGAAAGCCTCCTCGCCCAAGTACACCGCGCCGCTGGTCGACACACCGCGCTCGGTCACCGTGATCCCGCAACAAGTGCTCAAAGACACCGGCGCCCTGAACATGCAGGATGCGCTGCGTACCGTGCCGGGCATCACCTTCGGTGCCGGTGAGGGTGGCAACCCGCAGGGTGATCGTCCGTTCATCCGCGGCTTCGACGCCCAGGGCGACACCTACCTGGACGGCGTGCGCGACACCGGTTCGCAGAGCCGCGAGATCTTCGCCGTCGAAAACATCGAAGTCAGCAAGGGCCCGAACTCGGCCATCGGTGGTCGCGGCGCAGCCGGCGGCAGCATCAACCTGGTGAGCAAGAAAGCCCACCTGGGCGATTCGTTCGACGGTGGTTTTACCTGGGGCTCAGACCAGACCCAGCGCTACACCCTGGACGGCAACTACCAGTTCAGCGACACCGCTGCCGGGCGTCTGAACCTGATGAGCCACGAAAGCAACGTCGCCGGCCGCGACAAGGTCGATTACGACCGTTGGGGCATCGCGCCGTCGTTGGCGTTCGGCCTGGGCACCGACACCCGCGTCAACCTCGATTACTACCATCTGGAAAGCAACGACACACCGGACTCGGGCGTGCCGTACACCATTCCAGCCGGTGGTTCGGCAGCACGCAGCAAATCCAACCCGGACAAGCCGTACGCCGGCGGTGACCACAGCAATTTCTACGGTCTGGATCGCGATTTCCGCAAGGGCCGCACCGACACCGCGACCTTCGCCATTGAGCACGATTTGAGCGACTCGCTGACGATCAAGAACACCCTGCGCCACGGCACCAGCATGCAGGATTACATCCTGACCCAGCCGGACGACAGCAAAGGAAACGTCAACAACGGCAGCGTCTGGCGTCGGGCGAACACTCGCGTGAGCAACACCGAGACCACCACCAACCAGACGGACCTGTTCGGCAACTTCTACGTCGCCGGTTTCAAGAACAGCTTCTCCACCGGCGTCGAATACACCCGCGAGCAAGGCCAGAAGTCCTCGTACACCGTCAACACCGACACCACGCCGCGCACCACCGCTGTCACCAATAACTGCACGCCGTCGATGATCGGCGCGTCGAGCGGCTACAACTGCACCTCGCTGTCGAACCCGAACCCGAACGATCCGTGGAACGGCGCTATCTCGCGCAACTACGCCGGCACCGACACCAAGGCCAGCACTTACGCGCTGTATGTGTTCGACACCCTGGAACTGTCCGAGCAGTGGCTTGTGAACATGGGCCTGCGTTACGACCACTTCGACACCGAATACAAAACCTACACCGCGGCCGGCAAAACCACCTCCAAGGGTGATGACACCAGCGAGTTCGTTACCGGTCAGTTCGGCGTGGTCTACAAACCAGCGGATAACGGCAGCATCTATGCATCCTATGCCACCTCCGCCACCCCGCCGGGCAACACCCTCGGCGAAGGCCAGGAAGGCAACCCGTTGGGCGGCACCCCGAACCGCGCCGGCAACTTGCTCAGCAGCGACATGGAGCCGGAAACCACCAAGAACTACGAAATCGGCACCAAGTGGGATCTGCTCAACGATCGCTTGTCGCTGACGGCTGATGTCTTCCGCACCGAGAAAGATAACGCTCGCGTGCAAGTCGATACCACGTCGTACGAGAACGCCGGAAAAACCCGCGTACAAGGTATCGAACTGTCGGCCAGCGGCAAGATCACCGAACAGTGGCAAGTGTTCGCCGGTTACGCCTACATGGACAGCGAGCAGGTCGACGGCGGCCCGATGGGCAAGGCCAACGACGGCAACCAACTGCCCAACACGCCGAAAAACAGCGCGAGCCTGTGGACCACTTATCAGGTCACACCGAAGCTGACCATTGGTGGCGGTGCGTTCTACGTCGATGAGGTGTTCGGCAGCGTGGCCAACACCACCCTGGTCGATTCGTACGTGCGTTACGACGCGATGGCGGCCTACAAGCTGACCAAGAACGTCGACCTGCAACTCAACGTGCAGAACCTGACCAACGAAACCTATTACGACAAAGCCTTCGCGACCCACTTCGCCAACCAGGCGGCGGGCCGTACGGCACTGTTGAGCACCAATTTCCACTTCTGATCAATGCTGTAAATGTCGGAGCGGCCTTGCTCGCGAAAGCGGTGTGTCAGAGAAATAGATATCGACTGACATGACGCATTCGCGAGCAAGCCCCCTCCCACAAGGAATGCGCCGCAAGGTACGGCCCCGTTCATTCAGTTGAACGGGGCTTTTGTGCGTAATAAAGAACGCTTCTCGATAAGCCACGGCATAATGCGCGCCGTGATGACAATTTCCGAACGGACGGCGAGTGACGTGTTAAAGAAAACCCTGTTCCAGTTGCACTGGTTTTTTGGCATCACTGCCGGGCTGGTGCTGGCCTTGATGGGCATTACCGGTGCGGCCTATTCGTTTCAGGACGAAATCCTGCGAGCGCTGAACCCGTCGGTGCTGCAGGTGGAAAAACACGTCGCCGGGGTCCTGCCGCCGGTCGAACTGGTGGAGCGCATCGAGGCCACTTCGGGCAAGAAAGTCTCGATGCTCTGGGTCGAGACCGACAGCGGCAACGCCGCAAAGGTGTTCTTCACTCCGCCAAAAGGCCAACGTCGCGGTGAGATGCGCTACTTCGATCCGTACACCGCAGAGTTCAAGGGTGACGCAACCGGCCAGGACTTCTTCGGCCTGATGCTGCAACTGCACCGTTTCCTCGCCATGGGCGACACCGGGCGCACCATCACCGGCGCCTGCACCTTGATTCTGCTGTTCTTCTGCCTGTCCGGCCTTTACCTGCGCTGGCCGCGCCAGTGGAACAAATGGCGCGTGTGGCTGACCCTGGACTGGAAGAAAAAGGGCCGCGCGTTCAATTGGGATCTGCACTCCGTGGCGGGAACCTGGTGCCTGTTGGTGTATCTGCTGCTGGCGTTGACCGGGTTGTCGTGGTCGTACGAGTGGTACAACAAAGGCCTGACCAAACTGCTGTCCGACGCACCGCAGAACGAGCGCGTGCGCGGTGGCCGCGGGCCGGCGCCAGAGGGTCCGGCGCCAACCGCCGACTACACGGCGATGTGGAGCAGCATCTACAGCGCCGCCGGCCCGGGCCTGTCTGCCTACAACATCCGCATGCCGCCCGTGGCTGGCCAACCGGCGACGGTGTTCTACCTGCTCGACCGTTCGCCCCATGATCGCGCGCTGAACCAGATCACCCTCGACCCGGCCACCGGCATCGTCAAACGCGTTGATCGCTACGCCGACAAGAGTTTCAAGGCGCAACTGCTGACCAGCCTTTATGCGCTGCACGTGGGCAGCTATTTCGGCCTTGTCGGGCGGCTCATCATCACCCTCGCTGCGGTGTGCATGCCGCTGTTCTTCATCACGGGATGGCTGTTGTATCTGGATCGTCGGCGCAAGAAGCAGCAGATCCACAATGCCCGCAAAGGCCTTGAACAACCGGCCGGCGATGCGGCTTCGTGGTTGATCGGTTTCGCCAGCCAGAGCGGTTTCGCCGAGCAACTGGCGTGGCAGAGCGCAGGCCAGTTGCAAGCCGCCGGGATGTCGGTGAACGTGCAACCGCTGGCAACCGTCAGTGAGCAGGATCTGCGTGAGTCAGCCAACGCACTGTTTGTCGTCAGCACCTTCGGCGACGGCGAGGCGCCAGACAGCGCCCGCGGTTTCGAGCGCAAAGTGCTCAGCCACGCGGCGACACTCGACAGCCTGAACTATGCGGTGCTGGGCCTTGGCGATCGCCAGTACCCGCACTTCTGCGGCTTCGCCCGGCGCTTGCATCAATGGCTGAGCGAGCATGGCGCCAAGACCTTGTTCGCCCCCGTGGAAGTCGACAGCGCTGATCCCTACGCCCTGGGTCACTGGCAAACCCAGCTCGGCCAGATCACCGGGCAAGCACCGGTCGACACCTGGCAAGCGCCGAACTACGACAACTGGACGCTGCTGCGCCGCGAGCGGATGAACCCGGACAGCAGCGGCTCGCCGGTTTTTCTGATCGCTCTGAGCGCACCGGACACCAGCAGTTGGCTGGCCGGTGACCTGGTAGAAGTGCTGCCGCGCAACGGCGGTTGGGCCATCGAACACTTCCTCGACGGCCTCGGTATTCGCGGCGAGACCAAGGTGATCATCAATGGCCTGGAAGAGCCGCTGGAGGTCGCCCTGGCCACCCGTCAGTTGCCGGAGCACCGCGCGCATCTGGTCGGCCTGCATGCGCAGGCGCTGGTCGACGCGATGGTGCCGCTGACGATGCGCGAATACTCGATTGCCTCGATTCCCGCCGATGGCGTGCTGGAGCTGATTGTGCGTCAGGAACAACACGCCAATGGCAGCCTTGGCATTGGTTCCGGCTGGCTGACCGAACACGCGCCGGTGGGTGGCAGCATCAGTCTGCGAGTGCGCCGCAACAGCGGTTTCCACTTGCCGAACGAGCCAGTGCCCATGATTCTGCTGGGCAACGGCACGGGCCTTGCCGGGTTACGCAGTTTGCTCAAAGCGCGTATTGCCGACGGTCAGCAACGCCAGTGGTTACTGTTTGGCGAGCGTAATCGTGAGCACGACTTCCTCTGTCGAACGGAGCTGGAGGAGTGGTTGATCAACGGTGATCTGGAGCGACTGGATCTGGCGTTTTCGCGGGATCAGGCCGAGAAGATTTATGTACAGGATCGCTTGCGTGAATCGGCCGATGAACTGAAAAAATGGCTGGCCGACGGTGCTGTCATCTATATCTGTGGCAGCTTGCAGGGAATGGCATCAGGCGTGGATCAAGTGCTCAGTGAAGTCCTTGGTGCTGCTGAAGTTGAAAGCCTGATCGAACAGGGCCGATACCGCCGCGACGTTTATTGACCGTGCCCCATCCCCCCTGTGAGAACGAGCCTGCTCGCTCCCACAGGGGGTGCGGTGATTAGACTGGCTGCAACTTGCGCTCAAACACCGCCACCCCATCCAGATCGCGCAACACCACGCTCATCTCCCCGCTCTGCCCTTCAATATTCACCTCGCCAAAAAACTGAAACCCGGCAAACGGCGAAGTGTTCTGTGCCGGCGGGGCTTTCTCGAACACCACCTCAGGCCCAAAGGTCTTGTCCAGCGGATTAGGCCCGAAACTCCCGGCATTCAACGGCCCGGCGACAAACTCCCAGAACGGTTCGAAATCCTGAAACGCCGCACGATCCGGGTGATAGTGATGCGCCGCGCAGTAGTGAACATCGGCCGTGAGAAAGACAAAATTGCGCACCTGCTGCGCCCGCAGAAATCCGAGCAATTCGGCAATTTCCAGCTCACGCCCCTGCGCGGGTCCCGGATCGCCGTTGGCCACTGCTTCCCAACGCGCCACACCTGGACTGACCTCGCCATCGGGCACACCAAGACCAATCGGCATATCAGCGGCGATCACTTTCCATTGCGCTTGCGAGCCCTTGAGACCCTGCTTGAGCCAGTTCAGTTGCGCACGCCCAAGAAACGGTTTCCCCGCCCCCAGGTTGTCATCGTTGGCCTCGCGATAACTGCGCATGTCGAGGACAAACACATCAAGCATCGGCCCGTAACTGAGCTTGCGATAAATCCGCCCGCCACCGTCTGCGGTCTGCAAACGCATCGGCGCGTATTCGAGCCAGGCCTGACGCGCTCGGCCCACCAGCGTGTGGATATCTTTCTCCTGATAGCGCTCATCCAGTTGCTTGCCCGGTGACCAGTTGTTGACCACCTCATGGTCGTCCCACTGCCAGATCTGTGGCACCTGGGCATTGAAGCGGCGGATGTTTTCATCCAGCAGGTTGTAGCGGTAGTTGCCCCGATAATCGTCGAGGGTCTGCGCGACGTTGCTTTTCGCTTCAGTGGTGATGTTGCGCCACACCCGCCCCCCTTCCGTCACAAGCTGCGCCGGCACCGGGCCGTCGGCGTAGATGGTGTCGCCGCTGTGGATAAAGAAGTCCGGCAGGCGCAGACGCATGGCTTCGTAGATACGCATGCCACCGATGTCCGGGTTGATGCCAAAACCCTGGCCGACGGTGTCGCCGCTCCAGACGAATCGAATATCACGCTTGGCCGTCGGCACGCTGCGTAAATGGCCGAACCACGGTTCGCTGGCGATGCCGGTCTGCGCGTCTTCAAAGTAAACACGATAGAAAATCGCCTGATCGGCGGGCAACCCGGTCAGCTCGACACGAGCGGTGAAATCAGTGCGGGCGTCGGCCAGTGGCGAGACAGATCGGCGGGGGTTGCCGAACAGGCTGCGCGTGTCCCACTCAACCACCATCCGCGCCGGACGATCACTGCGACTCCAGATCATCGCCCGATCGCCTTGCAGGTCGCCGGACTGCACGCCATCGGTCAGTTGCGGACGATCCTTGACGGACGCGATCACCGCCGGCGCCAGCCCCGGCATCAATAGCCCCGCGCCCACGGCTTGCATGACACGACGGCGACCGAGGTTGAAATCGCTCATGGTGTTCTCCCTGGAAAAAGGAAAACTAAAGCACGGGTTTATGAACCCGGCATGACATCAGCCCACCCCCCCATGTGGGAGCGGGCTTGCTCGCGAAGGCGTCGTATCAGCCAACATCGAATCGACTGACGCACCGCTTTCGCGAGCAAGCCCACACACAGGGGATGTACGTCAGGCCTTCGCCGGTGCCATTGTGAGGTCGACGGACTCGGGACGTTTGACCGTCGCGTACACCACCGCCGTCAGCAAACTACCGGCGACAATCGCCAGCAGATAAAGCAGCGCATGATTGATCGCATTCGGAATCGCCAGCACGAACAAGCCACCGTGCGGCGCCATCAGTTTGCAGCCGAAGTACATCGACAGCGCGCCGGTCAACGCACCGCCCGCGATGCTCGCCGGGATCACCCGCAGCGGGTCTTTCGCGGCAAACGGAATCGCCCCTTCGGAGATAAAGCACAGCCCCAGCACGAACGCCGCCTTACCCGCTTCGCGCTCGGTCTGGGCGAACTTGCGTCGGGCGATGAACGTGGCAATACCCAGACCAATCGGTGGCACCATCCCTGCCGCCATGGTCGCGGCCATCGGCGCATAACTTTGCGAGGCGAGCAGCCCCACCGAAAAGGCATACGCGGCTTTGTTGATCGGCCCACCGAGGTCGACGCACATCATGCCGCCGAGCAACACACCCAGCAGAATCGCATTGGTGGTGCCCATGCTGTCGAGGAAATGCGTCAGCGCCGCGAGCATCTGCGCTACGGGTTTGCCGACCACGTAGATCATCACCAGACCGGTGAACAGGCTGGCGAACAACGGGATGATCAGAATCGGTTTCAACGCTTCAAGACTTTGCGGAAGCGCGACATATCGACTGATCGCCTTGGCCGCGTAACCGGCAATGAAACCGGCGACGATTCCGCCGATAAACCCGGCGCCCAGGGTGCTGGCGAGCAAGCCGCCAATCATCCCCGGCGCCAGGCCTGGACGGTCAGCAATAGAGTAGGCGATGTAACCGGCCAGCAGCGGCACCATCAACTTGAACGCGGTCTCGCCGCCGATCTGCATCAGTGCCGCCGCCAGCGTGCCTTCTTCCTTGAACGCGGTGATGCCAAAGACAAACGACAGGGCAATCATCAAACCACCCGCCACCACCATCGGCAGCATGTACGACACGCCGGTCAGCAGGTGTTTGTAGACGCCGGTTTTCTCCGACTTGACGGGGGCCTTGCCCTCGCTGGCAGCGCTTTCCTGCTGGCCTTCGGCGAGGGCTTTTTTCAGCGTCGCTTCGGACTGTTTCAACGCAATGCCGGTGCCACAGCGGTAGATTTTCTTGCCGGCAAAACGCTCGGTGGCAACGTCGATATCCGCCGCCAGCAACACCACATCCGCCTCGGCAATCGCTGTCGCACTCAGGGGCGTTTTCGCCCCCACCGAACCTTGGGTTTCGACTTGCAGTTCATAGCCCAGACGCTTGGCCGTTTGCTGCAACGCTTCGGCCGCCATAAAGGTGTGGGCGACACCGGTCGGGCATGCGGTGATGGCGACGATGCGCGGTGCACGTTGCGCAACCGCAGCAGGGGCGGCTTCGGTTGCGACATAAATTTCGGCTTCTTCGGCACCGCGACGCAGTACGCCTTCGACGTCCTGCAGGGCTTGTGCCGGGGCAATCTGAAAGAGTCGTTTGCCGACGAACCGCGTCATGTCGACGTTGCCGGTGGCCACCAGCAACACCCACTCCGCCGCCTCAATGGTCGCCGCCGACAATTCGCGTTCCGGATGCGCCGCATCAACCACTTCAACGCTGGTGCTCCAGCCCTGACGCTGCGCTGCCGCATCAAGCAAACGGGCGCACAGCACACTGGTGACCATGCCGTTCGGGCAGGCCGTAACAATGGCTAACTTCATGACAAACCCTCTTATTGTTCTGTCAGGGGGCGAATGCGCACGCCCTGTTCGAGCTGCGCCAGTTGCGTGGCGTCGTTGATGCCAAAACCGATCTGCGTCACCGCCATCGCCGCAATCGCGGTGGCCGTGCGCAAGGTCTGCTCAGGCGTGTCGGCGCTGAGCAAACCATGGAGCATGCCGGCCAGCAGCGAATCGCCGGCACCGACGGTGCTGGCCACGCTGACCTTGGGCGGCGAGGCGTGCAGCGCCGAGCCGACACTGAACCAGTTCACACCGTCGGCACCGTGGGAGATCACGACATGCTCGATGCCTTGAGCGTGCAGTCGACTCGCCGCTTGAGCCTCGGCGGCGTGGGAAACCACCTCGCAACCCAAGGCATCGGCCAGTTCCTCCGTGTTCGGTTTGATCAGCCAAGGGCTGGCCTTCAACGCTTGGCGCAACGCTTCGCCGCTGGAGTCGAGGGCGACTTTCAGGCCAAGCGAGTTCAGCCGCTCGATCAATTCGCGCAGCCACTGCGCAGTCACGCCACGCGGCAAACTGCCGGCGACCACGACCGCGTCATGCCCCGGCGCAATCTGCACCAGACGCTCAAGCAACGCCTGCTGCGCGGCTGCATCGACCAACGGCCCAGGGCCGTTGATGTCGGTGATACGGCCATCGCTTTCAGCGACTTTGATATTGCTGCGCGTCTCACCCGGTACACGGATAAACGCGTCGACAAAACCGCGCTTGGCGAACAGGGTTTCGAACGCTTGCAGGTTGTCTTCGCCGAGAAAACCGCTGACCGTCAGTTGATGCCCGAGGTCGGCCAGCACCTGCGCAACGTTCACGCCTTTGCCAGCGGCGTGGGTGTGCATTTCGTCGCTGCGGTTGACCTGACCGGGCGCAAGCACTGGCAGCTCAACCGTGAGGTCCAGCGCCGGGTTGAGGGTCAGGGTGAGAATCTTGGCCATTACAGGGCCTCCACTAATGCACGCACTTCATTGGCGCTGCCCACGGTGAGGGCTTGTTGAGCAAGGGTTTGCGCCTGGGTCAGGCTGAGTTCGCGCACGCGCGCCTTGACCTCGGCAATGCTGCGTCCGGACACACTCAGCTCATCGACGCCAAGGCCAACCAGCACCGGCACCGCCAACGGGTCCGCCGCCAGTTCACCGCACACGCCCACCCATTTGCCGTGGGCATGGGCCGCGCGTACGGTGATGTCGATCAGTTGCAGCACCGCCGGGTGCAGGCCGTCAGCCTGGGCCGACAGGGTCGGGTGACCACGGTCGATGGCCAGGGTGTATTGGGTCAGGTCGTTGGTGCCGACGCTGAAGAAGTCGACTTCTTTGGCCAGCACCGGCGCGAGCAACGCGGCGGATGGGACTTCAATCATGATCCCCAGTTGCAAATCGGCCACCGGGATTTCCAGGCGCAGACGCTCGGTCATGTCACGGGCCTGACGCCACTCTTCGACGCTGCCGACCATCGGGAACATGATGCGCAATGGACGGTTGTCCGCCGAACGCAGCAAGGCACGCAGTTGCGCTTCCATGATCTGCGGACGCTGCAAGGTCAGGCGAATGCCGCGCACGCCGAGGAACGGGTTTTCTTCCTTGGCGATCGGCCAATACGGCAGCGGTTTGTCGCCGCCAACGTCCAGCGTACGCACCACCAGCGGCCGCCCGGCGAGGCCATCAAGAACGCGGCGGTATTCGGCTTCCTGAGTCGCTTCGTCCGGCGCTTGCGGGTGGGCCATGAAAATCAGTTCGGTGCGCAGCAGACCGATGCCTTCGGCGCCCTGCTCCACCGCGCTGATGACGCCAGCGCTTTCGCCGATGTTGGCGAACACTTCGACGGCGTGGCCGTCGGTGGTGTGCGCCGGTTGATGACGTTGTTCGGCGGCCACCTTGAGGCGCTGCTCACGGGTGTCGCGTTCTTCGGCGGCGCGTTGCAGGGTTGCGGCATCGGCGTCGACATGCAGGCGACCGCGCTGACCGTCCAGCAGCAACGGCGTGCCCCGCGCCAGCAGCAACACCGCCGCGCCGGCGCCGACCAGCGCTGGAATCCCCAGAGCCCGCGCAACGATTGCACTGTGCGCGGTGGCACCGCCGCGAGCGGTGAGAATCCCCGCCACGCGCGCAGGGTCCAGCCGCGCCACGTCGGACGGGCCGACTTCGTCCATCACCAGAATGTACGGTTGCTCCGGCTCGCTCGGCGTCTGCACGCCACACAGTTGCGCCAATACACGGCGACCGATATCACGCAGATCCGCCGCACGCTCGGCGAGCAAGGCGTCCTGTAGCGACTCCTGCTGTTTGGCCGCGGCTTCGATCACTGCCATCCACGCCGCTTCAGCGCTTTCGCCCTGCTTGAGGCGCGTGTCGACTTCGTCGGTCAGTTCCGGGTCGTCGAGCATCTCCTGATGGGTGATGAAAATCTCGCGAATGGCTTTGGCTTTGCTGCGTTCGATCAGGCCCTGAATATCACCGCGCACATCGCTCACCGCCTGCTTGAGACGCGCACGCTCGACAGCCGCGGACTCGCCGCGCAGCGGGTAATCGATGGTTTGTTGCACTTGAATGTGCGCAGGGCCAATCGCGATGCCCGGTGCCGCCGGGATCGCTTGCAGCAGGCTGCCGGACGCCGGGGCGACCACGACTTCGGCGATATCGGCAACCACTTCGCGTTGCTGGCTCACGGCCGGCAACGGCTCGACTTCTTCGCCGAGGCCTTCTTCGATGGCGGCCAACAAGGCGGGCAACGCATCGGCGGCGATGCTCGGTTCGGCGATCAGCTCCAGCACCTGACCGCGACGGGCGCCCAGGCTCAGCAGTTTGCTCAGGCTCTTCACCGACACGGCGCTGTCCTGACCGTCGACAATGCGCACACGAATTTCGCCATCAAAACTCTTGGCCAGTTGCGCGAGGATCTTCGCCGGACGCGCATGCAAACCGTGGGCATTGGCCAACGCAATACGTGCGCTCGGCCAGTCGGCCGGCAATTCACCGCCAAGCACTTCGAGGACTTTACGGCTGCTGGTGGCACGACCCAGTTCGTGACCGCGACCTTCGATCAGCAACGCACACAAGCGCTCAAGCAAGGCCTGATGCGCTTCGCCCAGGCTGGCCAGGCAGAACAGACCGCTGAGCGGTTGGCCGAGATAACGCATCGGTTTGTCCGGGGTGACAAAAGCCAGGCCCGGGCGTTTCACCGTTTGTTCGCTGTGCAGCCACCACAGGCCATCGCCCAGCGGCAGCGCTTCGACTTGCTGCAACACACCGGCAAAGCCGTTGCTCACGCAATCGGCCTGACGCAATAGACGCGCGCCACGCCAGACCAGTTCTTCGAAATCGTCGGCGGAGACACCGAGGCCGATCATCTGCGCGTCCAGCGCCAATTCCTGCGGCGCGCCTTGCAGCAGTTTCAGCAGCGCTTCGGGGGAACTGGCGCGGCGCAGGGCCTGGCCCAGATCGGTCTCGCCGAGGGCGCGGGTCAGCAGTTGCAACAGGCGCAGGTGTTCATCGGATTTGGCGGCGATACCGATGGCCAGATAAACGATCTGACCATCGCCCCAATCCACGCCCTCGGGAAACTGCATCAGGCGCACGCCAGTGGCGAACACTTGGTCGCGGGTCTCGGGGGTGCCGTGCGGGATGGCAATACCTTGGCCGAGAAAGGTCGAGCCCTGGGCTTCGCGAGCCTGCAATCCGGCGAGGTATCCGTCGGCGACCAATCCATCGGCGACCAGGTGATTGGCCAGCAATTGCAGGGCAGCGGGTTTATCCACAGCCGATTGGCCCATGGATATCTGCTCTATAGTGAGCTCGAGCATGCGATCTCCTTTTTGGCACATGAAGGTGCCAGGTATTGTTTTGAATGGTTGCAGCTTAGGCGCTTGTCAGCTTCCTTTTCAGGGGCATTTTTGGCGGTTTCACGGCAGAACCGGTCAAAGGCGTCTAAAACGTAGAAAATACGCTTGCTGAAACGTTTAATCTAGATTGATCGGCACGTTACTCGATAATGTCTCATCCTTGAAGTCCAACTTGTCGGATGCGCGCCGGCAATAGTCGTCTGTCCTAATCGGGTAGGATTGGCGAAAATTTCGCGGCAAGCTCGAAAACACAAGGAAATACCGGGTTGAAACTCAGTGATATCGCGCGGTTGGCCGGAGTGTCCGTGACCACCGCCAGCTACGTCATCAACGGCAAGGCCGAACAGCAACGCATCAGCACCGCCACCGTCGAGCGTGTGCGTGCGGTGGTCGAGCAGCACGGCTTCACGCCCAACCCTCAGGCGGCCGGGCTGCGCAGTCGGCATACGCGCACCTTGGGGTTTATCCTGCCGGATCTGGAAAACCCCAGTTATGCGCGAATTGCCAAACTGCTGGAACAAGGTGCGCGGGCGCGCGGCTATCAGTTGCTGATCGCCAGTTCCGACGATGCGCCGGACAGCGAGCGCCAATTGCTGCAACTGTTCAAGGCGCGCCGCTGCGATGCATTGATCGTCGCCAGTTGCCTGCCGGCCGGTGACGACAGTTATCGTCAGTTGCAGGCCAAGGGGCTGCCGATCATTGCCATCGACCGGGTCATGGAACCGGAGCATTTCTGCTCGGTGATCAGCGACGACCGCGAAGCCAGTCTGCACCTGACCCAGAGCCTGCTCGATCCGCAGCCCAAGCAGATCGTGTTGCTCGGTGCCCGTGCTGAGCTGAGCATCAGCCAGGAGCGTGCCGCCGGTTTCAAACAAGCCCTCGCCGATTTCCAAGGCGAAGTGCTGGTCGAACACGCCGAATCGTTCAGCCGCGAATGCGGCAAGCAATTGATGGAAGAGCTCCTGCAACGCCTGGGGCATTTGCCTGACGCGCTGGTGACCACGTCCTACGTGCTGTTGCAGGGGGTGTTCGATGCGCTGCATGACTTCCCGCTCAAGTCGCGGCCGCTGCGCCTCGGCACGTTCGGCGATACGCAGTTGCTGGACTTCCTGCCGCTGCCGGTCAATGCCATGGCCCAGCAGCACCAGTTGATCGCCGACAAGGCGCTGGAACTGGCCCTGGCGGCGGTCGAGCAGTCGGAGTACAAGCCCGGCGTGCAGGCCATCGCGCGGACCTTCAAGCAGCGTATTCACCAGGGCTGAACCGTGGAGTTGATCGACAGCCACACCCACCTGGATTTTCCCGATTTCGACGCCGATCGCTCGGCGTTGCTGGCCGAAAGCCGCGCCCTCGGGGTGCGGCGGATGGTGGTGCTGGGCGTCCATGAGGGCAACTGGCAACGGGTGTGGGATCTGGTGCAAAGCGATGCTGATCTGTACGCGGCGTTCGGTTTGCACCCGGTGTATCTGGATCAGCATCGCCCCGAAGATTTACAGACACTCGGCGACTGGCTGACGCGGTTGCGCAGCCATCGACAGTTATGTGCGGTGGGCGAGATCGGTCTGGATTACTTCATCGAAACCCTCGACCGCGAACGCCAACAGGCGCTGTTCGAGGCGCAGTTGCAACTGGCGGCGGACTTTGAATTACCGGCGCTGATCCATGTACGCCGCAGCCACGCGGCGGTGATTGCCACGCTCAAGCGTTTTCGATTGAAACGTGCAGGGATCATCCACGCGTTTGCCGGCAGCCGTGAAGAGGCGCGCGAGTACATCAAACTCGGTTTCAAACTGGGTTTAGGCGGCGCGCCGACCTGGCCGCAAGCGTTGCGCATGCATCGGGTGCTGGCGGATCTGCCGCTGGATTCGATCGTGCTGGAAACCGACTCACCGGACATGCCGCCCGCGATGTTTCCCGGCCAGCGCAACAGCCCGGCGCACTTGCCGGCGATCTGCGAGGCGCTGGCCGCACTGATGAACATCAGTGCGCCACAACTGGCCGACGCCAGCACGGCCAACAGCTGCGAAGTGTTTGGCTGGTAATCAGTCGCCGTGAGCCTTGGCGGCTTCTAGCACCAGCGTCAGATGCTGGCGCTGACGCGCGTATCGAACGGCAACGAAGTACAGAAAAATAGTTATCAGCGACGCATTCAACTGCTCGGTGACGCTCAGCAGCCCTATCCACTCCATCACCAACGCCAACAGCAACGCAATGCACGCCGTTATTGACACGCCAAAGCGCAACAACGCCAGCGAATCGAGAGACTTGAAGCGTTTGATCTGTTGCGGGCAGCGCAGCTCCAGGCTTTTGTGGCAATGCTGGCAGGTGAACGGTTCATTGATTGCGATGGCATTGAGTTGCCAGGGCTTGAGCACCAGGGTGATCTGGCAGTGGGCGCAGTGGCCCTGGATGCCCAGAGCTGCAACAGTCATTAGCGGCCTTCTCCATGCAGCCTTGTGAAGCGTGATCTTGGTTGATCGAAGGCGAAATGCCAGAGCATGGAGAAAAACAAGAAATGTCTTACATAGGCTGGCAAGCAAGGACTACAAGCCATTCAGACAAAAAACCGGACCTGTGGGAGCGGACAGCCCACGCCCACAGGAAACAAGGTGTTTCATGAATCAGACGCGAAACGCGCTGATCAGGTGTTTGAGTTCCACGACTTGAGCCGACAACGCCCGACTGGCGTTCTCGGTCTGGTGCGCGCCTTGCGCGGTACGCTCACCGGCGCGGTTGATCTCGACGATGTTCTGGTCGATGTCATGGGCCACCGCCGTCTGCTGCTCCACCGCAGCGGCAATCTGCTGGTTCTGATCGACGATCATGCCTACAGCGCCGAGTATATTTTCCAGCGCCTGCTGGACCTTTTCCGACTGCCCCACCGTGCCATTGGCCATCTGATGACTGACACCCATGGCTTTGACGGCGGCACCGACGCCGCCGTGAAGCTTGCCGATCATCTGCTCGATTTCTTCAGTCGATTGCTGCGTGCGCTTGGCCAGCGTGCGAACTTCGTCCGCCACCACCGCAAAACCTCGCCCCTGTTCCCCGGCCCTGGCCGCTTCGATTGCGGCGTTGAGCGCCAACAGGTTGGTCTGTTCTGCAATGCTTTTGATCACTTCCAGCACGCGACTGATCGATTGGCTGTCGCTGGCCAATTGGTTGATCACCTGCACTGACTGGTCGATTTCGCTGGCCAGCGCAGCAATGCTGCCCTGCTGCGACTCAACCAGGCAGCGCCCACTGACTGTCTCTTCATTCACGCTGTGGGCGCTGCTTACCGCTGCTGCGGCACTGCGTGCCACCTCCAGCGAGGTGGCCGACATCTGGTTCATCGCGGTCGCCACTTGCTCGATCTGCGAGCGTTGCCCGGCGACAGCTTGATTGCTTTGTGCAGAGACATCCTCCACTTGCCCGGCCTGACGCTCGACTTCGCCAACGGTTTGGCCGACGCGCTCGATCAAGTCATGAATCTTCTTCACCGTGCCGTTGAACACCTCGCCCAATTCGCCCAATTCATCGCGGCTATTGGCCTTGAAATTAACCGTCATGTCGCCTGCCGCCACCTTGTCCATCATCGCGCCGAGGCGCTTGAGCGTGGTGCGGGTCGAGGCGTAGAAGCCGCCGTAGAGATAGAAGATCAGCACAAACACCACCGACAACGCCACAGCCTGCAAGACCATGTGCGTGCGGTTTTGCACCAGGCGCTGCTGCAATTGGGTGTCGAGGAATTTCAACGTCGCTTCGTTGAGCAGGTAGGTTTTGTCCATCAGAACGGTGACCTGGTCGTAAAACGCCTGCCACGGCGCATCCAGGGTGTCGGCCATCACCACTTGCTCTTCGAACAACTCGCTGGCCTCTTTGAGCGACGCCTTGCTGCTGTCGGCCTGAGCACTGAGGGCTTCACGCGCCACGTTGCTGGCGCCGAGGGCATCCTTCAATTTCAAACCGTACTCGGCCTGGAGCTTTTCGATCTGCACCAGCAACTCGTCAAAACGGGTGCTCGACGAACTGTTGAGAAAACCCTGGCCCAACGAGTACGAACCCATGGCCCGACCGTCGCCAAGGGTCTGCGTGACGGTCGGAGTGATCAGGGTCACCAGTTCGCTGAGCTGACGGATATCGCCCTGGTTGTCGCGGCTCAACCCGGCCTGACTGCTGATGATCTGGCTGAAAATCTGCGCACTGGCCAAGAGCTTTGCGATCAGGGCGCTTTTGCTTTGCAGCGAGCGTTCCGCTTGCTGGGCTTTGAATGCAGCCAGCATTTCATCGCGCTTGCCGTCGAATACCTTGATCTGCTCAGGATCGTCGCTCATCGCCGTCAACCCTTGCAGACGAGCCAATACCGTCTGTTCGAGGGTGGTGATCTGCGACTCGACGTTACTCGCCTTACCGGACTGGCCGAGGGTGACGTTGATTTGCACCAGATTGTTGAGGGTCTCCAGATCCCGGCGCAAGGCCAGGCTGCTGCCCAGCAGGTCGAGGCTCTGCAATTCGACTCGGGTGCCCTGAAACTCACGATAGGAATCGCGTACCAGATAGAAATTGGTCACCAGCATCGGCACCAGGAACAGCACGCTGATCAGGCTGAACTTCATACCGAAGCTCAGACGGTTCATCAGCGAGACGGCGGGATAGAGCAAGCTCTTCACTGGAAGTCTCCCTTGGTTTTTCTTGTTTTTATTGGCAGGCGCGGGGCGACAGCAGATAGCCACTATCGAGCGCCATCTCTGTATAGCTCAAAACGAAGGGAGTTTTTGTAACTTAAGGTTAACGGCGGGGTGTGCCGAGGGAAATGACTCCCTCGGCACCCTCTATCAGTGAATCAGAACTGTCCACAAGGCAAACCCGGCAAACCACAGCACCGCCGCACGCAGCAGCAGTTCCCACAGGCAATCAAGGGTGTTGATGCCTTCAGGGCCCACCGCAGGTGGCGGGATCTCCCCCGCCGCCAATCCGACCTTGTTGATCAGTTGCGCAGCACTGATGTTCCAGTTCAACAGTTCATGCAGCATCACCCGACTGACCGCAACGAAGTTGCCCACCAGGGCAAAACTCGCCGCCAACAATCGCACCGGCACCCAGTCGAAGGCATGGCGCAGTTGCGCGGCCCGTTCAACCAGTGCCGGGTTCTGGCCATGTTCTTCGGCCAGCGCCAACAAGCGATAGGCCAGCGCAGCCACCGGGCCGAGCACGAAATACCAGAAGATCACCGCAAAGAAGCTCTGATAGGCCTGCCACAACAAATGGCCCTGGACCTGATCGAGCAATTGCTCGCCACTGTCGGCGCAGATATCCAGATCACGCTTGGCAACATGGGCCGCCGCTTGCAGATCCTCACGGCGCCAGGCATCGCGAAACGGCCCGAGACCGCCCAGCAAGTCGCCGCGCCCCAGACTGTAAATCACCACCAGTAAGTGCACCGGCAAGGCCAGCAAGCCATAAGCCACAGGCTCCAGCACCACCAGCAACAAGCCGAGCAAGGCCACCGGCAGCAACACCAGAATCGTCAGCACCAGCCACGGCCGATTGGCCAATCGCGCGCTGCTTTCGAGTTTGTTCAGTTCGCGGATCCATCCGCCATCGCGTTGAACCCGATGGCGCAGGGCCGAGAACTTCTCGACCCAGACTGCCAGCAGTAACACCAGAAAACTCATTGTCCTTCCTCTTGTGCCAGGGCAGCGCGGTAACGCGCCCAGTCGAATGCCGGGCCAGGATCGGTCTTGCGCCCGGGTGCAATGTCGCTGTGTCCGCAGATGCGTGCGCCGGTGATCGCCGGAAATGCTGTTTGCAACTGCCGCGTCAGCCTTGTCAGTGCCTGATATTGCGCATCGGTGAACGGCAGATCATCGGTGCCTTCGAGTTCGATGCCCACGGAAAAATCGTTACAGGTTTCGCGTCCGTCAAAAATCGACACGCCCGCATGCCACGCCCGCTCAAGACAGGAGACAAACTGGGTGACCTTGCCGTCACGCTCGATCAGAAAATGCGCCGAGACTCGTAGGTCGGCAATACCTGCAAAGTAGGGATGTTCGGTGACATCCAGACGGTTCTGGAAAAATGCCTGCACCTTGCCGGTGGCGAATTGCGCAGGCGGCAGACTGATGTTGTGGATCACCAACAGGGAAATTTCGCCCGCAGGGCGTTCATTGAAGTTGGGCGATGGGCAGACCTGCACCCCGTGACACCACCCGCTAGCGGGATCCAACTGCATACCGATTCCTTCAACGCCGACTGTGTTGGCGCCCAGTATGCCGTGATCGGCCCCCGGCGCGCGATCACTTGGCGCGATTGAGTCGCCTCAGATTGCCCAGCACCGACTCCAGCGCCCGGTCGAACAACAAGGTGTCGTCCAATGCGCGTACCGCACCACGGCGAAACTCAAGGGCCAGGCCGATACGGCTGCGCTCCAGCACTTTCATCCCGGTGCGGTCGACAAACACATACTTGCCGGTGGCTTCGATGATCGCCGCGAGTTTGCAGCGCAGGGTATGTTCCTCATCTTCCTCGAACGCCACCCAACTGCCCAGACGCAGTTGAGCGACCTGACGCAGCCCGGCGTCATCGCAAGGCAAACGAACCAGCGCCATGCCGTCCTCATCAGCGGTTTGCAAGACGATCTGCTGCGACACCTCGACCAGCGCCGTGGCCTCATCCGCCTCTGCGGAACGCTCCAGCACGCGAACATGCAAGGCTTCGAGCTCACTGAAAAATTCGCTGGTGGCAAACGGGTCGAACGCCGAACAGGTCAGGCCATCACGCAATGACTTGAGCAACCCCGGTACCAGCGCCAGCAGACGCAGGCTCGATTGCTCGTCTTCATGCCGCTGCACGCTCCAGATCAGTTGCGTCATGGTTTGCACATCGGCCTGCCATTCGGCGGATTGATCGCCATGCTTGAGGCAGGTCAGCAGCAGCACTTTGCTCCAGGCGTCCTGCACGAACGTCACCACCGACGGTGGCAGGACTTTACCCAACAGTGCCTGATTCAGCGCCTGCTCGACTCGGCGCCGCGCCAGGTCGGTTTTCGCCCGGCCCTCTTCTGCATCGCGTAATCGCTGTTCGAGCAACTCGCTGCGACGACGTTCGTCGCTGGTGAAAGCGAGGAAGTCGGCCAGCAACTCGGAGAAAATCGCCGGGTCATCGACAAAATCCGTCAGCAAGCGCTGCACCACTTGTTCGATACGCTGATACAAACTGTCGCGCGCATCACCGTCACAATTGCCCCAGCCCATCGCCGCGTCGGCGATTTCGTTGAGCAATCGCCGCGCCGGATGGCTGCTGCGGCTGAAGAAACTCTTATCCAGCACCGCCACCTTGAGCATCGGGATTTGCAAGCGGGCGATCAAGGCCTTGAGGAAGTCCGGCAGATTGCGGTCATCGAGAATGCAGTCGAACACCATGGCAATCAGGTTGATCACGTCTTCGTCTGCGCCGCCGACAATCCGCGATTTGCCACTTTTGACACTGACCCGCGTCAGCAACTGTTCGAGTTGATTGCGCAGATCGAAATCGTCTTGCGCTGCCAACGCCGGCACGTATTGCTGCAAGTGTGACAGCAGGCGCAGCAGGTCGCGGGTGGTGATCGGCTGGGCGCAAACGCTGGGTTCCAGAGTCGGCGCGACACTGCCGCGCACCTGCAACAACAACGCCTGCAGCGCGGCGAAGACTTCCTGCACGCTGTCGTCCGCGGGCGGCGGGCCCTGGCTTTCTTCGCTGTCCACCGTGGCCGCAGCACGATCGATAGCTCGCCGCGCCGGTGCCGGTTTCAGGTCCGGCAACACTCCAGTTGCGCTGAGCAGTTGATTGGCTTCGGCATAAAGTTGTTCCGTGTCCGCCAGTACATAGCGCTCGAACAGTTTAAGCAGGATCAACTTGACCTTGATCTCCACGCCGAGGTTGCGTCCGGCTTGCAGGAAATACTCGCAGAGCAGCGCCGGGCCGAGCGGGTTGGTTTGATCGTCAAGGGTGTTGCCGAGCAGCGCGTTGAACCGGGTGCTCAGTTGATCGAGCGCGAAGCCATCGCGCTTGAGCACTCGACCGACCATGGTTTCAACCGCCACATTGCGCTCCATGTCATCGGTGCGCGGTGCCAGGTCTTCGTAAATCAGGGCGTGCGGTAGCGTGTTGTGCGTGAAATCGTATTGAGTGAGGCCGACAAAGGCTTCGAAGAACTGTTCGAGAAAGCCGCGCTCAATGTTCTTGCGCTTGAGGCGCAGGTCGCGCATGGCTTCGAAAAAGATATTCTGCTCGACGTCGTTGCGTGCGCGGTCGGCCATTTCAAACAAGGTGTCATCGGCGTTATCGAACAGCTCCTGCAAACCCTGGCGAAGTTGCTGGGCAGCCTTGTCGCGAACCTGAAGCAGAATCACTGGCAGGCGGGCGAGCGGCGAGTGATTCGCCTGATCGGTAGCGGCCTTGTGCAAAGGCACTACTTTCCCGTCGTTGTGCATCCAAGCCTCCTGGAACGGTGATTCTTCTTTGAGCACAAACCTCGAGCGCAGGAGATGTCAAAGCTATGACGTCAAATGCAAGGCGGATTATCTTGCAAAAGATGTCTCCAGCGCCAGAGGCGTCAGGGTTTCCCCTATGCCCGCCTACCTTGCAATGACCGCGCGTTCGCCGGGTTTGCTCACATAAAATCGACCGAATGCAGACCAGCACGCGCGTTCCCGCCTTGGGTTGGTTCGTGCCATGCCCCTATAATCGACCCACTTTGTTTGTGGAGCCCGTTATGCCGAATCTACGTCTCGCCGATTTGACCGCCGAAATCGAAGCCAACGTGCGCCGTGCGTTGCTCGAAGACATCGGCAGCGGCGACATCACCGCGCAACTGATCCCGGCCGAACGCCTGGCCAAAGCCACCATCATTACCCGGGACGCGGCCGTCATCTGCGGCACCGCGTGGGTCGATGCGGTATTTCGCCAACTCGATCCACGGGTGGCCGTGCATTGGCAGGTGACTGATGGCGAGCGGGTGAAGCCCAATCAGCCGCTGTTTCATCTGGAAGGCCCGGCCCGTTCGCTGCTGACCGGCGAACGCAGTGCTCTGAATTTCCTGCAACTGCTCTCTGGCGTGGCAACGCATGCGCAATACCTGGCAGACTTCGTGGCCGACACTCAGGTCAAGCTGCTCGACACCCGCAAGACCCTGCCGGGCCTGCGCCTGGCGCAGAAATACGCGGTGACCTGCGGCGGTTGCCATAACCACCGCATCGGTTTGTACGACGCGTTTCTGATCAAGGAAAACCACATCGCTGCCAGCGGCGGCATCGCGCAAGCCATTGCCGCCGCGCACAAGATCGCCCCGGGCAAACCGGTGGAAATCGAAGTGGAAAGTCTGGATGAGCTCAAAGCAGCACTGGCGGCCGGCGCGGACATCATCATGCTCGACGAACTGAGCCTGGACGACATGCGCGAAGCCGTGCGCCTGAACGGCGGCAAGGCAAAACTGGAGGCCAGCGGCGGTATCAACGAAAGCACGCTGCTGCCGATCGCCGAGACCGGGGTCGATTACATCTCGATTGGCGCGATGACCAAGGATGTCAAAGCGGTGGATCTGTCGATGCGCCTGAGTCTCTAAGACCTTCACGCGATAAAAAACGCCAGCCCGGTTGAGGCTGGCGTTTTTGTTTCAGACCACCAGATTATTCATCTCGCAATACTCTTGCCACTCGACGCCCAGCACTTCGGCCGCCTCTTTGTGCAGCACCAGACGCTGCGCCTCGAACTCCTCTGGCGTGCTCGTGTACTTGAGCGTCAACTCCCACGGCTGCAAGCCCTGAGCTTCGGCTTCGTCTTCGAACGCCCACTGGATCTGATCTTTCTGATCATCGGGACTGAGATCCTTGATCTCTTCCAATAGCTGCGGCGCATCGAGTTTGTATTTCTCCAGCGCTTGTTCGTGACGTTGCTCTTGAGTTAATTCGGTCATGGCGTTCTCGCTGATCGTAAGAATGGAGGATGGATCTGGATCATCAAGGATCTCTCTGACGCGGTTTGTCCGGCCTTCGGAACCATTCGGGATCATCTGAAAACTGCTGGGCGATGCTCATGCAGGCACCGAATATAGGACGTTTGCATGACGAATTACACGGCTCTTTACATCTCTCCCACAAAAAGTTGACCTGCGGAACATAACGGTGGATTTCGAGTCATAGCGATGTGCCACTTCGGCACCCTCTCCGCTGTTCACAAGGAAAACCAGTGATGCGCAGCTTTTCGAAGATGTCCTCCATTGTCTCCGTCACCACTTTAATGGCTGCACTGGCCCTGCCGGCCAGTGCAATGGCCGTTGAACTGAGCACCAGCAGCCCCTCCTATGGCGACAAGGTTTCTCTGATTCACAACGATTACGGCAAAGAGGTCGTCATCAGAAGCGACATCAGCATCGATGAACTGAAAAAGATGCGCGACACCGTCAATGATCAGTCGCGCCAGATTGAAGAGCTCAAACGCAACAGCGGTTCGAGCAGCAGTGCCAGCAGCAAGGAAATCGATGAGCTGAAGAACAAAGTCAAAGAGCAGGATCGTGAATTGGACACACTTGGCCGTCAGGTCGAAGACCTCAAGCGCAACAGTGGCTCGAGCTCCAGCTCGAACAGCAGCGAGATTTCAAACCTGAAGCAGAAGATCAACGATCAGGATCGGGCGATGGACCAGCTCAAACGCACCGTTGAGGATTTGAGCCGCAAGGTGAAATAAGGGGATGGTGCCCGAGACAGGAATCGAACCTGCGACCTTCGCGTTACGAGTGCGTTTTTAGCCTCAATGATTGCGGGCCAAGCCCGGTAAAACTTGAGAATGAGCGTCTGGTTGAGTCCGCCGAAACAGACCCGTATAGTCGTTTTTGCTGTCACCTTGCTGTCACGGACGCTCTCGCATGAAAACCAAGATCACCGCCAAAATCCTCTCGGGCATCCAAGCTCAAGAAAAGCAATTCCGCATACACGACACCGCCCAGCCCGGTCTGTCTATCCGAGTGCTGCCCAGCGGCCACGCCAGCTACATGGTGAGCTGGGGCAGAAACAAGGCAGCCACATTGGGTCGCGTAGGAATGATGACTCTCGACCAGGCCAGGACTGAGACAGCGCGCTGGCTTGCAGAGGCGCACGCCCATGGCACCCCGCTGATCGCCGCCAAGAGCAAGCGACGAACTGCGCATACCCTCCGAACGTACCTGGATGAAAGCTACTACCCCTGGCTGGAAACCCACCACAAGGCTCACCAAAAGACGCGGCACGCCATAGAGTACAGTTTCGTCACGCTGATGGAGAAAACTCTGTCTGAGATAACGCAGCACGATCTTGAGACAATGCGAGTGAAATGGCTGACCGCCGGCCTGACAGATGCCACGGCAAATAGAAAGCTGGCAGCCCTCCGAGGTGCAATATCCAAAGCTGTAGAATGGGGAGTGCTCGAGCAGCACCCGATGGCGAAACTGAAGCCGATGAGGCTCGATACTCGAGGTCGTGTCCGATTCCTTTCCCAGGAAGAGGAGCAACGTTTGCGCCAGGCGCTGGATGATCGAGAGGAGCGAATCAGGGCCGAGCGCGACAGCGCGAACAAATGGCGTGCTGAGCGAAAGAAGGATGCGCTGCTGGATCTGAGGGACAGAGCATTCGCCGACCACCTTAAACCGATGGCCATCATCAGCATGAACACCGGTCTTCGCCGGGGCGAGCTGTTCAAGCTGACCTGGGCCGACATCGACCTGCAGCAAAAAACACTGACCGTCGCTGGCGAAGGAGCCAAATCCGATCAGACAAGGCACATTCCGCTGAACAAGGAGGCTCTCGCGGTGGTGAAGGCCTGGAAGGATCAATCAAGCGGTGCGCGGGTCTTTCCAAGCAAAACAGGTGGCGTCATGGATAACGTCAAAAAATCTTGGGATGGCGTATTGAAGGCTGCAGGCGTAAGCAGTTTCCGATGGCACGATCTGCGTCACACCTTCGCGTCGAAGCTGGCAATGAAGGGGGTGCCGCTCAACACGATTCGGGATCTGCTGGGGCACGCCGACCTCAAGATGACTCTACGCTATGCCCACCTGGCGCCCGACAGCAAGGCAGCAGCGGTGGAGCTTATTTAGCGTCCGAATCCACCCTCATTCTTTTGTAATCGTCATAGGAAGGCGAGAACGGTTTGTTGTTCTCAATAAACGCGACGTAGCCCTCGACCATTGGCCACTCCTCCCGTATCAAGTCCAAATTCAGCGAGTACTTCCATGGCGGTGAGTACCCGAACTCTTCAGCTTGACCGTTCAAATCTCCGTATAGGTCAGTTTCACCTTTGAAGTAATCGCCCCCCGTTACGACCATCGCCTCTCGCCACGTAGTTTCTCCGGCGTATGCAGGCCCGAGTACCCCCGCCCTCACCTTAAAAAGCACTTCGTCTTCTGACCAGATAGCGGTGAAAAGACTCATGAAACTGATTTTTTCGCCACCGTTTTTCGAACCTGGAAATGGATTATCTACCTCGCTAGCGTCCAGTCCATTTTCTAAAAAAGTCTCCAGCAGCTTCACAATTTTTTGATTCTGCGATGCTGCGAACATTTCCAGTGCTGCCTTGAGATATGGATCAATCCGCGCGGAAAGCACCACCTTTTTCGATCGGTTAGCCATCTGCCATCCCTATTCGTCTACAAACAAAATGCTTGCAGATTATGTTACTTACAAATAATATGTTTACGTCCGATACAGTATCGTACAGTCCCATAGGGCATTCAAGGAGAAAACAGATGAACCACGCAGAATCGCCATCCTCGCTGTCTGTAAGCGTTGAGGAAGCAGCACGCCTGACGAGCCATTCACGGTCGGGAATTTACGAAGTGATTGCGTCAGGTGACCTCAAGGCATTTAAGCTCGGACGCCGACGTTTGATATTGATGACAGAGCTAAAAGCTTGGATCGAGCGAGTAGCAAGGCACGGCGCCAGGTGAAGGCGGCAGCACAAAAGGGATCACTACGAGAAGGGACTAAAAATACACCGCGGCCGAACGAATGCAGGCCAGAAATGAAAAGTGCCGAGTCAGTGTTTCGACCACTGACCCGACTCACCGCACAGAACTCTCAGGAAAAACCATGCGATCAATGAATTCTACTCCTCTGTTGAATACCGATGCCAGCCCCGTCCCCATTGAGATGAACCAATCGGTCACGTGTGGCCCTGCGGCACCTCAAGGAGCATCGGCATGATCACCATTTCCCTATTTGATCGCGCCGGCCAATCGCTGGGTCAGCTAACACTGTCCTCAACCACCTTCCTGGTCGATCTCGAAGCCCTACGCAACATTGGTGCATGGCGCGTGGGAGTTAAGAAATGAATCGCCCCTACAGCCTTTCAGAAGATGAGTTTTACAAATTGGAACGCGCTCAAGAGTCGATCACCTTGATGAGTATTTTGTTCGGTGAGGTGCAGCGATCCACTACCTACACACCTCAGATGATCGCCTCGATTTTAGATTCGCTTGGGGAGGACATCTCGCTGGTAATTCAGTCCATGGTTTGCCAACTACCGAAGCCACGCGTTGAGTTCCCGGAGAGAACCCATGTCGTCTGATTTGAAAAATACCCTCGTAGATCTGATCGGCTCGCTTCACGAACTGATTCGGCAGCTGAAACGCCCGATGATAGCGCCTGAAGATGAATTATGGACATCACATGACATCGCCGCTTACTTGAAACTGTCCCCCTACACAGTTGAGCGCAGAGTGGTTGTTCAGCCCGGCTTTCCGACGAGCGTACAGCCTTGTGCTACTGGAGTAAAAGCCGCGAAAAGATGGTTTGCGACAGAGGTAATTACCTGGTTACGACAACATCGCGCCAGATTGCCCAAAATGAGGCACCCAAGAAAATAGCTTTACAGCTACCTACAACTGATGTGAGCCACAACGCAGGTTAGCGAGCATACAAACTCCCTAAACCGCCTCCCATCTTTACGGGAAAATCGAGATGAACACTCTTCAAAAGCGCAGAGATGCGTTGATGGGATCGGCTTGCCCGAAAAAAGCCTCTGATGCAGACAAAGCCACTCACAGCAGTTTGTTTGTATGGATCAGCGTCGTGCGGGAGGAGGCGAAACCATGATGAAGCCTAGCCCCGTCGAACTGATCCGACACACCGCGCAGCACGCCCTAAGCGCAGCGGAAACGCTGTTACCTGAATGGTTTCCCAGTGGAACGCGCAAAGGCCGCGAATGGGTGGCTGCGAACATTGCTCGCGGGGATCGGAAAGCCGGTTCCTTCGGCGTTTCGCTCGACTCTGGCCGGTGGAATGACTTTGCCGACAATGGCGCTCATGGCGGCGATCTAGTGTCGCTGCTGGCCTACCTGCGCGGATGTGGGCAGATGGACGCAGCAAAGGAAATTGATGAGCGCCTGCGCCTCGGCCTGTTCAATCTTACGGCTGCCGATGCTCAGCAGTTTCATGAACGCCGTCGACAGGTCGACCAGCAGCGCGAATCGTGGCGTGCGCGTGAGCAGCAGCTCCAGAAGGAGAAAAATCGTGATGCGGCCCTTCATGCTTCGCAGCTCTGGAAAATGGGGAAGCCTGCCTATCCGCTGCACACCTACCTGCTGGCGAAAGGTGTACAGCCGTATCTGTTGCGCCAGTCGGGTCAGGGCCGTCTGCTGGTTCCGCTCTGCGATGACGGACGCCTCATCAATCTGCAAATCATCACCCCGGACGGCGGTAAACGCTTTTTGAAGGACGGCCGTGTCCAGGGCTGCTATTCGCCCCTGGGCAAGTTCTCCGAAGGCTGCCGCCTATATGTGTGCGAAGGCTGGGCCACGGGCGCAACCCTGCACCAAAACACTGGGAGTCCGGTGGTCTGCGCAATGAACGCGGGCAACCTGAAACCGGTGGCCGTGGCAATGCGTGAGCGCTACGGCGCAACGCTGGATCTGGTGATTGCCGGGGATGACGACCGCGACACGGTAGGCAACCCGGGAAAGCGCGCTGCCAACCAGGCAGCCCGCGCAGCCGATGCCCGTGTGATTTTCCCCGAGTGGCCCGATGACGCCCCGTCCGACCTATCAGATTTTAATGACCTGCACCTATGGCTTGCGGGTCAATCCAAGAAGAGCCTCAAACCATGAGCACATACGAAAAACCTCCGAGCTTGAGCTTGGTGGGCGAGCCGCAAGCGCCTAAAGCGGAAAAGCTGGATCGGCCCCGCTACGCAGTTTATGAGCACCCTTGCACCGTGGAGAGCAAGTTCCACAAGGCTGGTACCTGGTATCACGGCCTGAAGCAAAGCGGGCCGGATGAAAAGGCCATCCCCATAGATAATTGGATCTGCGCACCGTTAACCGTCGAAGCCGAAACGGTTAACTCGGAAGATGGCACCATTGGCCGGCTGCTGTCATTCAGTCACCGGGGAAAGCGGATTGAGTGGGTCATGCCCATGGAAGCACTGGCCGGTAAAGGCGATGAGGTTCTGAAGGTTCTGATGGGGCGGGGGCTGGTCATCGAGCACCACCAGCGCCGCCAGATCGTGCCCTACCTCGCTAGCCATCAATCGCCCGAGTTGGTGATCGCGACCACTAGCAAACCGGGTTGGCATGAGTCCGGGGCATTTGTGCTTCCATCTCGCGTCATTGGTGGCGACAACGTGCGTTTCCAGGACTCTGGCAGGGCAGCCAATATCTTCACCAGCAAGGGGGCTATCAGCGGCTGGCAGACCGAGATTGCTACCCACTGCCTGGGCAACCCTGTGTTGATCCTGTCGGTCTGTTGCGCGTTGGCAGGGCCTCTGCTCGCCAAGGTGGGGGTGAATGGAGGCGGTGTGCACCTGGTGGGTGATTCGTCTAGTGGCAAATCGCTTGCCCAGCTCTTGGCCGCGTCCGTGTGGGGCAATCCAGGGAGCTTCGCTGCGTCATGGGACGTATCGAAAGGCGGTGTCGAGATTGAGGCTGCCTCGCGCAACGACACCGTATTAATCCTGGACGAAATTAAACGGGCCGACCCCAAGCGAGTTCAGGAAATGGCGTATGCCATCGCCAACGGCATGGGCAAGGGCACCATGACCAGGGAGCGAGAAGGGCGCGCCAAATTGACCTGGCGTGTATTGGCGCTTTCCAGCGGCGAGCGCTCATTGTCGGACCATGCAGCCATCGGTGGTAGTGGCGCCCACGCCGGGGCCGAGCTGCGCATGGTGGACGTCAATGCCGGTACTCGTACACACCGCGCTTTCGATGATGTGCACGGAATGAGTGGGCAAGAGTTTCACCGAACGCTTAACGATGCTGTTTCTCAGAATTATGGCCATGTAGGCCCAGCCTTTGTGGAGTCACTGATTCAACAACCCGAGGATCTGCATAGCGCCTTCCGACAGGTTAGGGAGGCCTTTGCCACAGAGGGTTCACAGGCTGGTCGTGTAGCTGATCGTTTCGCGATTATGGCTCTGGCCGGTGAATCGGCTATTCGCCGTAATCTGCTGAACTGGCCCAAAGGTACCGCCGTCAATGCATGCCGACTCCTGTTTAACGAATGGCTTTCAACAATGGGAGACGGTAGCGCGGAGGATCGGCAAATACTGCGTGGCATCGCTAACTTTATTGACTTGCACGGAGACAGTCGCTTTTCCGAGTTCCGTCACTCTGGCACCACTACTGTGCATAACCGAGCCGGTTATTACGAAGTCGATGATGGTGTGCGCCTGTACTTATTCAATAAGCCAGGTCTAGCAGAGGCTGCTATCGGTTTCAGTCTGGATAGGATTATTCGTGCGCTTCAGAACGTGGACGCGCTCGCCAAAGTGGATAATGAGAAAGGCCAGAAGCGCGCCAACAAAAGCTACTTCATGCCAGGAGGAGGGAAGTCGCGTTTTTATGTGATTGATCCCGCAAAACTCGAACACGAAAGCGCAGGCCGATGAGGCAATTTTGCGCGCCAGCGCGGGCGCTCTCAATTGTCGCAGTGAATCGATTCCCTTTGTCGTAGTGACCCGCTTCCCTTGAAATCATGCAGCGAAGGCGCGCGCAGTTGTCAGGCTGCTTATGGCTTGGCAACTGTCGGCAGCAGTTTTTCTAAGGGAATGAGGGAATGAGGGAATGAGCCAGCAAATACACGGCCTACAGCATTCCCTTAATAGAATAGAGAAAAGGGATAAGGGAATACATCTCTGTTTGATAAAGGCTTTCCCCTCTCAAAAATTCCCTTGAAAAAAAGGCAGGGAATAAAGAATGGCTCTGTAAGCCCCGGTTTATAAGGGCTATCCCTTAATCCCGCGTATCCCTTCTGTTTTCGAAATCAGACGCGGTAACAGGGGGGGGTATGTGGTTTTCGTTGACGGATCTAAAAATTTTGATCTAGCTTGCTGAGGTTGGAAGCCGAGGTGAAGGACAATCAGGCACGCCACCGCCACTGCCCCCCCCTCTTGGCGAGCAGCTTTTGCTCTGCCTGACTAGTCACAGGATGTCAGGAGCGTATTTGTCGTTCGCTGGCTGCATATCCAAACCGCCCGCTCGATTGATTAGATCAAGAGTTGTCCAGGGGCCAGTACGACCGCGAAAAAATCGTACCCCCTGATCTATCAATGAGCGCTCAACATCCGAGCGCCTCTGGTATCCCGTAACGCGCTGAAGATCCTGAAAGGTCAAAACCCCTGGTACGGCTCCTGTCATGTCAAAATCTCCAATTGTTCAAGAAGTTGCATTTGCTGATCTCCGGAAAGTTGCAATAGCCGCTCCAGTATGGTGCCGTGATCTTTTATGATCTTAGATGGTTTTAGCGTGTGTGAGAAACATAGCTCCGACACAAACCCATGCCCGCAAGTCGGCTCAAGGCATATGCAGTAGAGCTTTGCGTACTTCGGCGTTTCTTCTGCAACTTTGGTGATGAGTGCTTTATTGCCACAATCTCTACAGTTAATTCGCATCGCCCCCCCTAAAAACATAAAAAAACGTTGTGCCGTGTTAATATTAACATGTAGTCATGACATGCTTTTCGACTTCTTATTGGCCATATTAAAAACAACCTATCTCTGAGCTAGGCGCTTAATGACCTACTTGATTCTTCTTGGAAACGTGTCGTCATCAGCAACACGACTGCAGATGGCCGAGAAATCAAACCACAGACGTGTATTAACTCACGTAAAATAAATTAACTGACGAAGGAACTCGACATGCAACTCGCCACTATAGATCACGACAACCTCGCACCAGAGCTACTGGAGCGCGTGGATTGCTTTAACACCGACAAAGAACATTACACCTCTCTGCAAACGCAGCTCACCGAAGTCATACAGGAAAGCCAGCGGCTTAATCAAAAAGCCGCTGAGCTAGAAGGGCAAGCAAAGCGTGCCGATGCGTCTTGGAATAAACTAGCGAATTCAGCCACCGTCGACCAAGATAAAATCAATGAAGAAATTGAACGTAGCGCAAAACTTAGGAGCGATGCTCAGGCGCTACGAGCCACCGCCGAAGCCAGGACCGGCCTTCAAAATAACTTGATCATTCGAGTAGCAGAAGCTCGTCTAAAGCTGGCAAGCGCTCCCAATGCGATTAACAAGGCGCATTGGCAAGCCCAACTTGCAAAAGTATTTGCTCAAGACGGTATGCGGGAAAGTCTACTAGAAATGTTCGCTTTGTCCCGCGCATTGTTTCTCAAAAGTCTTGAAGAGCACGACGGTTTATTGCGCGGCTGTAATAGCATGCGCGAGAGACAAGCAAAAACTAATGAGCTTACCTGGAAGGCTTTCGGTAAAGACCTTGAGAAACTGTTTGGCGATGATGAAAAAAGCGCACAAGCACCATCATTGGTAACAATGCCACCCATTGTGTCGAAAGAAGTATCAGTGAACACACCTGGTGAATTGCTGAGACTTAAAAACGAAAACCTTGATCGCTGAAAGTGTCCAACGGTGAGGGTGTTTCGGGGGCGCTAGCCCCTGGAGAACCCTCGCCCTAGCTGCCTCACTCTCTCCTTCGATCTACCACCACCCTGCAAGGCTTTTCTGTTTCGAAGACTCTCAAAAAAGCTGTTTTCAGCCCCGGCCCCGAATGAGCGGAACCTGTGTTTTCGAATGCAGCAGAGCCAGCGCTCACCCGAAGAAAATTGTAATCGACAAAACCCTGCCAACTTGGCTGAAAGCCTTTATTCGTATGGCCTGCACGCTTTTCATTTGCTCCCACGGAATCATGAATGCAACCAAAAAAACAAGCCGTTTATTTTGAGAAAATTCTGTCGCCCCCCTATTGCCATTGGGCTTGATGTCTCTAAACGTGCCTAGGAGGGGCCTGTCGCCTGTACTATGGCTTGTCATTTTTCTTCAAAACGTTGCACAAAATGAAATTGGCGATTTCTTGGGAGGCCCCACGGCCCGCCTGTGCTTGACGATGGGTTGCACTACATCTGTGTTTGCAAAAAAAACGCACACGAAGCGCGTCGGCGGGAGGGGGATAAGTGCTTTTTTGGCGGTTTTTTTTTGAGTAGGCAGTTTTTACGGAAGGCTTCAGAATGCTACCGACTCCTTGAGGCATGGACGAAATGGACTACACAAAGACTTTGAAGAAGCTCTACAAAGCGCCTGAATTGAACGCGTCGCTGATTATTGAGACCTTTAAGCGTCGCGAAGGCATCTCGGTCATTGTCGAAGAAGTTGACGTAGGCAAGCCTGGATTCAAGATAACTATCGACAAAAGCAACTTCCTACTACTAAAGCACCCTATTGAATATTTCAACATCAAATGGGGAAGAGCAACAAGCATTCAATCCCGCATGCTCCCCTATGGAATTCCTATCCCTTTATATTTAGGGCAAGGGGATATGTCGGAAAGCTTCCATAAAGCCATGACCTCACAAACCCCAGATACTGCAGTGGAAAAATGGCTCTATGATATTTTTGAAATAGACCTAGTTGCTGCATACTTCCTGAATTACTTTTCAAAAAGCGAAGCACTTAAGGACTACCGCCTAATAATCCTTGAGGCAATTGAGTCGTTTTATATGGGGCTTGATCATGCAGCAATAATGTCCTTAATCCCTGTGTTTGAGGGTGGATTACGCAAGCTACAAAATCTAATACTAGATGAGGACAAGGGCAATGTAAGCGGCCCCATTTTCGAGAAAAGGCTTAGAGCGATCTTGAAACACTGGGGAAGTCGCCGTGTTAGCGATTACGACTGGCACCCCGGGATGTATGGCATCGATAGCATCGAAGTAGATTTTTACACACACATCTGCCCACAATCAGATGTTATAAATTGTTTCAGGCTATTCTTTAAGAATGTTCTCTACAAACCTTCTGAATCGCACAACGAGGGATTCAATAGACACATAATAGTTCATATGTTAGGAAACAACTTTAATCGCGCTACAAATTTCTTCAGGATATTTCTAGCGCTGACTCATATTACTTTTATTGAAAGCCTAACTAGCGAACATGTGCCTTTTTTTTGGCGCGGCTATGATGATGAATCAAGGAGATTGGGACAGTACCTAAAACAAATTTCGGAGATCATGGATGGACGTCGTAATTTGATAAAAAGCTTTGGCGTTCCTGGATATCCAAGTACATCACTCCCTCTGTATAAAAGTCCTTCCTGAGCTTGGCCGAGAGCAACAGAACTGCCAAGGAGTTCCGCACCCTGCTTTAAAACGACCGAGCTACGGATTCGAGATTTGATTTTGCAGTGACATTCTAACTTACCCAAACAGACCGTAAGTTAAGGGCTAAACCTTCCGGGCGGTACAACCTCTTTTTATCGTTCACAGCGATGGTGTCTTCTGCGCCATCGCCAATGTCGAGTTCGTACAACGCTCGGCATAGATGCTGGCCAGCGCCGACTGGTCGAGTGCCTGAAGATCGCTCATGTCCGGCGCTCCGAACATTAACTCAAGAAGCCGCTCTTTTGGCGTTTTGGTGTAGTTCGAAAGGATGAAGTCATACAGTTCCAGAGGTGTCTCGGCTGTCGCTGTACGCTGTCCAAGCGTGCCGAAAAAAGTATCGGGATGACGTTGCCATGCAGCTATTTCTCCTTCCGATAGATCCCACGTGGATATCACCGATGTTCCGTCGTCGAGGCTTAGACCACAGTACGCTTTGCGCTCCGCTTCCATCACTGTTGCAGTCGTAAGAACTCCCTTTCGTTCACGTCCCTCCTCATCTTTGACAAGATAGCACTGACCAATAATCAATCTAGGTGCACCCTCCCCAAAGGCGAATTCCGGAATCTCTCCGTCAAAGGTCGATGGGATTTCAGAGTGATCTCGCATCGCTCGCAGGAGTTCGTGCATTTCTATATGTCGCTCTCTCGCATCAATAGCAGCCCGTAAGCTTGGAAATTGAGTGTCATGTTTAAAATCTTGGATCTGGAAACCATCCGCCATTGTCGAGCAGCGAATCGCCTCAGTATGAAGATGGTGATGCCACGGGGTGTTGGTCACGACCACGTAGGCATCCGGCAGTGGCTTGCCATTGATTAAACGCCCTTCAAACGCCCTCAAATCTGCCAGTGCAGTCCGAAGATAATCGGGAATGTCGCTCCCCGCTGTAGTATCTGGGACGTTAATGTCGATGAAAACTATGCGCTGGTGATCTGCCGCCTTAGCCAGCGCGCGGTTCAGTTGACGGCCGAGCCGAAATTTTGTACCCGCTCTATGCTTGGCTTCGATCGAAAAGCGATTCTTCGTGCGCTTGTGAGTGGCGACAAACTCACAGTGCGAACTGGTCCGGTCGTCCTCATTCTCAAATTCCAGGTCAAAACCTGCGCGAATGAGCGTTGCTGCGACGTACACCTCATACTGCGCTCCAGCGAAGTTGTCTCCGTTCTTGAGGCGGCCAATTAATTTATCTTGCAGCTCGGCGTTGTGATCAAGCGCATACAAGTCATATGCAAGGTGCAAATAGGCTGCAACCGCCCCTGTCATCGGCGCGGAATGAACCCGTCCCGAATCTGTTATGAACGTCCGCTGATAGATGCACAGATGGTGGTACCACAACAAGATAGGGTGCCGTTGATCGAGTGGTTTCGCTAACTCCGCATTACCCCAATCTACGCCGATCGCAATTTTGATGTAGTCAAAAAGGAAGTCGTGGAATGTTCGCCATCCCTTTGAATGCAACAGCCTGTTCCTGACTGCAACCAGTCGATAACCGGATGCTTCTATCGAAACAATAGGACGTCCCAGCCCCTGCTGTCGTTCCCGCTGTACCTGGTGTGCAACTGCTCGATCCCTCGCTTCAAGCATATGCGGTACTAAATGCGCAGGCAGCTGCGGAATGTGCGCCACAACTCCATGGCATCTTTTGTATTTACGACCACTACCGCAGGGGCAGGGGGAGTTTCGCCCTATCTTCGCCACATTCGTGCCTCACATTCGCGGCTTTCGAAACTGCAGCTGTCATCCGCACCGATCTTTGAGGCACAGCCCCATCAGCGGCAATATCTCGAACGTAGAAGGCGTGCTTACTGCCCAAATTTTCGAGTTAGCTGTAGAAACAAAAAGAAACCGCCCAAGCATGGCTCTAATGTTTTTTTTCGCCTGATGCTGTCACCCTGCTGTCACGACAAGTTCAAGCATCCGCAAAAAACCAATAAACACCATATTTTATTGGTGCCCGAGACAGGAATCGAACCTGCGACCTTCGCGTTACGAGTGCGCTGCTCTACCGGCTGAGCTACACGGGCGGTGGGCTAAACCTAGCACCGCTCTTGAGGTCCGTAAGCGTCTGGCCAAGTCACCTTCAAAACTCCAGCATTAAGGGCGATGGTGTCCGCGTATTTTTAAGCGGACGCGATCGCCCTTAATCGCCAGGATTTTCATGCGCCAACGAAGCTCTTATCCC
>NZ_CAXAPN010000047.1:0-38043 GCF_963971015.1 Pseudomonas sp. RA_15y_Pfl2_54
AGACGATTAAGCGAGATTACGTGGCGCACATGCCCAAGCCGGATCGAGAAACGGCGTTGCGTAACTTGGCAATTGCCTTCGAGCACTACAACGAGCAGCATCCACACAGCGCCTTGAACTATCGCTCACCGAGGGAGTTCAGGCGCTTAGCGGCAGCATCAATTTAACGGGGAGTTGGTGTCCGGTTTGGTAGGGGCAAGTCCAAACAGTTATCGCACAAAATTATTTTTTGAGCGGTGACTCAAGACTGTAATGGATTAACTCTCAATGATCATGATGTCGACGGCCCAACCCTATCGTTAGTCAATTTTTTTGAGCCATCCGGTGATCTTTTTTGATGTCATCGGCGAACCTTCCCATAAGACGAACTAGATCTGAAACATCTCGCTCTTTCCACGTTGCAAAAATAGACAGTCCAATTCTCTCTCGAGCCTCATCGACGCGATCAGTCATTGCCTTGCCTCCTTTGGTAACAACGGCCTCACGGACCCGGCGGTCATGCTTGCCTTGCTTGCGGTCGACTAATCCAAGGTCCTCCAGCTTTGAAACTTGGCGACTGACAGTGGTGTAATCGCGTCCGACGCGGTCAGCAAGGTCGACTATGCCAATGGGTCCCAGCCGCTCCACCAGGACCAGCAGCGGGAACAGGGCGCCATCTAAAGAAATACCGGCTTCTCGCACCATCGCCTCATCACGCTGAGGGCGATTCATCACACCTACGATCTCTAGCAACGCTCCGTGAAGCTCTCGAAGCTGAGCGCTAATATGTGTATTTTGCACTTTTTTTGTTGACACAGCACTTTACTCCTCCAAGTATGTGCATAGTGCACTTAATCGGGGGCGTTATGAAAGAGCAATTTGCAGTAGATGTTTTGATTTGCGGCGCGGGAGCTGCTGGTCTGATGCTTGCAATCGATCTAGCGAGGAGGGGAATATCATTTCGTCTGATCGAGAAAGCGGCGCAGCCGTTCCACGGATCCCGCGGCAAGGGTATTCAGCCTAGAACTCAGGAAATATTCGAGGACATCGGTATCCTCGATCGAATTGTTGCCGCTGGAGGCGTCTATCCGCCTGAGCGGCTATACCACAACGACGGTAGCTACAGCGACGCTGATGTAATGGAACGCGGGAAGCCAACCTCGGCCGAACCTTATCATTTGCCTTTGATGGTGCCGCAATTTTTAACCGAGCGGGTGATGCGTGAGCGCCTGATGGAACTGGGGCAGATACCGGAATTTTCCTGCGAGTTGGTCGATTTCGTGCAGGACGCTGACGGTGTGACAGCGCAACTGGCAGGCAAGGGCGGCGAAGAAACGCTGCGTGTGCGATGGTTGGTAGGTGCAGATGGTGGCCGCAGTCTCGTGCGTCATTCTTTAGGTATTGGCTTTCCAGGCAAGACTCTAGGCGTCCGTGCCTTGGTGGTCGATGCGGTGATAACGGGTTTATCGCGTGATTATTGGCACCGATTCAACGATGGCGATATGACTCGGCAGATCTCGTTATGCCCGCTGGCTGGTACTCACTTGTTTCAAATACAGGGGCCGGTTCCTCTCGAGGGTGATATTGAACTTACCGCAGAGGCGTTGACGACTTTGGTGGCGCAGCGCACGGGACGCGATGACATTCAGGTTCAATCGCTGTCCTGGACTTCGCTCTATACGATGAATGCCCGGCTTGCCGATCACTACCGTATGGATCGAGTATTCCTCGTGGGGGATGCGGCGCATATTCATCCGCCCACAGGGGGGCAGGGCCTCAATACCAGCGTGCAGGATGCCTATAACCTGGGCTGGAAGCTGGCTGCAGTTATCCAGGGAGCACCAGAAGCGTTGCTTGACAGTTATGAGCAGGAGCGACGGCCGGTGGCGGCGTCAATGCTGGGCCTGGCGACCCGACTGCTCGAGGCCCAGAAGCATGGCAATATGCGCCGTGGCCGCGAGGTGCACCAACTCGATATCGGCTATCCCGAGTCCACGTTGTCCCAGGAACAGCCTGAGCGACTTGACGGTTTGTCAGCGGGCGATCGAGCCCCCGATGCGCCGATCAGCGGAGCAGCCGGACATCCTTCGCGGTTGTTCAATCTTTATAAAGGCCCCCATTGGACTTTGCTGGGTTATGGCTTGGATCGCGACGCTGTGCTGTCTCGTGCAGGACTGCATATCCATACTTTCGGCCCCCATGGCGATGTCATTGATGAACAAGGGCACTTTTATGAAGCGTATGAGCCGGCCACGGGCGATTGGATATTGGTGCGCCCTGATGGCTACGTCGGGGCGATCGTTACACATGAAAACCTACACGCTTTGGAACGTTATCTCTTACAGGTAGGACTCGGTGTTCCTGGAGCTTTTAATGGCTAGCCCTACTGCTGATGTTTCTGTCGCCTGGTGTGAGGTGGCATAAGCGGCAAGAAATGTCTTCACGGCTCGCTCAACAGAACCTTTAATCTCTGACTTCGTGAGTTTTTCTTTTATGCCCAGCATCAGTGGTGTAACGGTTTCACACTCAAGTAGCGCGGTGAGTTGAGCGGCTGCCAGTAGCGGATCCGATCGTCTGAGGTTTCCCAGGGTCATTTGTCTCTCGAGAAACTCGGCTGTTCTCTTTATTCCTACCTTGGGCCCCAGTTCATGAAAGCGCTTTCCGATAGTGCTTCGTCCGGACTCGGCGATGATGGCTCGTCGTGTCTGGATTCGCGTCGCTGAGCACAGGAACTCCAATACGTGCTCGCCACTGACCTGCAAGGTCTCTTGCAGGTCTTCAACCTCTTTGTCCAGTGTCGCGAAGACGGGCTCAAACTCTTTCACGGCTTCCTCATTCATGGCGGCCACAAATAACTCTTCCTTGGAGCTGAAGTAGCCATACAACGTGGCTTTTGACCCGCCCACCAAGGCAGCAATCTCTCCCATCGAGGCGCCTTCAAAGCCTGCACCCTGAAAGACCTGGGAGGCAGCTGCAAGGATAGCTTCACGCTTCTCTTCTGTTTTGACTCTCATAGCGGAATCTCTTTTTCTAAACCAATGCGTTCAGTATTGCTTGACTTGGAACGCATCGTCAAATAACTATACCGTACCGTTTAGTTATTGTTTGCGTCTTCCTACTTTTGGAGCTTCGTCATGCGCAAAGCAGTTCTTTTACCATCCGTCGCTGTCGTGGCGATTTCCTGCCTCATCAGTGCGTGCGGCAAACCCCCGATAGGCCCTCCACCTGCAGCCGGGACGCCGGTTGTGGGTGTGATTACGGTCAAAAAGCAGCCGGTTGAGTTGAGTACAGAGCTACCGGGTCGCACTGTGCCTTACTTAGTCGCCGACGTCCGTCCGCAGGTGAATGGGATCATCAAGGCTCGGAACTTTCGCGAAGGAAGTGACGTAAAGGCTGGGCAGACGCTCTATGAAATTGATCCTGCGCCCTACCAAGCAGCCTACAACAGCAATGTCGCAGCGCTGGCCAAGGCCCAGGCAAGTCTTAGAACCGCTCAGCTAAAATCTGATCGTTACAAGGAACTGATCATCATCAATGCGGTGAGTCAGCAGGAGTACGACGACGCCGTCGCCAACCTGGGCGAGATAAAGGCAGATGTCGCAGCAGCGAAGGCCAATGTGGAAACCAGTCGTATCAACCTGGCTTATGCCCACGTGGACGCGCCGATATCTGGACGCGTAGGGCGGTCAGCCGTGACTCCCGGCGCGCTGGTGACCGCTAGTCAGGCCACAGCAATGGCTACGATTCAGCAACTCGACCCCATCTACGTAGACGTAACGCAATCCAGTGCGGCGCTGCTCAACCTCAAAGAATCCCTTGCAAAGGGGGAGATCCAGAAAGTCGGAGCTAACGCCGCAAAGGTAGCGCTGGTGCTGGAGAATGGTCGTACTTACCCCCTGGAGGGACGGTTGGAATTCTCTGACGTAACCGTGAATCAGGATACTGGCGCAATCACCCTGCGTGCGGTGTTTCCAAATCCCAATGCGGACCTGTTGCCGGGTATGTATGTACGGGCTGTTATGCAAATAGGGATAAAAGAGCAGGGGGTGTTAGTACCGCAACAAGCTGTCAGTCGAGACAGCACTGGTAAACCGACAGTTTATATTGTGGGGGCCGGCAATAAGCTGGAGCGTCGCGTATTAGAAACCGACCGCGCCATTGGTGATCAGTGGTTGATTCGTAGCGGTTTGCAGGCAGGTGACCAACTGGTTGTGGACGGCCAGCAACGCGCTGCGCCTGGCTTAGAGGTCGAGGTAACGCCATGGACCCCAGGGCAGCCCACGCGCTCATACACTGCCGATCTTTCTGCAGTGAAACCATCCGCTGAAAATCAATAGGAAGCAGACGAAAATGGCGCGCTTTTTTATTGATCGTCCGATCTTCGCATGGGTCCTTGCCATCATTGTGATGCTGGCGGGTCTTATCTCCGTCCTGACATTACCTATCGCACAATATCCAGCCATTGCGCCACCTGCCGTGGCAATTGTCGCGACCTATCCTGGTGCTTCAGCTAAAACACTGGAGGATACAGTTACCCAAGTTATCGAACAGAAGATGAAGGGGTTGGATCGGCTGAGTTACATGGCTTCGACCAGTGAGTCCTCAGGCACCGTCACCATCACGCTGACATTCGAGAACGGGACCAATCCAGACACAGCCCAAGTACAGGTGCAGAATAAATTGGCGCTCGCCACGCCGTTGTTGCCGCAAGAGGTACAGCAGCAAGGCGTATCTGTCAGTAAATCGGCCAGCAACTACCTTAACGTTCTGGCTTTTACATCAGAAGATGGAAGCATGAACGGTTCCGATCTGTCGGACTACGTGGCGGCGAATGTCCAGGAAGCCATCAGTCGTGTTGAGGGCGTCGGCGATACGACCTTGTTCGGATCGCAACACGCCATGCGGATTTGGCTCAACCCCGATGAGCTCACCAGCTTCAGTCTGACGCCGGTGGACGTTAAAACTGCCATTCAGGCGCAAAACGTTCAGGTGTCTGCAGGCCAGTTGGGTGGCCTGCCAGCAGCGAGCAACCAACAGCTTAATGCGACGATCACCGCGCAAACCCGTATGCGAACGGCCGAGGAGTTCGAGAACATCGTGTTGCGCACTCTGACCGATGGTTCGAGAGTGCGTTTGCGCGACGTTGCCCGTATCGAACTGGGCAGCGAGACCTACAACACGATAGGTCGCTATAACGGAAAGCCTGCGGCTGGATTGGCGATTAAGTTGGCCACCGGTGCCAATGCGCTGGATACCGTCAAAGCTATTGATGCGCGCCTGGCGCAGCTGGAAGCGTTCTTTCCCGAAGGAATGAAGGTGCACAAACCCTATGACACCACACCCTTCGTGCGCATCTCGATTGAAGAGGTCGTGCGTACGTTAGTCGAGGCGGTGGTGCTGGTGTTTCTGGTCATGTATCTGTTTATGCAGAACCTTCGCGCCACCTTGATCCCGACCATCGCGGTGCCGGTAGTGCTCTTGGGTACTTTTGGGGTCCTGGCTGTTTGCGGCTTCACGATCAATACCTTGACCATGTTTGCCATGGTGCTTGCCATCGGACTTCTGGTGGATGACGCAATTGTTGTCGTTGAAAACGTCGAACGGGTCATGAGCGATGAGGGTTTGCCGCCCAGGGAAGCGACGCGCAAGTCGATGGATCAGATCACCGGTGCATTGGTCGGAGTCGCGCTGGTATTGGCTGCTGTGTTCGTCCCCATGGCGTTCTTCAGCGGTTCGAGTGGCGTTATTTACCGCCAGTTTTCCATCACCATTGTCTCAGCGATGTCGTTGTCGGTACTTGCCGCATTGGTCCTCACCCCAGCCTTGTGCGCGACGATGCTCAAACCGGCTGCGCAAGGGCATACGTTGGCCACCCGCGGTTTTTTTGGCTGGTTCAACCGTACTTTTGAACGAGGCAATCTCCGTTACCAGGGCGTCGTCAGCCACATGCTGAACAAGGGTTGGCGGTACATGCTGGTTTATGCGGTGGTTGTAGCGTTGGTGGTTTTCGTCTTCATGAAGTTGCCGGTCGGTTTTTTACCGAACGAGGACCAGGGGACGCTTTTCACCAATATGCAATTGCCGCCAGGTGCCACTAGGGCGCGAACGGACGAGATTATCAAGCAAGTTGAACATCACTTCCTGGTCGATCAAAAAGATGCGGTAGAAGGCGTGTTCTCCGTGTCAGGCTTCAGTTTCGCGGGCAGTGGCCAAAATATGGGCTTCGCTTTTGTTCAACTCAAACCCTGGGACGAGCGCACGGGGCCTGGCCTGAGTGTCACCGATGTCGCGGCCAAGGCTGGCGCCTTTTTCAACACCATTAGGGACGCCAGGATCTTCGCCTTTGCGCCGCCCGCCGTCTCGGAGCTAGGTAACGCAACGGGGTTCGATCTGATGCTTAAGGACGAAGCAAACCTCGGCCATGCAGCTATGATGCAGGCTCGTAATCAGTTGCTGGGCATACTCACCAAGGATCAGCGCTTGGTCGCTGTACGGCCTAATGGTCTTGAAGATATGCCAGATTACCGATTGCAGGTTGATACCTTCAAAGCCGGTGCTCTCGGTATTTCCATGGCCGATATTAACAACACTATTTCCGCAGCCTGGGGCAGCAATTACGTCAACGACTTCATCGACCAGGGGCGTGTCAAAAAAGTGATGCTGCAGGGTGACGACCGTTTCCGAATGCTCCCCACGGATATTGACCGGTGGTACGTACGGAACAACGCTGGGACCATGGTTCCGTTTACTTCATTTGCGACTGCAACCTGGGCAACCAGTTCACCGAGACTGGAACGCTACAATGGCGTGCCGTCGATTGAAATCCTTGGCATGGCTTTTCCGGGGCGAGCATCAAGCGGCGAAGCAATGGCTATTGTCGAGGCCGCAATCGCGCAGTTGCCCCCCGGTATAGGCTATGAATGGACGGGGCTGTCGCGACAGGAAAAAGCCTCAAGTGGCCAGACGGGAATCTTGTATGGGTTGTCGATTCTGATTGTGTTTCTTTCACTTGCAGCGTTGTACGAGAGTTGGGCGGTCCCGTTTTCGGTGATTCTGGTTATTCCTTTGGGAGTATTCGGCGTCTTGGCGGGTGCGGTCCTGACATGGAAGTTTAACGACATTTACTTCCAGGTCGGATTGCTCACTACCATCGGGCTCGCCTGTAAAAATGCCATCCTCATCGTAGAGTTTGCCAAGGATCTTCACGAAGAGGGCAAGGATCTGCTAGACGCTACGATGGAAGCTGTGCGTATGCGCTTGCGCCCTATCCTGATGACATCGCTTGCGTTCATTCTCGGCGTGCTGCCATTGGTCTTGGGCAGCGGGGCTGGTGCTGGAGCCCAGCATGCGCTTGGCACGGCCGTTATTGGTGGGATGTTGTCGGGAACCATTTTTGCAGTGTTTTTTGTACCCCTGTTCTTCGTGCTCATCATGCGGAAGTTCAATGCCGGGGTGAGCCGATCGCGTCTAACGTCGCCCGACTCGTCGGCGGCTCCGACAGCCTAGCAGGGGGAGTGATATGTACCGTTTTACTTCTCACGTGCGGCGCTGTGCACAAACCCTATTGCTGCGCTTGGCGGTGGTCGGATTCATTGGTGGATGCAGCATGACTCCTGGCTATGAACAACCTGAGGAGCCTGTAGCCGCAGGCTTTTCTTATTATGTTTCAAGCGGCATCAGCACTTTTCCGGCTTCCGCAGTCAGTGGGTGTGGGCGCGTTTGCTGCTGAGAAGCGCGATGTTGAATGTTGAGTCACGCAGTGATTCTTGAAAGTCATCGTCATCTGCCGCGCCATTTTTCTTCCTAAGAAACGCTCGACTGTTGGCTCATTTCCCAAGTGGAAATGAGCCAACGTGACCTTATGGAGAGCGCTGTTTCTGTGGTCTGGATCGCGTGCATTTTGCGACTGAATGGTCACCAATAATTCGGAAGGTGCGAGGGGAGCAAGGAGAGCAAAATTTCTCGGAAATGTACTTGTAATTTGAATTTGAAGTAAGTAGATTCCAGATTGAGGCCCAGCCAAAGAGAAGCAGAATGAGCGTTGTCTAAAGGCATTTGATCGCAGATTCAAGCCAAGTCCCGCAGACAGATTTACGGGCAACTCATGTGCGTTTTGACGTTCGTTGGTTCATCTCGTGGGGCAATCACGAGACGCCATCAGAATCAAAACCTGCAGGTTGATGTGCTCAGGGTTTGAAAGCAGGCATCCGGTTCGAGTGAGTCGTGGTTCTGTTTTTTTAGAACATCTATGAGGTGTCTCCGTTGCGCTGTAGATAGCCTAACAGCAGGTTAGGCCGTGTCAGAAAAAAACTGTGTAGTACCAAAAATAAAAATAAAAAAGAGTGAATACATATGAAAAAAACAATACCTATTCCCAAGGTTGGTCGGCATTTGCTGTTGCTTGGGTTTATGAACATTGTAGGCACCTCCGTCTCGGCTGCGCAATTCAGTGTCGGCGAGATAGAAGGCAACTTTGATTCGACATTGACATTGGGTGGAAGTTGGTCGCTACAAAACCCGGACGCTAATCTACTGAGAAATCGTGGCACCGACGATGGGCGGCGAAACTTCAAAAAAGGTGAAAATTTTTCTACGATCTTCAAGGGTGTTCATGACCTGGAATTGAAATATGAAGATGGTGGCGTATTTGTTCGTGGCAAGTATTGGTACGACTTTAAACTCACCGACGACTCTCTACGCTATAAAGATATTAACAATAGTCACAGGGATACCGGTAGTCGGTCTTCCGGGGCTGAGGTGCTGGATGCTTTCATCTATCACAACTATCAAATAGGCGAACTGCCGGGCAGCGTGCGTCTTGGCAGGCAGGTTCTCAGTTGGGGGGAAGGTACCTTTATAACGGGCGGACTCAATGTTATTAACCCTGTCAACGTTGCCGCCATCCGACGTCCCGGCTCCGAGATCAAGGAAGGGTTGATACCCGTTAATCTGCTGTATGTTTCGCAAAATCTGACGGACGAAGTATCGCTTGATACGTTTTATCAGTTGCAGTGGGAAAAGACCGTTATTGACAACTGCGCTACCTTCTTCTCGCAAGTGGATGGGCTTGCCCATGGATGCAATGGTCAACCGGTAGGTCCTGATCTCACAACGAATGCGGCAGCGCGAGCGGCGTTGATACCGCTGGGCATCGATCTGTCCTCTGAGGGTATTATCGTGCCGCGTTCTGATGATAAAGAACCTAAAAACAACGGCCAGTGGGGGGCCGCGCTGCGTTGGCTGGTTCCGGAGATAAACAGTGAATTTGCTGGCTACTTCATAAACTATCACAGCCGGCAGTCCTATTTGGGTGTGACCAGTGGACCGCACGCAACAGATTCGGGGTTTGCTGGTGCACTTTGCGGAAATCTTGGAATCCCAGCCGGGGGTTGTAATAATTTCCTGTCCAGTGCTGCGGGTGGTTCGCTTGTTCAAGCGTATCGACTAGGCAGCAGCAAGTACTTTGTTGAGTATCCGGAAAATATTCAGCTTTATGGGATCAGCTTTAATACAAGCCTCCCTTCCGGTACGAGTTTGGCAGGTGAACTCAGCTATCGACCTAATATGCCTTTGCAAGTCAACGCCGTGGATCTCATCTTGGCTCCCACGGGTGTTGCGATTGCAAGCCCGCTGATTTCCTCCGGTGACGTGGCAATAGCCAACAATCAAGATTTGAAAGGCTACCGACGTAAGGAGGTCACCCAAGCTCAGCTGACAGCAACGCACTTCTTCGATCAGTTCATGGGCGCAGAGCGTCTTTCTCTCATTGGCGAAGTGGGCGTCACACACATTGGCGGGCTAGGCGGAAAAGGTGGTTTGCGTTACGGGCGAAGCAGTGCATTTGGACAAGGTGAATTATTCCCGAATAATTCAGTCTGCATCGCGCAAACTAATAGCACCACGCCCTACAACTGCACAAGTGATGGGTTCGCCACCAGTACATCCTGGGGGTACAGGGCGCGCGCCATATGGGAATACACGAATGTAATTCCAGGTGTCGAGCTGCGGCCCAGCGTTGCATGGTCCCACGATGTCAGTGGTTATGGTCCAGAACCGGGCTTTAACGAGGGTTCAAAAGCGATCAGTATCGCTCTTGATGCCTCCTACCTGAACACCTACTCAGCGAATATTTCTTATACAAACTACTTTGGTGGTGATTACAACATAAACATTGATCGCGATTTCCTGGCTGTTAACGTCGGTGTCTCTTTTTAGAGGGAGTAATTCAGCGTGAAAAAATCAATAATAATTTTAGTGTCGGCCGCATCACTTTCCACTCAGATGAGTGTGGCTGCGGTTTCTCCTGATGAAGCCAAGCAACTAACTACCACGCTCACGCCCGTCGGTGCGGAAAGGGCGGGTAATGCACAGGGAAGCATACCGAAGTGGACGGGAGGGCTGGATAAGTCTGCTGGCACGCCAAACTCTATAAATGGTGCACTTAGCGACCCATTTGAAGCTGAAAAACCACTATTTGTCATCGACTCGCAGAATGTTGGCAACTACGCTGACAAGCTTTCGCCGGGCCAGATAGCGATGTTCAAGCGTTATCCGGACACTTATCGGCTGCGTGTGTTTCCCACGCATCGTACTGCTGCGTTGCCAGATAAAATCTATGAAGCTGTAAGCCGGAACGCAGTGAATACTCGATTGGTCGCTGGCGGGAACGGTCTTGAAAATTTCGATACTGCGATCCCGTTCCCCATTCCTAAGAGTGGACTTGAGGTGGTTTGGAACCACATCACTCGTTATCGTGGAGGGAGTTACCGTCGCACCTATGTGCAGGCGACGCCATTGGCGGATGGAGTCTTCGTCCCAGTGTATTTTACTCAGCAGTTGACCTTTCGCGATCATATGAAAAATTTTGATCGGAATAACCCTGGAAACATACTGTTCTATTATAAACAACTGATTACAGCGCCGGCGCGGTTAGCGGGTGATGTTGTGCTTGTTCACGAACCCTTGGATCAAGTTAAAGAGCCGCGTTCAGCGTGGATTTACAGCGCAGGCCAGCGACGGGTCAGACGCGCTCCCCAGATTGCTTATGACGGTCCGTACCCCGCGTCCGAGGGACAGCGTACAGGTGATAATCTCGATATGTACAATGGCGCCCCTGATCGCTATGACTGGACGTTAGTGGGCAAAAAAGAAGTCTACATCCCTTACAATAACTACATGCTTGAGTCGCCCACCTTGACTTACAGCGATATCGTCAAGCCAGGTCACATTAATAGCGATTTGCTTCGTTATGAACTGCACCGTGTCTGGGTCGTAGAGGCTAACTTAAAACCAGGTGAACGCCATATATTTTCAAAGCGCGTCATGTACATCGATGAAGATACCTGGCAAATCGTGCTGGCCGATCAGTACGACTCAAGAAATACGTTGTGGCGTGTAGCGGAAGGGTACATGACACAACGCTATGACCAGCAGATTCCATGGTTGGGTCAGGAGGCAATTTATGACCTGTCCAATGGAAGATACATCATTTCGGGTATGCGCAACGAAGAGAAAAAACCTATTGAATTCAACTTCTTTTCCTCTGCTGCCGACTATACGCCCACGGCATTGCGCAACGACGGCGTGCGTTAAATCTGGAGGAGGAATTCATGTTGGGCTACCAATGATTTTGCGATGTTTTTGACCACCGCATAAATAATAACTTCCGTCATGCAGTGTTCTTAAACCATTTTTACATGTAAAACACTTGATGCAGGCTAAAGTCGCGGAATGATTTATCTATGGGCTTTTCTGCACCCGACGGCACTTTTCAATGCCGAGAAATCGAAGGTTTAAGTGTATTTACGAAAGTCTGTCTTGATGGCTCGCCGCATACTCCACTCATTCATTTAAGCAACCTCGACACTATTTATTCTCACCCACCCAAAATCGATTGAAGGTTCTAATGGAAAAAAAATCAGGAAATCGGGTTCTTGCAGAGTCACTCAAAGCCTACGGAGTTGACCATTTTTTCAACGTGCCCATGATTATTCCGCCAGGAATAAAGGAAATGACTGCTATCGGTATAAAGTCTGTCGTCACCCATTCGGAGAAGGCTGCGGTCTATATGGCCGATGGCTACGCGCGTGAATCCGGTCGTGTTGGGGTGTGCGGATCGCAAGCTATCGGCGCAACTAACCTCGCAGCCGGGTTGCTGGATGCGGTTATGGCAAAGTCTCCGATTCTTGCCATCTCGGGAGGTAGTACCCCTGATACTCGCGAGCGCAATTTTTATCAGGAGCACGACCAGCGATCAATTTTTGCTGGTTTGACGAAGTTCAGCGCTAGAGTTGAAAAGGCGCAGCGGTTACCGGATCTGCTTCAGCAAGCTTTCCGTGTGGCCACCACTGGCTCGCCAGGGCCGGTGCACCTGGAACTGGATGGCTTCTGGGGTGGTGTACTGCTGGAAGAGTTCGAGAGTGTCATGCAGCCTGACCCTCGCTATGGTTCGTGCCCGGCAATGCGTCCAACCTCAGCCCCCGAAGACATTCGCACCACCGTAACAGCACTTCGGGAAGCTAAGCGCCCGATCATTATGGTCGGCTCTGGCATCCGTGCCTCGCGTGCGCAATCAGCGGTTCTGGACTTTGCGCATTTCTCAAAAATTCCTGTCGCAACGTCTCTTGATGCGAAGGCGGTCGTTCCCGAAAGTGATGGGCTTTGTGTCGGTGTCGTAGGGGACTATTCGCGCGACACCGCAAACATTGCGGTATCCGAAGCCGACTTTGTGCTTTTCATTGGTTCGAGTACGGGCAGTATGGCCACCCGTTTGTGGACGGTTCCCACACCTGGCGTGAAGGCAGTGCAGATTGACATTGATCCGCGTGAGCTTGGTCGTAACTACCCTTTGTTAGTAGGGTTGCTGGGAGATCCGGTTGCCGTCTTAGAACAACTCAGCGCAGAGCTGGCTGGGCCTGTTGGTTCTCCTCAGTGGCTTGAGCGAATTGCAGCGTTACGCAAGCAATGGGCTGGGATGGCTGTCGAATATGAAACTTCGGATATATCCCCCATCCGGCCAGAACGGCTTTGCAGGATGTTGTCCGACTTGCTTCCAGAAGGTGCGCTTGTGGCAGTTGACACTGGGCACTCTGCAGGCTGGGCCGCTCGTAATATCTACTTGGATCGCACCGGTCAATCACTTATCCGCGCTGCCGGTTCGCTTGGCTGGTCGTTCCCAGCGTCGCTGGGTGCGAAATGCGCTAACCCTGATCGGCCGGTTGTTTGTTTCACGGGCGATGGCGCGTTCTTCTACCACATGGCTGAAATGGAGACAGCCGTTCGTTACGGCATCAATACCGTGACGGTTGTAAACAATAATCACGGCTTCAACCAAGAACGTGTTCTATGGGACGACAGTGCCGCACTGGAAAAGAATTGGAGGTTCGGTCCTACGGATTTCGCCTCTATCGCCGAGGCATTTGGCGTGAAGGCCTACCGGGTCGAAAAGACTTCTGATTTTGAAGCTGCTTTCAAGGATGCGCTGGCATGTGGTCGTCCCGCATTGATAGACGTATATACCGACCCGGCCGCTCTTGTTCCTATTCCCTGGACTCAAAATCGTTAATAGATAGATGCTTTGTTGCATTTTCGGTCGGTAGGTTAAAAAGCCAGCCACACACACACATCAGCAAATGTGCACGGAAATCAACAGTACTTATATGCAATATGCCCTGATTGCCCCGGGGATCATTTTGCCCATTAGATAATCCCGAAGGAAAAAATATGAATAACGAGAACCCTTCCCAGACCGCAGCAGATGTGTCACATGACGAGTTCACTGTCCGCCGCGTTGTGACTGGACACGATAAGAATGGCAAGTCTGTTGTTTTGGCAGACGGGGCCCCTCCCAATGTATTCTCGACGCCCGCACTGCCAGGTTACATTTCAATCGACACGTTCCGGACCTTCGAGTCGCCTGCCGTCATTGCAGGACAGCCCGCTGAAACAACGGATGGGCCTCGACGTCAATTGCCGACGCCTAACGGCACGGTGATTCGCATCAGTCATGTGCCGCCTACCAACGAGGTTTTTAAGAAGCTGGATTCTGCCACCTCCAATAATGCGTTCCAGGCGCTGGGTAATGCAGGAGGCCACACGGGAAACGCGCAGTCCAGAAATGCTCTAATGCATCGCACGGAAACGATCGACTATGTTGTCGTACTTTCAGGTGAACTTACGTTGGTGCTGGATGATTCGGAAGTTGTCTTGCGCACTGGCGACGTATTAGTGCAGTGCGGAACAAATCATGCTTGGGAAAACCGCTCAAATATCCCGGCGACTGTGATGTTCGTTCTTTTGTCTGGAGTCTATGACCCAGAACTTACTCAGCTCCTGTCTAGCGTGCCTTGAATCAAATGCCCCTCGTGAGGGGGCATTTACTCTGGTTGGAGTGCTCTTGAGAACGTAGCGTATGAGGTATGAGTCGAATAATGCTAGCCAGTAACAGCGTTTTTTTGGGAGGCTGTATGGTTGGTACATTTCTCCAAATGACCATCGTGCATGCCGAGGATGGAAAGGTGCCTAAGGTTCCAAGTTGTTCGGCATCCGCTAGTTCTGTCAGCTCAATCGAGCCGGATGTTGCTCAGGTTAATTTCTTACGGGCAGAAGAAGCCTCTGCTCAGGTCACGGGAGGCCCCAATGGTTAGCCATTACCTGAAACACTATACGATGTGCGAAGTTGCATCTTTCGATCCAAATACATTTTTGGAGAACATCGCTGTCCGCGCCGATGGATCAATGCTGGTAACTGTGGTGTTTCATCGGGCGCTCTGGTTGGTTCCAGCGGTTGGCAGCCCGCAAGCTGGTAAACCGCAATTACTTCACACTTTTGATTGCCCCGCGATGGGGGTTGTGGAAATGGAGCACGACGTCTTTTATGTATGCTCCTCCGCCCCAGGTAAAGGGATGTTGTATCGAGTTGATCTGCGTGCGTGGTCGTCTGGCGATACTTTGCAACCTGAGCTTGTGGCTACATTCCCGGCGCCAATCGGCATGTTGAATGGCAGCTGTAAGGCCAGTGAAGGTGTGATATTAATTGCCGATTGCTTTGCCGGTCTGATCTGGCGGGTGAACGTTAACCCAGATGGCAGAGTATCAGCCCCCAGCGTCTGGCTTGCACACCCAACCATGGAGCATCAACCATTAGGCCCGTTTCCTCAGCAACCCGGAGTAAACGGCGTGAAGTTTGCTGCGACCACCGGTTGGTTGTACTACACCTCGACGGCACAAGGACTCTTTATGCGCGTGGCTGTCGATCCGAACACCTTCAACGCTATCGGTGTCCCCGAGCAAGTTGCCTGCGGAATGATGGGCGATGATTTTTGCCTAGATGAAGCGGCAGGTTTCGCCTACGTGACTACCCATCGGGAAAACACGATTGACCTGATATCGCTGACGCCGGGGGGAAACGATGGAAATCGACGTAGCATCGTCGGGAATCCGTACGACGAGCGTATGACCGGTCCCTCTGCGATCGCATGGGGGCGAGGTTCGGAGGAGACGGGCGTAGTCGCTTATATAACAACAGACGGTGGTGTCATGTCGCTTAAGCCGGGTAACGTCCTCAAGCCTGCCAAAGTGTTGCGTGTTGAATTTTCTGAATTGGAATCAGAGTAGACCCGGATGGGGGGGCAGCCACCGGCGTTGAGTGGGTGGCTGCCCGGCCAAACGCTATAAATAGTATGGAACGTGCAGATTACATCAGGTGGGGCGTCAAACGCGGTCAAGGTTAAAACTCTCAGTGTTCAGATTCCAAATATAATAAGAGGAACTTCACATGTCATTCGATTCCGGCAATCATTCAGGCAGTGCCCTGTCTGAAGCAAACGCGACGCTTGATGATAGTGTGCAGAAGGCAAGTGTGGGGGTATACCCATGGTTTGTCATCGGCGTTTTAATCTTTGCCTTGACGTTATCGTTTATTGATCGTCAGATTCTCAGCTTGCTGGTCGGACCGATAAAAAGCGAACTGCAGATCAACGACACCCAAATGAGCATGCTGCAGGGATTTGCGTTTGCAATATTTTATGTGTTGCTGGCTATCCCGGTTGGACGGGCAGCAGACCACTATAATCGTAGGAATATCATTGCCATAGGCATTGGGGTCTGGAGTTTTTTCACTGCATTGTGCGGTTTCGCGAAAAATTTTGGGATCATGTTTTTGGCTCGAGTCGGTGTGGGGGCAGGGGAGAGCTCACTCATGCCAGCTAGTTACTCCTTGATTGCTGACTACTTTCCTAAAGAGCGCGTTTCCACGGCTATCAGTATTTTTCAAACCGGGGTATCACTGGGGGTCGGCCTTGCCATGTTATTTGGCGGGATGGTGGTTAACTACACAGAGAGTTTCAAAGAGGTCACGTTACCCTTAGTGGGCACTGTGTCTTCATGGCGGTTGACTTTTGTCATTGTGTCCATCCCCGGAATTCTAGCAATAATTGCCTTGATGTTTGTTAAAGAACCTAAAAGGAAAAGTCTCGAGGCGCATCACAAGACGCACTTCACGATTGCCGAAGTGTTAGCGTATATGTTCCAAAGAAAAAGACTCATCCTGTCCCATTTTTTTGGCTTTTCATTACTGGCCACCGTCAGCTCAGGGTTGATGGCCTGGAGTCCTACCTATTTTGTTCGTAGCTTTGGATGGTCTGCCGGGGACGCAGGCGTTTATCTGGGGCTGGTGGCGCTTTTTATCGGAACCACGGCAATTATTGCCGGCGGTGCCTTGGTCGATAAACTATTCAAGGCGGGCTATCGGGATGCCCCCCTGCGGATCGGTATCTTTACCGCAATCGGAATGGCCATTTTTGGTTCGGCTCTGGCGTTCTGCAACAGTGCAGGCATTGCGCAGATTGTCATGTTACCGCTGATGTTTTGCTCTTTCAGTTTTCTCGGTGTTGCTCCGGCCGCTCTGCAACTGGTCCTGCCGAATAATCTCAGGGCCCAGGTGTCGGCAATTTACATGCTGACTGCCAATTTGGTAGGCCTTGGTCTAGGGCCAACGGTCATAGCGATAGTAACCGACTATGGATACCGTAATGAGGCGATGTTGAAATATTCTCTAGCGACCACTATTCCAATTGTTGCGCTACTGGCAGCTATTGTTTTGCTCAGTGGATTCAAGGCGTATCGGGCGGAGCATCTTGTCCAGAATCCGTAATGGTTGACGGTTTGAGTTGTCGACTGCCGTGATAGACCGTCCCATTGTGCTGTGCAACTGGTCTTTTAGCTGTATCGGAGTCAGCCTGTTTTTTGCTGATACCAGAGGGTGTGTCCGGCCGCCTTGTCAGCGCCAAGGCGGACCGCCTTTTAATTCAATCGCCGCGCAATACGCCATGCGCGTGGGCTGAGTCCATTAATTTTCTTGAACATTGTTGCAAAGTGGTTGGGCTGTTCGAAGCCGCATTGCATCCCCACTTCGATCACTGGCAAATCGGTATTTTCGAGCAAGTTTCTCGCCCGGTCTATCCGTAAATCCAAGAGGTATCCATGAGGTGGTTTCCCCACAACGGCCCGGAAAGTCCGCGCAAACTGCGACGGACTCAGCCCTGACAAATCGGCGAGGCTCGATAAGGGGAGGGGTTCGTCCATGTGCGTTTGCATATGGTTAATCACGCACTGGAGTCTTCCTTTGCTCAACGCAGGCTGAACAATTTCTTTCTCCGGCGACTGGCTGGAGTGGTTTTGCAGTAGATGAATGATTAGCGCCTTGGTCAAAGCATCCAGCATCAATTCGGTACCGGTCTCCGAATCATATGCCGCCGCCAATAAAAGTCTTCCGAGCCTTTCGACAACTTCGTCAGCCACTGCCAGGCGGGGCATGAGCGCCGCATGGCTGTCCAAGAGACCGCTTTCCCTCGCTGTTTGTCTTACCAGATGTTGAGGCAGATGGACCAGCAGCACTTCGGAGCTGCCTTTAAACCGGCGCGTCGTTTCAGTGCCTGCCGGAATCAGACTCATTTGCCCGCTTCCCGCCCACCTACGCGCTCCAGCGCCGTTCGCTTGGTCCTCTTCTACCAACACATGACCAGAAAGCACCACGATCAGCAGGTGATCTCGCAAAGGCGACACCGTGACGCGCTCTGGCGCCGGTGAGTTGCGGAAGAGCTGAACCGTTGCACGTCCATGGCCTGCGCCACCTACGCAAAGCAGCGGAGAACTGGGTAGCAGATGAGTCAATGTAGAGGGGGTCGTCTCGCTTTGGGGTGACATATTCCACCGCCTGATATTAATAAGTGACGTGATGGGCATGCACGAAAGCCTGCGATGTCCCAAGCGTCTTTAGAAGACCGTTAACAACGGTTCAAATTGTAGTCCTTCGCTCGCAGTGTTTTCTATATTTTTCAATGCTGGGAAATCGAAGGTCGCAGTGTGTTCTCGAAAGTTTACTCGAGTCGCCACGTTGAATAATCGGCAGATGCGGGCGTGATTGCCCACCAATGCTTGCCAGTGGCAAAAGACATGAGGTATCGGAAATGGCGACACATCCAGAAGCAGTAAAGAAACTCATTGCGGCGGCCCATAAACTAAGGGAGTCACACTTCGGCACGTTCGGAAGATTTAAGGAGCACCGGCATGAAGAAATGTCCGGCGATGAAAAGAAGGCTTACGATCTTGTCAAAGGCACGCGAAGCATGGTTCCCGGCCCTTACAAGATTTGGGTGAGAAATCTGAAGTTGACAGAAGTCATGGTGCATATGGGCAGCCATTACCAAGCCCAACATACCTTGTCAAAGGCAGAGATCGAAATCGCGGTTCTTCTCACCGCAGGGCGGTGGATGGCTTCCTATGCCAGCTATGAGCACGAATGGATGGCCGAGGTCGTAGGTGGTTTACCGGCTGAAAAAGTGCAGGCCCTGGTTGCCGGGTTACCCACCTCATTTGAGGATGCGCGCCAGCAGGTCATCTATGACATGTCCTCCGCTCTGCTGGCGCCTCGCATCATTCCGGTAGGGTTATACCAAAGGGCGGTTGGTGCGCTGGGGCATGATGGCCTCACTGATCTCATTGCCTTCATCGGGTACTTCACGACGGTGTCTCTGACGTTGCGGGCTTACGATGTTCCCGCTAACGCAGTGGGTTTGGATGACCAGTAATCCATCGTTTTCTTACTGATCCTTGGCCCAAAACACACGGCCATATCCAGAGTCAGCCGCAGTTTCGTATCCACACTTCAGAGCTGGAACCGAGGCTGCCAACAGTTATTCCAGACGCGCACAAGCCGGAAGGTGTTGACCCGTAAACCTATTGCGGGACAGTGCCGTCTTGTTAACAAAAACAGGAGTAAACACATGAAAACTGTAGGGCACCTGATCAACGGCGAGATCGTCACCGATGCCGAGCGATTTCAGGACATTTTCAACCCGTCCACCGGAGAAGCGGATAAACAGGTCGGCCTCGCTTCCAGGCAAACCGTCGAGTCGGCTATCGCTGCTGCCGAAGCGGCTTTCCCGCAGTGGTGCAATACTCCGCCGATCAAGCGTGCCCGGATTATGTTTCGCTTCAAAGAGCTGTTGGAGCGAAACGCCGATCGTATTGTGCAAATGATCGGTGAGGAACACGGCAAGATAAGCCACGACGCGTTGGGTGAGCTGCAACGCGGCATTGAAAATGTGGAGTATGCCTGCGGCATAGCTGAACTGCTAAAAGGCGAGCACAGCAAAAACGTAGGGCCCAACATCGACTCGTGGAGTGAGTTTCACCCCCTCGGTGTCGTCGCAGGCATTACCCCGTTCAACTTTCCGGTAATGGTACCGCTGTGGATGTTCCCGATGGCTATCGCCTGCGGTAACTGCTTTATCTTGAAACCATCTGAGCGCGATCCTGGCTCGACGCTATTCATCGCTCAATTGCTTCATGAGGCCGGACTGCCTAAGGGTGTCATGAATGTGGTCAACGGCGACAAAGTGGCGGTGGACACCCTACTTAATGATGCGCGTGTTCAGGCCGTCAGTTTTGTGGGTTCCACCGCTGTGGCCGAATATATCTACACAACAGCCAATGCCAATGGCAAACGCTGCCAGGCCCTAGGTGGCGCGAAAAACCACGCCATAGTGATGCCTGACGCGGATATCGATAACGCTGTCAATCAGTTGCTGGGTGCGGCTTTTGGTTCCTCCGGCGAACGCTGTATGGCGCTGTCGGTGGCTATTGCGGTCGGGGAGGGCGTCGGCGATGCTTTAGTCGAGAAAATGCGGGTCGCCATGCAAAAACTGAAGGTGGGTGCCTACAGCGATAGCAGCAATGACTTCGGTCCGTTGATCACCAGGCAGCATCAGGAAAAAGTTATTGGCTATATCAACAGCGCAGAGGCTCAGGGCGCCAGCGTTGTCGTCGATGGCCGCAATCCGAAGGTGGCTGGCTACGAAAGCGGTTTTTTCGTCGGCGGTACGCTGATCGACGGCGTTACGCCTGAGATGCTCAGCTACAGAGAAGAAATTTTTGGCCCGGTCCTGCAAATCGTGCGGGTGAGCAGCATGCGCGAAGCAATGGACCTGATCGATGCTCACGAGTACGGCAATGGCACCTGCATTTTCACCCGAGACGGTGAGGCGGCTCGATACTTCTCTGACAACATCAAGGTGGGTATGGTCGGAATCAATGTGCCACTTCCCGTGCCAGTGGCCTATCACAGCTTCGGCGGCTGGAAGCGTTCGTTGTTCGGCGATCTGCATGCCTATGGTCCGGACGCCGTGCGCTTTTACACCAGACGCAAGACGGTCACCCAGCGTTGGCCCTCCATCCGCGTGCGCGAAGGCGTGGAGTTCGCGATGCCAACGATGAAGTGAGGACAGTTGGCTGACGGTGAGTCGTTGCGTAGGAGTGGGAACTAATGCGCAGCGACAGCGGATAATGGGCTGCGCTGCACAGGTCTCTGCTAAATCTTCTGATTGGAGGCCGGATGCAATTTTTCATCAAACTGGTTGAGTGATACGAATCTAAGGGGTTTTAGTGTGTCCAGGGAGCATAAGTGCTGTCTGTATTGCGCTAACAGTTGGGTACGTGCCTCCTGGGGTATATAGGGTACGTGATAAGCCACGAACGGGGGCAGAACAGTCATTCCTGTGTAAGCCAGTGTGCCGCGTAAGAGGGGGCGGAGCATTTCATTGAGGTCTCCATGTACACCCTCTGCGTCGAACATATGAGGTTGGCCGCCAAGGGTGATGCTAAGCATGGCCTTCTTGCCTACCAGACCGCCATGGTCGTAAAAGCGCTTGCCGCCGTAACAGACACCTGAAATCAGTACTCGATCTATCCAGCCTTTCATGATCGCTGGCATCGAGAACCAATAGATGGGGAAGTTGAAAATCACCAGGTCCGCTTTCAGTAACTTGTGCAGTTCGCACTGAATATCGGCGGCGAGAGAGCCATGTGCGTGGTTGTGTCGTTGCTCCAGGGCGTAGGTCAGGTACTCGGGATTGGCGCGACTGCCAAAATCATCGGTACTGGCGACAGGATTCCACTTCATTGCATAGAGGTCAGAAGTTTCGACCGAGTGCCCTTGAGCGCATAACTCATCGATTGCGAGATTTTTCATGGCCGCGTTGAACGACTGAGGTTCGTTATGTGCATGGATAATGAGGACGTGCATCCAATGATTTCCCCCGTGATCGAAGTGGTTAAGTCAATGAGTCGGCCGTGTCGTTAAACGCTCGTACGTGCAGGTACACAGTTCCTGTCCTGGTCAATACCCTGATACGTTTCGGCTATTTCGCAATCGTGATAAATCGCCTCGACGAAATAACGGCGTCAGTGTGAATCGCAATGTAGCGAGAACTTTAGAGAACCGTAGCGAATGCCGTAATAGGCAAAAACGACGAAAACTATGCGAATGCCGCCATATCCAACTTTTAAGGTGCCGCCATGCCTGCCGTTGCAATTTTAGGATTTGACGACTCCTACGCTTCCGTTATTGGAGGATTTGCTGACATGCTTCAGGTCGCCAATGCGCACATATCCAGGCAGGGGGACGCGTCAGCCGGGTTGTTTGAATGGCATTTCTTATCCCATAACGGGCTGCCTGTGCGGGCGAGCAATGGACTTGAGTTGGCCATGCAGCCCCTTCCGAAAAACCGGTATTTCGATCTGATCTTTATCCCGGCTCTGCGTTATCGGGGTTGGCTGCACTTTCAGAAGTTTCTGGAGAGCCAGGCAGTCCTGCGTGCATGGCTGGTTCAGCAATGGCAGCATGGTGCATGGCTTTGCGCGAATTGCACGGGCACCTTTCTGCTTGCTGATACAGGTTTGCTCGACAATAAAGTAGCGACGACCACTTGGTGGCTGGAAGGGCATTTTCGTGAGCGGTTCTCGCTGGTCGATCTACAAATGCATCCGGTGGTGACCGAGGTTGATCGCTTGGTGTGTGGCGGTGCGCATGCCGCATTTTTGTTGCAAGCCGTTCACATGCTCGAAAAATTTGCGGGAAGGCCTGTTGCAATGCAGTGTGCTCGCAGCATGTTGATTGATTTGACCCAAACGATACAGATGCCGCGGCAACTCCTGATCGCCGACCAAGCACACAGTGACGCTTTGATTCACCGTGCTCAGAAGTGGTTGCAGGATCATTTTGCGGAGAGGGTGCGCATGGCTTATCTGGCACGGAGGCTGGCAGTCAGCGAGCGCACCTTGACACGTCGCTTCAATAGGGTGCTTAAGCAGTCACCGCTAACCTACCTGCAGAACTTGCGCATTGACACGGCGAGGGCATTACTGGAAGCCGGTGATCTGAGCACCGAGCGAATCGCTCACTATGTGGGTTATAGCGATATTAGTTCGTTTTCACGCCTGTTTCGCGAGCGCGTTGGATTTGCTCCGGGGGCCTACCGAGCCCAATTTCAGTTGTCGAAGTCGAACTAAGGTGTCGTCCGTTTCGACCTGACAGCCTCTGCGGACGTCTGGACGGCACAGCAGCATCGGCCTGCGTGTGTACATCGTGGTCGTGCCTCGGGCTACCCTTGTGCCACGCTCGAGTGATGCGTATGCTTTTCGAACATTTCAATTTACCTACCGCCAGTTTTGTAGAAAACCGTGGAACTACCCAAGGCTCCGATGGCCAGTCTTCTCCGACATCTCTCTTCTGAACGAAATAGCCGCCCCCCCCGAGTAGAGCGCGGCTCACGCTCCGATGGTACGACTACACGCATCCATATCCTCGAGACGGCAGGCGAGCTGTTTGCCGATGGGGGTTATAGTCGCACCACGGTCAAGGAAATCTGTGTTCGCGCTAACACGAATGCTGCTGCCGTCAACTACCACTTCGGCGGGCGGGACGGGCTTTACGAGGCTGTGTTGATAGAGGCGCACAGCCGTATGGTCAGTCTGGAAGAGTTGCATAGCATACTGGGTGACGGCACACCGCCAGATGCACAGTTTGAGAGATTATTGTGTACATTGCTCGGTCCTTATCCGGAATCCCGTAAAGGTTGGGCTATGCGGGTTCTAATCAAAGAAGTCATGGCTCCGACCGAACACATCCCGGTGCTGTTACGTGAGGCCATCCAGCCGAAAATGCAAATACTGTTCTCTATCGTGGCACGTGTACTTGGATTGCCTGTAAACCATCCGGGGGTTCAGCGCGGGGTCCTTTTCGCAGTGGTTCCATGCATGGTGCTCATTGTTTCGCCACCGCTTATTCGCGACATTGTGTTTCCTGACATCAATGCGGATCTTACCGGCACGATCAATGAACTCACCAGCTATGCGCTTGCCGGTTTGAAAGCGCTCCGATTGCTGCACTCAGCAGAGTCAATATCCCTCTGACACCGACAGCGACCAAATAGGCGTGACTGTATTCACTCTGCTCGAGTCTGTAAGTCCGGTCTGTTGGGGGCAGGCGAAGAAGGGGTTCTTGCGTTGACCTGTCGTTTGAACATTGATGCTCCCTGGCATTGTTGAGCCTGGCTTCTGTGATATTACAGAAGCCTTGTTCTGTACTGGGAGCCTCATGTGACACCGTCAATCAGCGGGTTTGGCTGGAGGGATAGGGCGAGTGCACATGAATGCCCGATCCGAAGTCGATGGTGGCAGAAGTACCCACGGACACTGAGGATTCCAGCCGTAAACGCCAGCCGAACCGCTCGCATATTCGTTGGGTCAGAAACAGTCCCAGGCCTGCACCACCAGGTCGTTTTCCCGGTTGTTTCAATGACTTGGTGAAGCGATGCGCGGCCTGAGTTGTATCGAAGCCGGAGCCGGAGTCACGGATGCACAATTTTCCATCAGTAATGGATACATGGATCTCGCCTTCGTGGGTATGTTCGGCTGCGTTTCTGAGCAGGTTCCCGGCAGCGATGCGAACCATGGATTCTGGAGCCTGTAACGTTATGGATTCAAGGGCGTCGAGCACGTAGCGCACGGGTTTTCCGGCAAGAAGATAGCTGTGGTCGTGCACAAGCTCCGGGAGAAGTCCGTGCAGCAGAGTGATCTGCCTACGCTCTTCCGGACTCGGCTCGCGGGACAAGTACAGAAGCGCGTCCATAATCTGAGTAAGCGTTTCTACCGCCTCGTCGATGCGATACAGCGGCCGCTGAACGTGCTGGGGCAATTGTTGCGCGTGAAGTACGTCAGCAGCACCGGAGATGATTGCCAGCGGGGTACGGAACTCGTGGCTAGCTTGGTCCAATAGGCTGCGCTCACGTTCAATCGCAAGCTCTACACGCTCAAGGTGTTCATTTGCTTCCTGAGCGATGGTATTAAGTTCGCTTTTACGATAATGCGTGGGTAGCCGCTGAGAGGGTTTTAATGGGTCAAGTTCGCGCATCCGCCGTGCCAGATCTTTTATGGGGCGAGCCAGGTTCAGATGGAGCCACCAAATCACCAGGCCAATCATTATCAGATTTAGCAGTAGAAACACTACGCTGAGTTGGACACTCCCATTCTGTTCGTTCTCAAGTTCGGTCAAGTCGACCACCATAATCAATCTGCCCTGCGGCACAGGCGTCACTAAGGCTGCGTAATCGCGGGGACGGGTTGTATCGTCCGGTGCGTCGGCGAAGGGACCCCATCTTGGTATGAGAATTGATAAGAGCGATGCGAATGGCGAGGCGTTTGTGAGGTCATCCAATTCGCTTTCTCCGTGAAACCCGGGCGTTAGCGTGGCCAGTAAAGCAGGCATGTCGGGAGGAGCGGCCACATCATTGGGTAGTAGCCAGCCCTTCACCGGGCCTTTGGTGGGAAGTGTCCCACCAAGATCGGTCTTGGATGATTGCAGGATACTCTGAGTGCTCGACTCGAGGACTTGTCGCCAGATCGGGTGTTCAATCAACCCTTGACTCAAGTTACCTTGAACCACCAGTGCGAGCGCGAGCATTGCACCAAACATCACAAAGCTGACATTGATCAGCCACTGCACACTGCGCAAGCGCCAGGGAAACTTCATTGGGACGCTCTGCCGAGGCGATAACCCACACCGGTAACGGTATGCAGCAGCTTATCTACTCCATTTTGGTCGATAGCGCGTCGTAGCAAATGCATATATGAGCGCAGTAAATCACCCTCGGGGACATTTTCACCCCAAATCAGGTCCTCGATTCGATCGCGACGCACAGTCTTCGGAGACTCCCGCATTAATAGCTCCAGGATGTTTCTTAAGGTCCCAGAGAGCGTGAGAAGGCGTGGGCCCCTGGCCACCTCCAGACTATCGAGGTTGTAGTTCAGGTCATGTACACGTAGCGTACGCCCCGCCGGTGCATTGGTCTGTGCGCGACGGACCAGCACGCGTAAGCGGATCTCGAGCTCGGGCAAGGCAATAGGCTTGACCAGGTAATCATCAGCTCCATTCTCGAAGCTCAACAGCTTGCCTTCGAGTTGATTCTTGGCTGTGAGAATGATGATGGGAATTAAGCACCCATGCTCTTCACGAAGTTTGCGCAGGACACTGATGCCATCCATTCTAGGTAGCATCCAGTCCAGGATGATTGCGTCGTAATGATTCTGAATGGCGAGGTTTAATCCCGAGTTGCCGTCCGGTGCGGCATCCGGGATGTGTCCACAAGCTTCCAGATAGTCGAATATGTTGGCGGCCAGCGAGTGGTTGTCCTCAATAATGAGTATCTGGAGGGGGGCAGTATGAGTCGAGTTAGTGTTCACTGACAGGCAGATCCATAGCAGCGTTAAAAGACATCCTACGTGGATTCGGTGCGTATTTCCTCGCGCTCATTATTGTCATGAGTGAACTGGATTCCCGGCTGCGAAGTGCGAGGATAGCCAGAATCGTATCCGGCGCCGAGCTCCCTCCATGCAGGAAAAGACTACAGGCACGACCAGTAAGCTAAGGGCCGTGGATGTAATAAGTCCGCCGATCACGGCTACAGCCATTGGCTGACGGAAGCTCGCATCGGCACCCAACCCCAAACCTATCGGCAGCATTCCGGCGATCATGGCGAGGGTCGTCATTACGATAGGGCGCGCCCGTTTGTGACAAGCATCAAGCAATGCGGTATTCAGTCTCATTCCCTGTTCACGCATCGTCACAATCGTGTACTCGACAAGCAAAATAGAATTTTTGGTCACAATGCCCATGAGCATGATCAGTCCAATCATGGAGGGGATGTCCAGTTCACTTCCCGCCAGAAGCAGCCCGATAAAGGCACCGCCCAATGACAAAGGGATTGCCGAAAGAATGGTGAATGGATGAAGAAAATCTTTGAAAAGCAGCACCAGGACACAGTAAACGCACACGACACCGATGAGGATGGCCATACCAAATCCCCGGCCTAACTCTTCCATGAGTTCGGCGTCATCTGCCTGGATAACGTGCACACTGGACGGCATGGCTCGTGCCGACGGCAACGCCAGGGTGTCAGCCAACGCCTGACCCAGCGGTGTTCCGCCCAGTTCGGCGCTGATGGTCACGTAACGGCGCCGGTCGTAGCGTTCAATCTGTGCCGGGCCACTGCTTACGTTGATGTGTGCAACGCTGGCCAGCGGTACAAGTCCTTCGCGTGCGCGCACCCTGAGATCGCCCAGGGCTTTTAGATCTTGCTGAACAGAGTCAGGCACTCGTGTGCGTATGTAAACCTGTCGGTTGTCGAGATTGAGCCTCGCAAGTTGTGAGTCTGTATCGCCAGCCGTAGCAATTCGCACCGTCTCTCCTATGGAGGCGGTGCTCACGCCCTGTTCAGCAGCGCGCAATAGATCGGGCCGAACGGTGATTTCCGGGCGCTCCAGGCTCGCCGTGGAACTCACGTTGGACAGCCCCTTTACGCCTCTGAGTTCCGACTCAAGACCCTGAGCCCCGGCTTTGAGCGCTACGGCGTCATCACTGCTCAAAATGATCGACATCTGTTCGCCGATGTTGCCACTGCCGACAGTGAAGCGAGCCCCCGGCACATTTTGTAAGGCGATGCGCATGGTGTTTTCAATAGACGTCTGATCGCCGCGTTCACCCCTTGGCATTAGAGTGATGTCCAGGGTTCCTCTGCGCACGTCGCCACCCTGCAAAGCATCACTGTCCGCCTGTGCCGCGCCGACGGTAGATAAGACGCGCAGGACTCCAGGCAACGCGGCCATGTGAATGCGGGCGGCTTCGGCTGCCGTAAGCGTGTCCTGTAATGCGCTGCCAGGGGGAAGCTCAATGCTGACTGTCGTGTATCCGCGATCAGAGGCCGGCATCAAACCCGCTGGCAAATAAGGCACCAGGGCCAAAGAGCCGCCCATGAACGCGAACGTTAATACCAGCGTGGTTCCGCGATGCGTCAGGCACCATTGCGCCAAGCGCAGATAGGTGCTCATCACACGGCCATCCACCGCTGTTTTGGATGCTTCAGTACCCATAGGGTGTGGTTTCAGCCAATGCACGGCCATCATTGGCGTAATCAGTCGAGCAACCAGCAACGAAGCAAGAACTGCCACCACGGCCGTCCAGCCAAACTCCCGAAAGAACAGGCCTGGTACCCCGCCCATCATTGCGGTGGGTAGAAACACCACGACTAGCGCCATAGTGGTGGCAATCACCGCGAGCGCAATCTCCGTGACGGCATCGGCTGTTGCTTCACCCATGGGCTTACCCATGCGGGCGTGGCGTTCAATGTTTTCCACTTCCACGATGGCATCGTCCACCAGAATCCCGACTATCACCGCGAGCGCCAGCAGACTCACCGTGTTCAGCGAGAAGCCGAACCACGCCATAGCGGCGAACGTCGGAAGGATCGAAAGCGGTAGGGCTGATGCGGCCACCAGCATCGCACGCCAGTCTCGCAGAAACAGCCAGACCACCAGCACGGCCAGAATCGCGCCCTCGTAGAGCATGTACAGCGAGCCCTTGAATTGCTCTTGCGTGTAGTCCACGCTGTTTGTCATCAGGGTCGCTTGCATACCCGGTCGCGTTTGTTGCAATTGTGCCAGCGCCGACTCGACCCCGGCGGCTAGGCGCGTAACATCCTGGCCCTTGGCTGGGTAGATCCGAAAACCAACAACGGGCTTTCCATCCAGCAGTGCGATCTGACTACGCTCAGCAACGGTATCAGTGACAGTTGCCAGTTGATCGAGTCGTAGCGATCGCCCGTCCGCCAGTGCAATCGGCAGCGCCGATAATTCCGCAGCCTGGCCGACCAGCGAAATAGTGCGCACCGCTTGCGCACCGCCACCGAGCTTGCCGCGACCTCCTGAGCTTTGCTGCTGAACACTGCCCAAAGCGAGAGATACTTCACCGACAGTAGCGGCGTGCGCGATGAGAAGCGCCGGGTCCAGCGTCACCCGGACTTCCCGCGTCACGCCTCCGATACGCTCAAAGCGACCAACCCCTTTCACACCCAGGATCGTTTTGGCCACGGTGTCGTCAACAAACCATGACAGAGCTTCTTCGTCCATGGTCGGCATAGCGATGGCGTAGGTCTGAATCGACTCACTGCTGGCACGCGCCGCACTGATCGCAGGCTGCAGCAGGTCGCTGGGCAAGTCCGAGCGCACTCGATCAACGGCATCCTTGGTTTCAATCAATGCGTCGGAGACAGGCTTGCCTAGCTCAAACTCCACCGATATGTTCACGTTGCCGTCGGTGACCAGGGTCCGAATATGCTTGATTCTATCGAGGGTCGCCAGAGAGTCTTCGACTTTGCGCGCCACCTCGGTTTCAAGTTGAGCAGGTGCCGCGCCGGGCTGTGAGAGCTCGATGCGAACGGCCGGCATATCCACGTCGGGTAGATCCTGAATCGGTAACGCCCATAGTCCCCATATGCCCGCCAGCGTGAGCAGTGCGAACAGCAGGATGGAAGGAATGGGGTTGCGGATGGACCATGTGGCCAGGTTCATTGTGATGCCCTCTGCGCAGTCGCAGCGGTCGGAATGACAATATCGGGTGCTTTGACGACCCGCACGCGGTCGCCATCGTTCAGGAAGCCGGCGCCTTGCACCAGCACCCGGTCGCCATCGGTTAGTCCCTGCAAAATCTCAACATCCTGAGCCTGGCGACGGCCGACCTTTACGGCCTGGAGAGACGCTTTCATCACACCTTCCTGCGTAGTAAGCCTGAACACATGACTGCGCCCATCCCGGATAACTACGCTGCTTGCGGGCACCACTTCTGCATGCTCCTGTGCCACCACTATGCGTCCCTGTGCATACATGCCCGCGCGCGCTGTACTGCCAGGGATGATGTCCGCGTACACCATCGCCAGACGCGTTTGCGGATCCAGTGACGGCGCCATTTGCCGCACCTTTGCCTTGGCGATCTGACCATCAGGTAGTTCTAGCGTCACCCACTGGCCTTGCTCAACCTGGTTCAGTTGCGACGCGGTCAGTTCACCCCGCCATTCGAGCCGGTGTTGACGGATCAGCCGGAACAACTCCTCGCCGACTGTGCTGACGGAGCCTATCGTTGCGCTGCGGTCGCTGATAACGCCATCGTCAGGTGAGAGCACCGTGGCGTACCCCAGCTGTAGTTTCCGCGCGTCCAACTGAGCCTGGCTCAGTTCAACTTGTGCCACTGCCGTTTCGGCGTGTGTAACCGCCTGCGACACCTCCTGCTGGCTCATGCCACCGTCTGTCTTGAGTTGGAGGGCGCGGTCACGATTGGAAATGGCTTGTTTCGCTTGTGCCTTGGCTTGTCTGAATGCTGCGTGCAGTTGTGCGACGTCTGTATGAAGGAACTCCGTTTCGAAACGAGCCAGCACTTGACCGCGGTGCACGGTATCACCCGGGCCGACGAGAATCTCCGTGAGTCGAATCCCGCCGACCTGCACTCCGATAATAGCCTCCTGCCATGGCGCGATGGCCCCTGAAGCATCCAGTTGTACTGGCCATTCAACTCGGCTTACTGCTGCATCAGTAACGGTAAGCGCCGCGGCAGCGCCCTCAACGGGGTCAACAGTCTGAGTGTCCGTAGGATGCCGCGCCAACCACCACAGGGGCACAACAGCCAGTACGATCAAAAGAATGACAGCCCCAATAAACGTCGGGCGTCGAAGATTGCCCGGTGGTCGACCGTCATGCGGCGCACTGGTTTTCCCGGTCATAAAAGGACAGGCTCTTTAGTTTGTGTATGGAGCGCGGGCCGCCGTCATGGACTGATCAACAGCGCGGTACTTTGGGCTAGATGCCACGTTGTGACCTGTCCCAACTGGAGCGGCATTGACGGGCACAGTGCATCAGAAACTCCTGGAGAGAGCGAAAATGACTGAACCCTCACCATCGGTGTCGGCTTCAATAAGCGGGCTGTCGCTTATGTCGTTGGGCAGAAACTTGTATTGCACTGAGCTCATGAAGTGCCAGTTCTCACCGATCGGGTGGGTGTAGGTCAGACCCAGCTCGGGAATAGTGGCGGCGCCAGGCTTGTAATCAACAACGCCTCGCGAAACCTCGTCTTTCAGGGTGCCGTAGTAGTAATTAGCCATATCCTTCGAGAGGTAGCTAACGCTGATGCTAGGTTCAAGGTTGCCGCGACCGACGTTAAATTCATAGCCGTACTTGGCGGACAGCTCGAATCCGTCGCTGGCGCCGGTTGCATCGGCTTTTGCAGTCAGCTCCAGCTTGCCAGCCACACTACGCCATTCGGCAGAAAGGCCAATGTCCACACCATTATCACGATCATCTAGTAGGTCTCGATCAATGCCGTTGCGGGCCAGGTCCTTTCTTCCAAAGTCCTTGGCATCTATCCCGTCAGTGCGCAGCGAGGCGATGGCGTTCAGCTCGAAGAAATCGTTGCGGATCAGGTGGGCGCCGCCGGTCGTGGCCCGGATAAAGAAGCGCTCACCTTCATAGTGAATCAATGGCAACGGTGTGATTTTTGTTCCTTCACCGGCGTAGGGGCTTTCCGATATTCCCACGGCCAGCCCGAGACCCCACGTAGAAGAATCTGCCGGTGATGCCGTCTGCGCGGCAGCGAACGTTGGCAAGGTAAGTAAGCAGGCGAAGACTGAGTATTTTGTGTTCATCATTGAACCAGAGTGCTGAACGGTTTCAGGAAATGGAGTACGGCACGCCATGGCTGGAGAGCGTGCGCCATGCTGTGTTTGCCTCCAGAGTCGAAGCCATGGAAGCGTACCGCCGCCATGTCGCGACAATGTCGTGACTGTGGGGGATGAATCACAGGACTATCAGCGTTGGCATGGGGGTGAGATTGATGGATTATTAGAATGATCATGCGTGTTCATGTTTTTCGAGGTGTTTATCAGGAGGTGGAAGTATTTCTTCGCTTTACTCCATAAGTAATCGCGGATTCTGGCCTTGTTTTTTGGCAATTTCAGGTGAGGCAGGAGATTCAGGCTTGACTGATATTGATCATGTGTGTTCAATTTGCTTGAGTTTCTAGATCGGAATTTGGATGCTCCGCCGCCCGTGAGCAAGGTAGTTGGGGCTGGATTGCGACAGCAGAACAATCTGATAGACGTTTGGCTAGATGCGTCGCTTTGAAGCAGATGGCCGTTTTCACCTACTCCAACAAAAACCAGGGATCAGTTAATGCTCCAGCGCACTTTGATTACGAACGCCAATCTGCTGACCATGGCTGAAACCGCCCCTATTTCGGGATTGGCGGAGATTCTGGTTGAGGACGGTCGTATTGCGGCTATCGGAACCGACCTGGGTATTTCGGGAGTGCCGATAATCGATGCTCGGGGTGCTATTGTGATGCCCGGCATGATTGACACGCATCGCCACGTTTGGCAGTCGTTGCTTCGCGCCCAATTGGGCGATGGCACTTTGTACGACTATATGGCCAAGCTCAGATACGGATTCGCTCCGCACTTCACCGCAGAGGATGCTGAGTTAGGTAACTATGCCGGAGCCCTGGACGCGCTCAACTCCGGTGTGACGACGGTTGTCGATCATTCCCATCTTGTCGCCACGCCGGATCATGCGGATGCGCTGCTCTCGGGGCTGGAGGCTGCGGGTATACGGGCGGTTTTCTGCTATGGGTTGGCAGATGTCTGCGATGCGGGAAAACCTGTCGATGCGGCGCGAACGTTCACCACGACCTGGCGGCACAGAGATGCCGAGCGATTTCGTGCGAGCCGTCTTTCGGCCAGTGACGGATTGATTCGCTTTGGACTGGGCGCGAGCGAGTTCCTTTTTGCGCCCCTTCACTTTACAGAAGCGGAAGTGCGACTTGCCCGAAATCTGGACGCACACCGATATTCAATTCATGTCGCCAATGGGCCTTTCGCCCGCGGGACACGCTATGTCACTCGTATGCTCTCCAAAGGCCTGGTGGATGATCGAACACTCTTCGTCCACGGAAATGTGCTCACAAAAGACGACTTATCCCGCATAGCGTCGCTAGGTGCCACGCTTTCCGTCACTCCTGAAAGTGAGATGCAGATGGGCATGGGAACGCCTGTATGGCCACTTGCCAGAGAGTTGGGTGTTCCTTGTGGCTTGGGAGCAGATATTGTTTCTGGAGGTTCGGGAGATATCTTCACCCAAATACGCCTGGCCCTTGCAGCAGGCAGAATGGCCGCCAACGACAGGCTGGGTGCCCGCCGGATCATGCCCGAACGCTTGGCCTTGACTGCGGAGGCTGCATTGCGAGCGGTCACCATTGAAGGTGCTCGTGTCGCGGGCCTGGAAAATGAAGTGGGGAGTATTGAGGTCGGTAAGAAAGCGGATCTGATTTTCCTGCGAACGGATAGCACGCATATGGCTCCTGTTCTTGATCCAATAAAAGCCGTTGTTATGCAGGCCAGTGTTGCAGATGTCGATACGGTGATGGTTGAGGGGCGAGTGCTCAAGTCGAATGGGAGCCTGGTGGCAGTGGATCAACAGGCGCTTGCATTAAGGTTGCACAGTGCAGCGCAAAGAATTGTTTCAGCCGTAACGACTCAGGATCTCAAGGATGCCTACGACTTTGTGCGTCTTGCGTTCCCGCTCGATGCCAGCTCGGCATTGGCCGCACGTTTTGCCGGATGGGCTTTGCGAATGCCCGGCTTGGATAAAGTGGTGTTCAACATGATGTTGGCGCAATCGGATTCGGCACGCAGAACCACGCTCAAAAAATAAAGCTTGAGCGGTTTGCAAGATGCTCTGCGTAAAGGGTGCATGCGTTGAATGCGCCCTTCAACAACGGATAAAAATTAAGCGTTTCGTATTTTTTGCGTGACAGAGAGAAATTATGAGTAACAGCATGAAATGCGCGGTTGTTCGCGAGTATGGATCGGCCTCTGAGGTTTTGAAGATCGAGAGCTTACCTGTACCGGACGTAGGTCCGGACGAGGTCCTAGTTCGGCAGTACGCCACTTCTGTTAATCCTATCGATTGTCGCGTGCGCGAAGGGTACGGCCGGGTCGTATTTAACAAAATGAGGGGATTCGGACTTCCACTCGTTCTGGGGCGAGATGTCTCTGGAGAAGTGCTCAAGATAGGCACAAAAGTGAAGAGTTTGGCCGTGCGCGATGCTGTGTACGGAATCTCCAGCACTAAATCGAGCGGTGCGTATTCACAGTATGTAGTTGCCAAATCCACAGAAGTCGTACGTAAGCCGGTATCGCTTTCGTATGAGGAAGCGGCGTCATTTCCCTACGTGGTTTGTACAGTATGGGATGCGCTTGTCGTGAAGGCGGGGCTGAATGCGAGCAATGCCAAGGGGAAGCAGGTTTTCGTCCAGGGGGGCGCAGGTGGAATAGGCTCTTTTGCAATTCAGTTGCTCAAGTCCTGGGGCGCGCATGTTGCCACTACATGCAACAAAACTCAGATGGAGAGTGTGCGTGCGTTCGGAGCTGACGTGATAATCGACTACGAACTAGAAGACTATGCCACAAGCCTCTCAGGCTATGACGTGGCCTTGGAAACAGTGGGTGGAGCACTTGAAGAGAAGACGTTGAATATCCTGAATAAAGAGGGAGCGGGGGTATTTGTGACGATCATTCATCCGTTACTGAAAACGTTTGATGAGTATGGCCTGTTAAAGGGCGCAATAAAAAACTTTGTTCTCTTTCAAAAATACAAAAGGCACGCAAAAAAAATAGGGGTACATCGTTATTACTGGGCGACCTTCAAACCCAATGAAAACGCGATGCTCGAACTAAATGCTCGCGTAGGCTCGGGTGACATTCGCCCTCACATTGGTCGCGTATTTAAGCTGGATGAAATCGTGGCTGCTCAGCAGTGTTGCGAGCAGGGAAAATCAAACGGGAAAATCATTGTAAAAATCGAATAGAGGAGGAGTCCATCGGCGGTTCATGGGTGTTGTGTGTGACAGGTGGAGGCTGAAATGAAAATAATAAAGCGCTGTCTCTTTGGTTCGGCAGTAGTTGTGGTTGCGGTTGTTGTTGGCAGTGCTGGTTTGGCAAATCTTGCTGGAGTGCCCGCCATTCATGACGGTTTTTTCAAGATGGGTATGCCCGCCTGGGTTGGATATTTTATTGGCGTATGCGAAATGTTCGGGGCTTTTGGTTTGATCATCCGTCCTTTGCGCGCACTGTCGGCTCTTGGTATTGCTATCATCATGCTCGGAGCCATCTACTACCATGTCACTTATACTCCTTTGGTCCAGGCCGTGCCGGCTGTTTTTCTTGCGATACTTTGTGTGTACCTGTCTTTTAGGTCGCGTGCTGAGCTTCTTAAGTTTGGCTCCGTCGTACAGAAGGGCATTCGAATCAACGACCCCACCTCCGGGAACTCTATCGAAGTCAAGGCTCGGAGGCGCGCGCTATGACGCTCTCGATTCTGAAAATAGGACATGCAGGTGAGCCACAGTACCGTGGTACCAATCATTTTGCTCGCTTGGTAATATCGCCTGAAAATGCCGTGGAAAATAGTCCATTCCTGCTGATGGCTGAGGACTGGTTTGCACCACCGGCGGGATTTCCGACTCACCCGCATCGAGGCATGGAGACGGTCACCTTTGTTGTTGATGGGCAGTTGCTGCATGAGGACCACACCGGTGCAAGTGGAACGCTAAGCGCTGGCGCTGTGGAGTTCATGACGGCGGGGGCAGGGGTTTTTCACAGCGAAATGCCTGGCCCGCACGGAGTCCATAGTTTGCAACTGTGGTTGAATCTTCCAGCTAGCCTCAAATCAACCCCTGCCAGGTATTCCGACCTTGATCAGGCGAATGCGCCGGTGTATCGCGAGGCTGGAGTTGAAGCTCGTGTCTATGCTGGCTCGTTAGGGGATGTCCATATGCCGTATGGATCAACCTGGCCGATTACCCTGATAGATCTGAAGCTTGATGCAGGCATTACCTTTGACCTGCCAGTTCCTGCGGAACAGCGGGTATTTGTATATCTTCTGGCTGGTGATGCTTTGCTGGGTATTGAGGAGCAGCAGGTAGCTACCGGACACGTGGCGTGGACAAGCATTCCACCTGCCGATCAACTGTCCACGCTCAGAGTAAGCGCACGAACCTCGTTGCGCCTTTTAATGTACGCAAGCTGCATTATCAATGAGCCGATTGTGCTAGGAGGGCCGTTCGTCATGAATACCGAACAGGAAATTACCCAAGCATTTATGGATATAAATTCCGGACATTTTGTGAAGTCTTAATTGGCCTGAGTAGTTAAAACGCTGGTCCTGTCCGGATGTGTGAAAAGGGAGCGCGTTTTTGTCTGTCTTCGTCCCCTGAGGTTTGTGTTTTAAGTTTTAACTTGATTTATAACCTGTAGATTTGAACTATGGTTGCATCATGAGTTGCTTTTCCGAGGTGTTCGGTTGTCCAGTATTGGCTCGCCTCTTTCAGCCGGCGCTCATGGGTACTACAACAATCTCTTGAATTTTTGACCATTACCACAATAATAAGAGCTCAAAATGAACAACAAAAACCACTCCAAGCAGTTACCTCTTTCGGTTGATGTAATAGTGGTCGGCAATGGTCCGGTAGGGGCTACACTTGCCGCGTTACTGGGACGATACGGCATCAAGACGCTTGTTCTGGACAAGTCCCATGATGTACTGCTTATGCCTCGGGCCATTGCGCTGGATAACGAGGCCCTTCGCATACTGCAGCTCGCAGGATTAGCTGAAGATGCCTTTGAAAAGATTGTTATTCCGGAAGTGCGAATGCGTTCAACGGTGATTGGCCAATTTTCTCGTGCCAACACCAGCGGCAGCCTCGACGGACATCCCAAGCTCGTCACCTTCTACCAGCCCGACCTTGAACATGCGATGCGGGCGCAGTATGCCAGCTTTGAGTCTGTCACAAGCCTGGGAGGCATGGAACTGGAAGGGCTCGTCGAGGAGGAGGGCGGTGTGACAGCGTCAATAATGGGTGAAGACGGTCAAACCCACCGGGTCCATACTAAGTACCTTGTAGGTGCAGATGGAGCTAGCTCTAAAGTCAGGACGTTGATCGGTCAGGATTTTCAAGGCTGCACATACGCCGAGGATTGGCTCATTGTCGATGCCTGTGACCGTCTTCAAACAGCTATCAATCATGTTGAGTTTTTATGCGATCCGCAACGGCCGACTCCCCATATGCCTGCCCCGGGAGGGCGAGAGCGTTGGGAGTTCATGCTGCAACCTGGAGAAAAACGCGAAGATATGGAAAACGCCGAGAATGTCGCCAAACTACTGGCGCGCTGGTCTCCTGCTCAAGAGGTGAAAATCGAGCGCAAGGCGGTCTATCGTTTCCATGCACGCTGCTGCCAGAGCTTTCAAAAAGGCCGGGTGTTTCTCGTCGGCGACGCTGCTCATATCACCCCACCTTTTGTTGGTCAGGGTTTGGTCGCCGGTCTTCGTGACGTGGCCAATCTGGCTTGGAAGTTGACCTGGGTGCTTCGCGGTCAGGCTTCAAATGCAGTGCTCAATTCCTACGATTTAGAGCGTCGGCCTCATGCCCAGAAAATGATCAATATGGCCAAGTTCATGGGACGCCTGGTGATGCCACGCAATAAGATTGCAGCCTTTTTTATACATGGGGTGATGCGATCTCTGACACTGACGCCGACCACCCGAAGATTTTTTGAAGAGCTGGACATCAAACCGAAGAATATTTTCAAAAACGGTCTCTTTTTTCGCCACCGCCGTGGCGACAAGTTGGTTCGCGGCGGCCTGTTTCCTCAAGCCTGGGTGCGTGACTCCAAACAACACACACGATTAAGTGACGACAGCCTAGGGGACGGTCTTACCCTGATCGGATTTGGTGTGGATCCAAGAGCGGTCCTGGACCAGCACCATAGAGATCTATGGGCCTCGGTGGGAGGTGACTTTTTGCAAATCTGCCCTCATGGTCAATGTCGAGAAAACACCCCGAATTTTCTTGAGGACCTCAATAATGCTTTTTTGCCCTTGGCGGTCAAAGGTACGTTAGTAGTCGTGCGTCCCGATCGGATTATCATGCATCACGGCCCAGGCGATCAGGGCGCAAAGCTGATTCAGGAGTGTGTGGGTATGCTTGGTAATATTCCGGGCTCCAATATTGAGAACCTTTCAAGTCGCATGAATGAATCCGCTCGATTAAGCGTCTGAGATTTTTTTCTCGTCTCAATTGCGATGGCAGCCGAGTTTTCGGATGCCATCCGGCGCACTTTTAGAGGGGCGAGCTGCCGACGTACACGATGCTCGTCATCTGTTCCAGGGTAAGCGTCTGGCCAAGTCACCTTCAAAACTCCAGCATTAAGGGCGATGGTGTCCGCGTATTTTTAAGCGGACGCGATCGCCCTTAATCGCCAGGATTTTCATGCGCCAACGAAGCTCTTATCCCAA
>NZ_CAXAPN010000048.1:0-37419 GCF_963971015.1 Pseudomonas sp. RA_15y_Pfl2_54
CGGTCTGGATTGGCGCATCACGCAACGCCACACCGGTCAGGCGCACACCGACAGTATCCTTTGGCGCCAGGCTCGGATAACTGACCTGTACGTTGGCTTCGGTGCCGAGCGTATCGGCATTCAACTCTCCCGTCGGGGCTTCGACCACCTTGAACACACTCTGGCCCTGCGCGCTGACCACGCGGATGCTCAGTGGGGACGAGGTAATCAGATTTCCGACACCGCCGACCTTGTAGGTGTAAGTCAGGTTGACCGTACGCCCCTTGTTTTCGCTGATCCAGGCTTTGGGCAACTTGAAGGTTCGCGTGCCCACGGTGGACACGGTCTGGATTGGCGCATCACGCAACGCCACACCGGTCAGGCGCACACCGACGGTGTCCCTAGGCGCCTGACTCGGATAATTCACCTGAACAGTGGCCTCTGTGCCGAGGGTATCGACATTCAACTCGCCTCCCGGCGCGTCGACCACTTTGAATATCGCGGGCTGCGCCGCCGAAATACCTGATTCTTGTTGTGGCAATGCCAGACCTGTCATTGCGCGAGCGAGCGGTTCCGGAGAAGCATTTTCGGAGGTCGTCTGACCTGAGCACCCGAAAAGCCCCAAGACCAGCAAAATCGAAATACCTTTCCACATGACCGCTTTCCTCTCGCGTAGGTAGAGCCGCGAAAATACTGGCTCCAAGGCACGTTTTCGCGAAAGTAGCCGTGAGAACAAAAGCTGTCTACTGTCAGATCTGACAGGGTGTTTATTCATACAGCGCAGCGTTGGATGAGATTCTACACCCAAAAAAAGATCGCAGCCTGCAGCAGCTTTTGTAGTAGCTGCAGAAGGCTGCGATCTTTTGACCCTGGATTTACAGGCCTACAACATCCTCAGCCTGCAAACCCTTGTCACCTGTCACCACCGCATACTCGACCTGCTGGCCTTCGGTCAGCGACCGATGCCCTTCGCCGCGAATCGCGCGGTAGTGCACGAACACGTCCACCCCGTCTTCGCGCTGAATGAAGCCGTAGCCCTTGGCGTCGTTGAACCACTTCACGTTTCCGGTTTCACGTGTTGCCATCTGTTCATACTCCTTTTTTATTATTGAACAGGCTTTTCGCAGGAAAGCCTTTGAGGAACGTCAGCCTGCGTCCGACGTCCATAAAAGGGCCCCGGCGACAGACCGCCGAGTATATGACAGGAGCGAAAAGTCTCAACAGGAGATTACTTCGCCGCTTTTTTGCCGATTTTCGATGAATCCGGCAAACTGTCGACCGCCCGAGCAAACGCTCGGTTTTATTCACTCACGCAGAAGCCGTATGACCCGTTCCCCGTTCCGCCGTCTTGTGTTTGGCACCTTGCGCCGACTGTTGTACCTCTGGGTTCGCTCCGAGACGATCAATCAGTCGTCGTTCACCCTCAACCTCGACCGCAGTCGTCCGGTGTTCTACGTCCTGCAAAACCCATCGCTCACCGACCTGGCAGTGGTCGATACCGAGTGCACCAAGGCCGGCCTGCCTCGCCCGGTGCTGCCGGTGTCGATCGGTTCGTTGATCGAACCGGCGGCGTTCTTTTACCTGACGCCAGACCCGGACTGGCTCGGCCGTCAGGACAAACGCGGCGCGCCGCCGACCCTGACCCGCCTGGTCAGCGCCCTCACCCAGAACGCCGCCGAAGATGCGCAAATCATCCCGGTCAGCGTGTTCTGGGGGCAGTCGCCGGACAGCGAGTCGAGCCCGTGGAAATTGTTGTTCGCCGACAGTTGGGCGGTCACCGGACGTCTGCGCCGGCTGCTGAGCATCATCGTGCTGGGGCGTAAAACCCGTGTGCAATTCTCTGCGCCGATCCACTTGCGCGAGCTGATCGAACACAACAAGGGCCACGAGCGCACCGTACGCATGGCCCAGCGCATCCTGCGCGTGCACTTTCGCAACCTCAAAGCGGCGGTGATCGGCCCGGACATTTCCCACCGCCGCAACCTCGTCAAAGGCCTGCTCAATCAGCCGCTGGTCAAGCAAGCGATCCTTGATGAGGCCGAGCGCGAAAACATCTCCCCGGAAAAAGCCAAGGCCCAAGCCCTGCGCTACGGCAACGAGATCGCCTCGGACTACACCTACACCGCGATCCGCTTCCTCGAAGTGGTGCTGAGCTGGTTCTGGAACAAGATCTACGACGGCATCAAGGTCAACCACATCGAAGGCGTGCAGAAGGTCGCCCAGGGTCACGAAGTGATCTACGTGCCGTGCCACCGCAGCCACATCGACTACCTGCTGCTTTCGTATCTGCTGTTCCGCAACGGCCTGACCCCGCCGCACATCGCCGCCGGGATCAACCTCAACATGCCGGTGATCGGCAGCCTGCTGCGCCGTGGCGGTGCGTTCTTCATGCGCCGCACGTTCAAGGGCAATCCGCTGTACACCTCGGTGTTCAACGAATACCTGCACACCCTGTTCACCAAAGGCTTCCCGGTCGAGTACTTCGTCGAAGGCGGCCGCTCGCGCACCGGGCGCATGCTGCAACCGAAAACCGGGATGCTCGCGATTACGATGCGCAGCTTCCTGCGCTCCTCGCGCATGCCGATCGTGTTTGTGCCGGTGTACATCGGTTATGAACGCGTGCTGGAGGGCCGCACCTACCTGGGCGAACTGCGGGGTGCGAGCAAGAAGAAAGAGTCGATCTTCGACATCTTCAAAGTCATCGGCGCGCTCAAGCAACGTTTCGGTCAGGTGGCCGTCAACTTCGGCGAACCGATCAAACTGGCGCAATTCCTCGATGCCGAGCAACCGGGCTGGCGCCAACAGGAACTTGCCCCGCAGTACAAACCCGCGTGGCTCAACGCGACCACCCATCGCCTCGGTGAGAAAGTCGCCCAGCACCTCAACGAAGCGGCAGCGATCAACCCGGTCAACCTGGTGGCACTGGCGCTTCTGTCGACCAGCCGCCTGGCACTGGACGATCGGGCCATGGCGCGCGTGCTGGATCTGTATCTGGCCCTGCTGCGCAAAGTCCCGTACTCGCCACACACCACCCTGCCGGAAGGTGATGGCCGTGCGCTGATCGAGCATGTGAAGGACATGGACCTGCTGTCCGAGCAAAGCGATGCGCTGGGCAAGATTCTCTATCTGGACGAGCAGAACGCCGTCCTGATGACCTACTACCGCAACAACGTGCTGCACATCTTTGCCCTGCCGGCGCTGCTGGCGAGTTTCTTCCAGAGCACCTCGCGCATGAGCCGCGAACAGATCCTGCGCTACACCCGCGCGCTGTATCCGTACTTGCAGTCGGAGCTGTTCATCCGCTGGAGCCTGGACGAGCTCGATGCAGTGGTCGATCAGTGGCTGGAAGCATTTGTCGAGCAAGGTCTGCTGCGTTTCGAGAAAGACGTCTACCTGCGTCCGGCGCCAAGTTCGCGGCATTTCGTATTGCTGACGCTGCTGTCGAAGAGCATTGCGCAGACCCTGCAACGTTTCTACATGACCGTGTCGCTGCTGCTCAACGCCGGCCAGAACGCCGTCAGCGCCGAAGAACTGGAAGACCTCTGCACGGTCATGGCTCAGCGCCTGTCGATCCTGCATGGCCTCAACGCCCCGGAGTTTTTCGACAAGAGCCTGTTCCGCCACTTCATCCAGACCCTGCTCGACCTCGACGTGCTGCGCCGCGACGAAGCGGGCAAATTGAGCTACCACGAACTGCTCGGCGAACTGGCCGAAGGTGCGGCCAAACGCGTGTTGCCGGCGGACATTCGTTTGTCGATCCGTCAGGTGGCGCTGCATCGCAGTGAAGATGCGGCCGACCAAGTCGCCACACCGCCCGAGACCTGATGAAAACCCTGTGGAAGCGGGCTTGCTCGCGAAAGCGGTTCAACATTCAACATCGCTGCTGAGTGTCACACCGCCTTCGCGAGCAAGCCCGCTCCCACAATGAAAGGAGATTTGCCATGAAAAAACTGACCATTCTCGCTGCCGCTGCCCTGCTCAGCGCCTGCCAATCGACCACTCCCGCCGGCAAGGTCAGCCTCGACGGCGAAGTGTTCTACCTGCAACGCATCGCCCTGCCACCGAGCGCAACGCTGAGCGTGAGCCTGCAAGACGTTTCACTGGCCGACGCCCCAGCCGTTGTACTCGATGAACAGAAAGGCCCGGTCAAAGGGCAGGTGCCGCTGCCGTTCCACTTGAGCTACGATCCGGGGCAGGTCAAACCCGGCCACCGTTACTCGGTCAGCGCACGCATTGAAGTGAACGGCGAACTGATGTTCATCACCACCGAAAACCATGCCGTGCAACTGGACGGCAACGATCCGCAGCCGCTGAAAATCCGCGTTGACGCCGCGCGTTAATTCATTTTCTGAAACAAGGAAGCCGCCATGCTCCGTCCCACCTTTCGCTTCGCCGGCCTGTGCGCAGGCCTGATGATCTGCGCCAGCGCCATGGCCCTGTCACTCAGCGACCTGTCACAAAACGACGCCACCGGCGGCCTCAAGGACGCCTTGACCCAAGGCGCACAACTGGCCGTCAAACAATTAGGTACCCCGGGCGGTTTCAGCAACAACCCGGACGTGAAAATCGAACTGCCGGGTAAACTCGGCAAAGTCGCCGGAAAGATGAAAGCCTTCGGCATGGGCGCCCAGGTCGAAGAACTGGAAACCGCGATGAACAAAGCCGCGGAAAGCGCCGTGACCCAGGCCCAGCCGATCCTCGTCGACGCCGTGAAAAAAATGAGCGTGGCCGACGCCAAAGGCATCCTCAGCGGCGGCAACGACTCGGCCACACAGTACCTGGACAAATCCAGCCGCGAACAGATCCGTGCCAAGTTCCTGCCAATCGTCAAACAAGCCACCGACAAGGTCGGCGTGGCGCAGAAATACAACACCTTCGCCGGCCAGGCCGCGACCTTCGGCGTCGTCGACGCCAAGAGCGCCAACGTCGAAAACTACGTCACCGAGCAAGCACTTAACGGCCTGTTCGAGATGATCGGTAAACAGGAAGAAACCATCCGCAAAAACCCCGCCGCTGCTGCAACAAGTCTGGCGAAGAAGGTGTTTGGGACGCTGTAAGGTTCTGAACACCAAAAAGCCCGCTGAACGTCATACGTTCAGCGGGCTTTTTTGCAGGCGTCAGGTTTGCGGATCGACTTCGAGAAGTGCCAGCAGGCTGTCTCACACAATGGCATCGAGTGTCATCCGGTCGCAATCGGTCGGCTGTCAGGCCGCCATCGCTGGCAAACCCACACCGAAAAGCAAAAACACCACACACTAGCCCCGCGTCGCCCTTCACCACTCAACAGGATGAGCGTTAGCTCGGCTGCAGCTCTTGACGTACCGGCCCCTTCGGCAGGCTTCGTTTCGGGATTCATCCGGGGGTAGGCGCGCAGCGCCGTTCGACGAAGTCGAACACATCGAAAGGAGGTGCAGCGCAGCAAACCGGAGGCGATGCCCCCGGATGAAACCCGCAACGAAGGCACCCCGAGCCCCAGCGAGCGGGCCGTACGCCGGGGCCCAGCGTTTTGGTTCCTTTTGGGCGTTTGCAAAAGGGACTCGCTGTAAAAGCGAAACCGCCAGAGCCAGCACCCGAAGCAACGGATATTCACCAAGAACACCCACAGCATGGTCGGCCCAAAGGCCGCCAAGCCTCAAGCCTCCCGACGCACTCGGAACCAAGCCGCATACAACGCCGGCAAAAACAACAACGTCAGAGCCGTCGCCACAATCAACCCCCCCATGATCGCCACCGCCATCGGCCCAAAAAACACACTGCGCGACAACGGAATCATCGCCAGAACCGCCGCCAGAGCCGTCAACACAATCGGCCGAAAGCGCCGCACGGTAGCCTCGATAATCGCCTGCCAAGGCCTGAGCCCCGAGGCAATATCCTGCTCGATCTGATCCACCAGAATCACCGAGTTGCGCATGATCATCCCCGACAGCGCAATCGTCCCCAACATCGCCACAAATCCGAACGGCTGCCGAAACACCATCAAAAACAGCACCACCCCGATCAACCCCAACGGCGCCGTCAAAAACACCATCGCCGTGCGCGAAAAACTGCGCAGCTGCACCATCAGCAACGTCAGCACAACGACAATGAACATCGGCACCCCGGCGTTCACCGACTTCTGCCCCCGCTGCGAATCCTCCACCGTCCCACCGACATCCAGCAGATAACCGTCCGGCAACTCGGCACGAATCGAATCCAGCGTCGGCAGGATCTGTTTCACCAACGTCGCCGGTTGCTCCTTGTCATAAATGTCCGCGCGCACCGTCACGTTCGGCAGGCGGTTACGGTGCCAGATGATGCCTTCCTCAAAGCCGTATTCCAGCGTGGCCACTTGCGACAACGCGACGCTGCGGCCGTTGTCAGTCGGCACTGCCAGGCTCGGCAACAGCGACAGCTCAGTGCGCTCATGCACCGTGCCGCGCAGCAGAATCTCGATCAACTCGTTGTCTTCGCGATATTGGCTGACACTCGACCCGGTCAACGAACTCTGGAGGAATTTGGCCAGACTGGCCGTGCTCACCCCAAGTGCCCGAGCGCGATCCTGATCGATGTTCAGGTAGATCACTTTGCTCGGTTCTTCCCAGTCCAGATGCACATTGACCACATGGGGATTCTCGCGCACCTTGGCCGCCACCTTGCGGGCAAGCGCACGAACTTCTTCGATGTGCTCACCCGTGACGCGAAACTGCACCGGATAGCCCACGGGCGGGCCATTTTCCAGACGTGTCACCCGCGAACGCAGCGCCGGAAACTGTTCGTTAAGCGTATCGATCAACCAGGTTCGCAGCGCTTCACGCTCTTCGATATTTTTGGCCAACACCACAAACTGGGCGAAGCTCGCCGCAGGCAGTTGCTGGTCCAGCGGCAAATAGAAACGCGGCGAACCGGTGCCGACATAGGCCACATAGTTATCGATGCCGGCATGCTCCTTGAGTATCGCTTCAAGCCGCTTGACCTCACCGGTGGTATTGGCCAACGAAGCGCCCTCGGCGAGTTTCAGATCGACCATCAATTCCAGTCGATTTGAGGCCGGGAAGAACTGCTGCGGCACGAAGCGGAACAACATCACCGACGCGATAAACAGCCCCAACGTCAGCACGATCACGGTTTTACGATGGACCACACACCACTCCACCAGACGTCGAACGCGCTGATAGAACGGTGTGCCATAAGGGTCCGACTGACCGTCCCCGGCGCCGTGTTTGGCGGCATGAATTTTCGCCAGGTCCGGCAGCAGTTTTTCACCCAGATACGGCACGAACACCACCGCTGCCACCCACGAAGCAAGCAGCGCGATGGTCACCACCTGGAAAATAGAGCGGGTGTACTCACCGGTGCCGGACTGCGCCGTGGCAATCGGCAGAAAGCCTGCGGCGGTAATCAGCGTTCCGGTGAGCATGGGGAACGCGGTGCTGGTCCAGGCGTAGCTTGCGGCCTTGATCCGGTCGAAGCCCTGTTCCATTTTGATCGCCATCATCTCCACGGCAATGATCGCGTCGTCCACCAGCAAGCCCAGCGCCAGAACCAGCGCACCGAGGGAGATTTTGTGCAGGCCGATACCCAGGTAATACATGCAGGCAAAGGTCATCGCCAAGACCAGCGGAATGGTCAGCGCCACGACCATGCCGGTGCGCACGCCCAAGGAGAAGAAGCTCACCAGCAACACAATCGCCAGCGCCTCGACCAACACCTGGACAAACTCGCCAACCCCGGTTTTCACTGCTGCCGGTTGGTCAGACACCTTGCGCAGTTGCATACCGGCCGGGAGGTTTTTCTGGATACGCGAGAACTCGCCTTCCAGCGCCTTGCCCAGTACCAGAATGTCACCGCCGCCCTTCATCGCCACCGCCAGGCCGATCGCATCTTCGCCCATGAAGCGCATGCGCGGCGCCGGCGGATCGTTGAATCCACGCCGCACGTCGGCGACATCGCAGATACGGAACGTGCGATCACCGACCCGGATGGGGAAGTTCCTGATCTCATCGACCGTCTGAAAATTCCCCGAAACCCTTAGCTGCAAGCGCTCGGTAGGCGTCTCAAAGAAACCCGCCGTGGACACCGCATTCTGTTCCTCCAGCGCCTGTTGCACCGCCGCCAGCGGTAAACCGAGGGTGGCGAGTTTGACGTTCGACAGCTCGACCCAGATTTTCTCGTCCTGCAAACCGAGCAAATCGACCTTGCCGACATCCTTTACCCGTTGCAGCTGGATCTGGATGCGATCGGCGTAATCCTTGAGCACGGCGTAGTCGAAACCGTCGCCGGTCAGCGCGTAGATATTGCCGAAGGTCGTGCCAAATTCATCGTTGAAAAACGGCCCCTGAATGCCCGGCGGCAGCGTCTGGCGGATGTCGCTGATTTTCTTGCGTACCTGATACCAGAGATCGGGAATCTCCACCGAATGCATCGAGTCGCGCGCAATGAAGGTGACTTGAGACTCACCAGGACGAGAGAACGAAACAATGCGCTCGTACTCACCGGTTTCCATCAGTTTCTTTTCGATGCGTTCAGTGACCTGCCGTGAGACTTCCTGCGCGGTCGCCCCTGGCCAACGGGTTTGAATCACCATGGCCTTGAAGGTGAACGGCGGGTCTTCACTTTGGCCGAGTTTGGTGTAGGACAACGCACCGACGATGGCCAGCAAAAGCATCAGGAACAGTACGATCTGGCGATTACGCAGCGCCCATTCGGAAAGGTTGAAGCGCATCGGGACTTACTCCTTGTCCGCCAGATTGACCACACGGTTAGAACGATCCACGGGGCGCACCTGCTGCCCTTCGAGGAGCACATGCACGCCGGCAGCCACGACCCAGTCGCTGGCATTGAGGCCTTCGAGCACCGGCACGGTTTTTTCACCGAATGGGCCGACTCGCACGGGGGTCTTCTTCAAGGTGTTGTTGGCGCTGACGACCCAGACGTAGGTCGCACCGTTCTCGGCCGTCAGTGCCGAAAGCGGCACCGATAGCGACGCGGTATTGGCTGATTGCACGAACACACGCGCACTCTGGCCGAGTTCGGCCGGGACTTTGCCACTGGTGAAAGAGATACGGGCAGCGAAGGTGCGGGATTTGGGATCGGCGGATGGCGACAGCTCACGAATCTGCCCGGCGAAGCGCTGGTTCTGCTGCGTCCAGAGCTCTACGGTAACCGGCTGACCGACCTTGAACCTGCCAAAACTCTGTTCCGGCAGGCTGATCAGCACTTCACGCTCACCATCGGCGGCGAGTGTAAACACCGTCTGCCCTGCAGCGACCACCTGCCCCACTTCCACCGAGCGCTTGGCAACCACACCGTCCTGGGGCGCACGCAACACGGCGTAACTGGCCTGATTGGTCGAAACGTTGAATTGGGCTTTGATCTGTTTGAGGCGGGCTTCGCCGGAGCGATAAAGGTTTTCGGCGTTGTCGTAGGCCGAGCGGCTGACCATCTGCCGATCCATCAGCGTCTTGTAGCGGTCACGTTCGGCGCGCACCAGAGTGAGATTGGCCTCAGCGGCAGAGACTTGGGCGCGAGTCGCTTCCAGTTGCAGGCGTACGTCCTGGGGATCAAGTTCGGCGAGCGGCTGATCGGCCTTCACGCGCTGACCTTCCTCGACCAGTCGTCGGCTGACTTTTCCACCGATGCGGAACGCCAGATCAGGTTCGTAACGGGCGCGCACTTCGCCCGGATAGCTTTCCATCTTCTGCGCCGAAGGCTCTGGCTGCACCACCATCGCCGGTCGCACGGTAACGGGCGCTGCCTCTTCCTGGCCACATGCGGACAGTAAAAAAACCAGGCTGACTGGCAACGCAAATGGCCACGTGAGGTGCAGTGCATGGCGGGACATGGTGACGGACCTTTCGCTAATGGTGCTTGGAATAATTATACTGGCCGGTATGTTATTAATAGCAAACTCACCAGTCCAGTAATAAAAGCGAAGAATGTCGAACAATCTTGCAGTTCCAAACGGCCCGGGCCGCCCCAAGGATCTGGCCAAACGTCAGGCGATTCTCGATGCGGCGAAAATTCTGTTTCTGAGTCATGGCTATGCCAACACCAGCATGGACGCGGTGGCCGCCGAGGCCGGCGTGTCGAAGCTGACGGTCTACAGCCATTTCACCGATAAGGAGACACTGTTCTCCGCCGCCGTGGTGGCCAAATGCGAGGAACAATTACCGCCGTTGTTCTTCGAATTGCCGGACGGCATTGCCGTGGAAAATGTGTTGCTGAACATTGCCCGGGGCTTTCATCACCTGATCAACAGCGATGAATCGGTGAATCTGCATCGCCTGATCATGGCACTGGGCGCGCAGGATCCAAAACTGTCGCAGATTTTCTTTGAGGCCGGCACCGAGCGCATGGTGCAAGGGATGGAGCGGCTGCTGACGCAGATCCACGAAAGCGGCGCGCTGAACATCGACCTGCCGCGTAACGCGGCTGAGCATTTCTTTTGCCTGATCAAGGGCGCGGGCAATTTTCGCTTGTTGTATGGCTGTGGGGAGCCGTTGACTGACGAGGCGGCGCAGAGCCATGTGCAGGAAGTCGTGGGATTGTTTATGCGGGCGTATCGGCCCTGAGTTTTGCGCTGTATTGGCCGGCCCCATCGCTAGCAGGCTAGCGATGGCAGCGACGCGGTCTTAAGCCTTGAGCGCCTTCTTCGGGTAAATGTCATACCGGCTGGACTTGCCATCCAGCGCATGACTCGGCTTCGGCCCGTCGATGCACGGCGCCTTGCGCGGCCGCTTGACCACCACCCGGTGCGTGGCCAGTGCCAACGCCGCTTCAAGCAACGCCGGTGCATCCGGATCATCGCCAACCAGCGGCCGGAACAGGCGCATTTCCTTCTTCACCAACGCGGTTTTCTCCCGATGCGGGAACATCGGATCAAGGTAGATCACTTGCGGTGGCTCGCCCTCCCAGTGGCGCATGACCTCGATGGAGTTGCCCTTGAGCAACTTCATCCGCGCCACAATCGGCGCCACGTCGAAATCTTCCGCCGCGCGCGCCAGGCCATCCTCCAGCAACGCACCGATCAGCGGCTGGCGCTCGATCAGGCTCATCTCGCAGCCCAGACTCGCCAGCACGAACGCATCCTTGCCCAGCCCTGCTGTGGCATCCAACACCCGCGGGCGCACACCTTGGGCAATGCCGACAGCCTTGGCGATCATCTGCCCGCTGCCACCGCCGTATAAACGACGATGCGCCGCACCGCCCTCGACAAAGTCCACGCGCACCGGCCCCGGCGCATCCGGCCCCAGTTGCTGGAGTTGCAAACCCTGCTCGCCGACCTGCAAGGCAAACTCGCCATCAGCCACTTGCAACGGCAGGCCCAGACGCTTGGCCCACTGCTCGGCCTGCGCTTCAAACATCGGGCCAAGGGCCTGGACATGGATGCGGCAGGCCGCGGGTTGCTCAATCATGGAAAACACGCTCAAAAAAGTTAAGGATCGGCAGAAACCGCCGATAACCCAATCAACGCGCATTTTGCCAGAGCTGAGCGTCAACCGAAAAAAATGTCAGGCATTCTTCCCACATCGATTGGCTACATCTCGCCCCATGGCGATTTCAGCCGTCAAAATACTCAAGCACTGAGCGGCGTCAGTCACCTGTGGCAGGATTTCTTTGCCCAGGCCCTGGCCGAACAGACGAGTGAAGTGGTGCCCGCTTGCGGCACGTTTCCACCGGTTGACCTGAACAGCCCTGAAGAGCCGACCCTGGGCAGCGAACTGCACGCGCATATCGTCAGCCAGCGTGAATGCGAAGTCGTTGAAACCGAAGTGCGTCCGCCGGAGCCGCTGTTCCTGCCAATCGCCGAGTTCGAAATGGAACTGGCCGACAAGCCATTCCCACCGTTCCCGCCGGAAGAAATCAAAGCTCAGCAAGAGCAGCAGGATTTCGACAGCAGTTGGGTTCGCCCGATCGTGATCAACAATGGTCAGCCAATTCCGGAGCCAGGCGCTGCGCCGCACAAGCGTCCACTGTACTTGCCGATTGCCGAGTTCGATCTGGACTTGCTGGACAAGCCATTCCCGCCGTTCTCGCCGCAAGAAATCGCCGAACAGCAAAAGGCGCTGGACTTCGATAACGGCTGGGCACGCCCGATCGTTTTGCAGAACCTGCGCATCGCCGCCTAAGCCTCAGCGACACACGCTCCAGCGCCCGATATCGACATGAAAATGATTGCGATGCGCCGCGTTGTAATCCGGGCTCAACACCACACTGAATGCCTTGCACGCGCCATCACGCACCTGACGCAGAAACTGTGCGTCCTGATTCTGCTTGGGCCAATCCTTTAGCACGCTGACACGGCGACCGCTCGCCAGACGAAAACCGGCGATATCCAGCGCATCGGCACTGGCATGCCGGCTGAGCGCGCCGCTCTCGCGGTTGTAGAGATTGCGGCAGGCGAAACTGCCGAGGTGATCCAGGCGTGCGACGTTCTCGCCGTAAACGGCCTGCGCGGCGGGTTGCAGGGTGTGTCGCTCGAACATCGCGTAAGCCACCGCCAACGGGCAACTGGCGAGGAAGCTGCTGCTCAGGGCCACCTCTGCACCCTGAACGCGCAAGGCGCCAATCAGCGGGCACTTGGCGTCGGGGCTGTCCGCTTGCGTCGTCACGCGCAACGCCGAGCTGGCCAGTGCTTGCGCACACAGCTCTGGGTCACCGCGCAAGCGCATCAGCTTGTAACCGGTCAGCCAATTGGGCGCGGCCTTTACATCCAGCGGCGCCCACGGGTTCCACTCAGGCGGCACTGGCAGCCAACCACGCCAGACACTGACCATGGCGCCGATAATGACCAGCAGCACAGCCCATGGAATCCATCGCACCCTGTTCAGCCTTTGAAAAACTGATTGGCCTTGGCGTAAGGCATCGACTGCGACGTAAAACCGAATGTGCCCGATTGCTGGATTTCTTCAGCCGCACGGAAGAATTCGCCGAACGCGGCCAGAGCCAATGCCGAACCGGTACTGATCCGCCGCACACCGATGTCTTCCAGTTGCTGCACCGTCATCTTCAGCCCGCCGGACATCAGGACGTTGACCGGTTTGGGGGCCACCGCACGCACCACCGCCAGCACTTCGTCAGCATTGCGCAAGCCGGGCGCATACAGCACGTCGGCGCCTGCCTCGGCAAAAGCCTGCAAGCGGCGGACGGTGTCATTGATATCGGGATTGCCGTGCAGATAGTTTTCCGCACGGGCCGTCAGGATGAAGGGAAACGGCAACGTGCGTACGGTAGCGACGGCGGCTTCGACGCGCGCCACGGCGTGTTCCAAGCAATAGATCGGGGCGTCTTCACGGCCGGTGGCGTCTTCGATTGAGGCGCCTACCGCGCCCGCTTCGGCTGCGCGCAATACGCTTTGGGCGCATTCGACCGGGTCATCGGCGAAACCGTTTTCCAGATCCACCGCTACCGGCAAATCGGTGGCTGCGACAATCGCGCGGACATTCGCCAACGTCTCATCGAGACTCAAAGCACCATCGGCTTTGCCCTGGGAAAATGCGTAACCGGCGCTGGTCGTCGCCAGTGCCTGATAGCCAAGGCTGGCGAGCATCTTCGCTGAACCGGCGTCCCACGGATTGGGAATAACGAAAATCCCCGGGCGTTCATGCAGGGCTTTGAAGGCGTGGGCTTTGCGGGTTTGCGCGTCCATTGGCAGCTCCGGGGCAGATGAATAAACCCGCCTCAGAGCAGGCCAAGTTGCTCCGCGGCGGGCTCTCTGTATAGCTCAGGCAGCGATGCCAAGCCAGGCAAACGTTGCATCAGTTGTGCATGAAAACGTTGCGCCAACTTCGCCGCCAGCAAGTTGTCGGCGGTGTGCAGGAAGATGTATGGCGTGCGGCCTTCTTCGATCCACTCGGCGATTTTCGCCACCCACGGCACCAGGAACGCATCGTTGGCCTCAAGCTCGGGATGACCAATAAAGCGCACTTGCGGGAACTGCGTGAACGCCGCTGGACGCGTCGGTACACGCGGCTTTTTCGATTGAGCGTGAATCACCGAAGACTCGGTCGACAGGCAACTGAACAGCGCTCGCGGGTCGAGACAGATACGCTCAACCCCACGATCGAGCAGCAGCCGATTGAGCAGGCGCTCGCTCTCGCCCTTGGCGAAGAACTGCTCATGCCGCACCTCAACCGCCAGCGGGCAGTCCAGCGCATCGATAAACGCCGCCAACTCCGGCAACCGATGCGGCGTGAAGCTTTTCGACAATTGCAGCCACAGCGGCGAGACACGCTCGCCGAGGGGTTTGAGTAACTGCTGGAAGGTTTGGGCAGCGGTCAGTTGCTCGCGCAGGTCACCGCTGTGGCTAATGTCGCCGGGGAACTTGGCAGTGAAGCGAAAGTGTTCAGGCATGACGTCGGCCCAACGCTGCACAGTGGCCGGCGAAGGACTGGCGTAGAAGGTCGTGTTGCCTTCCACGGCGTTGAACACTTGGCAATAGAGGCTGAGGAAGTCAGAGGTTTTGGCGTCTTCCGGATACAGATACTCGCGCCAGGCGTTTTCGCTCCAGGACGGGCAACCGAGGTAGTAAGGCAGAGCCATCAGATGTAAAGGTCGAGGCCCAGCACGTCCGCATCCCAATCGACAAAACCGGCAGTGCTCAGGTAGCTGGCCAAGGCCATGGCTACGCTTTTCTTCATCGCACGGTGGTAGATCATGTCTTGCTGACGGGCAGGCAGATTGCTCAAGCGTTGCGCAGAGGCTTTGGCAGCACGGGCGGCCAGTTGCTCTTCGGTGGGGAATTCCAACTCGCCGTCGATATCGTCGACGGTTTCTTCCTGCGCCACATTGCCTTTGCGAGGCTTGCGCTTGATGGGGTAGGACTGAGAGGAAACGCCGTCTATACGCATAAATTCATGCTCGGTATCAATGATGGCAATTTAGCGGCACTTGACCGACTTAGCAAACTGCCGAGTGATAACTAGAACACATAAAGCGCAAAAGGTTTAAAACGTGGGGTTAGAAACTGACGATTGGCAGACTTCAGGCAGAGCACTATTCACTGTGGGAGCAAGCTTGCTCGCTCCCACAGGTTTTTGGGTGAATCAGCGGGCCTTGGGGGTAGCCACTTTATCGCGCAGGTAAACCGGCTGCGCATCATCGGCCGGAATCGTTTCGCCGCGCTCCCAAGCAAAGCGTGCCAAGGTCAACAGGTCTTCGGCGTGGGGCAGCATGCCCGCGTCTGAACCGCTCAGGTTCACTGCGATACGCTCACCATAGCCCCAGCCAGTGCCGGCACCGAACCATTCGCCACTGCCATCGACCGGCAGCGCCGCGACTTCCGGCGGCAGCACTGCTTCGGCGCCGACCAGACGCATCTCCCCCGCCGTCTCGCGATAGCAGCCCCAATACACTTCGTCCATGCGCGCATCGATCGCCGCTGCAACCTGGCTCACACCCTGCTCGCGAAACGCACGTTGCGCCAACACGGCCAGGTTGGACACCGGCAGCACCGGACGATCCAGCGCGAACGCCAAGCCCTGCACCACACCGATGGCAATCCGCACACCGGTAAACGCACCCGGCCCACGACCGAAGGCAATAGCATCCACCGCTTGCAACGTGGTACCGGCATCGGCCAGCAATTGCTGGATCATCGGCAGCAGCTTTTGCGCGTGCAGGCGCGGAATCACCTCGTAATGGCTCGTGACCTTGCCGTCATGCAGCAAGGCAACGGAGCAAGCTTCAGTCGCGGTGTCCAGGGCCAGCAAGGTGCTCATCGATGTATCCAAAACAGGGGTGGGGAAAAAGTGCGTCAGTATAAACAACTACGGCCCGCAAGCGGGCCGTGGATGATGCAGCTAATCAGCTTTTTCAGCTCAGCGCTTCAAGCACCTTGGCGGTGATTGCTTCTACCGAACCAACGCCCGGGATGTGGCTGCACTTCGGCTTGCCGTTGGCAGCCGACAGCTTCTGGTAGAAGTCCACCAGCGGCTTGGTCTGCGAATGGTAGACCGACAGGCGATGACGCACGGTTTCTTCGGTGTCGTCCTTGCGCTGTACCAGCTCTTCGCCGGTGATGTCGTCTTTGCCTGCGATTTTCGGCGGGTTGTAGACGATGTGATACACCCGGCCGCTGGCTTCGTGAACACGACGGCCAGCGATACGCTGAACGATTTCTTCGTCTTCAACGGCGATTTCAACCACGGCGTCCAACTCGACGCCAGCAGTCACCAGTGCTTCGGCCTGCGGAATGGTGCGCGGGAAGCCGTCGAACAGGAAGCCGTTGGCGCAGTCAGGTTGCGCGATACGATCCTGAACCAGTGCGATGATCAGATCATCCGACACCAGGCCGCCGGCATCCATGATGCTTTTGGCTTGAACGCCCAGTGGAGTGCCGGCCTTGACCGCTGCACGCAGCATGTCACCGGTGGAGATTTGCGGAATGCCGAATTTTTCGGTGATGAACTTAGCCTGAGTACCTTTACCGGCCCCGGGAGCTCCCAGCAGAATGACGCGCATTAGATGTGCTCCTCAATTTTTTATAAAAAGCTTTTACAAAACAAAGGACTCGCCGCATGGGACGATTCCTGAAAAATACGGGTCGTGGCCGCAGAAACGGCCAAAGGCTGATCAAGATACACAGCAGGCTGCGCCCACACAAGACGCCAAAAGTCGGAGAAACCCGCGCCTGCCGCGACCTCGCGACGCGGTGACCCAAGTCGCAACCCCGTCACTTACTGTCGCCTGGCGGCACTTTCCTCAGCGTGCGAAGCGGCACCCGGCGTTGACTCCGGGCACCGCATGCCACGGCAAAAACCTTAGCCGGTATTACGCAAACCGGCGGCAATGCCCGCCACAGACACCAGTAACGCCTGTTCCACCGGGCTGCCCTGCTCGACATGCTGCTGTCGCGAACGTGCCAGCAATTCGGCTTGTAATAGATGCAGCGGGTCGAGATAGGTGTTGCGCAGACGGATGAATTCAAGGGTGTCCGGACTGTGTGCCAGCAACTGCGACTGACCGGTCAACCCAAGTACCACCGAGCATGCCTGCGACAATAGGTCGCGTAAGTGCGCACCCAACGGCAGCAATTCCGGCTCGACCAGACGCTCGTCGTAGGACAGCGCAATATCGGCGTCAGCCTTGGCCAGGACCATTTCCAGCATGTCGATACGCGTGCGGAAGAACGGCCATTGCTCACGCATCTGCCCCAGCAACTCGCCCTCGCCGCGTTCCAGCGCCTTGCTCAGCGCCGATTCCCAGCCGAGCCAGGCCGGCAGCATCAAGCGCGTTTGCGTCCAGCCGAAGATCCACGGGATCGCCCGCAGGCTTTCAATCCCGCCAGCACGGCGCTTGGCAGGCCGGCTGCCGAGCGGCAACCGGCCCAATTCCTGCTCCGGCGTGGACTGACGGAAATACTCGACGAACTGCGGATTCTCACGCACGACTTTGCGATAAGCGCTGACGCCGTCGGCCGCCAGTTCATCCATCAGATGGCGCCATTGAGGCGTTGGCGGCGGCGGTGGCAGCAACGTGGCTTCGAGCACAGCGGCGAGATACAGATTGAGGTTTTGTTCGGCAATGTCCGGCAGGCCAAATTTGAAACGAATCATTTCGCCCTGCTCGGTGGTGCGGAAACGCCCCGCGACCGATCCCGGTGGCTGCGACAGAATCGCCGCGTGCGCCGGGCCACCGCCACGTCCCACGGTGCCGCCACGACCATGGAACAACAGCAGTTCGACTTGCTGCTCGCGGCAAATGTCCACCAGCCGCTCCTGCGCGCGGTATTGCGCCCAGGCCGCTGCCGTCGTGCCGGCGTCCTTGGCCGAGTCGGAGTAACCGATCATGACTTCCTGCGGGCCTTGCAGCCGCGCGCGATAGCCCGGCAGCAGCAACAGACGCTCCATCACCGGCCCGGCGTTATCGAGGTCAGCCAGGGTTTCGAACAGCGGCACGACGCGCATTGGCCGCAACACGCCGGACTCTTTGAGCAGCAATTGCACGGCGAGCACATCGGAAGCCGCGCCGGCCATCGAGATCACGTAGGATCCCAGCGAGGCGCCCGGCGCGGCGGCAATTTCCTTGCAAGTGGCGAGCACTTCCGCAGTGTCGGCGGACGGTTTGAAATGCGCCGGCAGCAACGGCCGACGATTGCTCAGCTCGCGGGTCAGGAAGGTGATGCGCTGCTCTTCGTCCCAGTCTTCGTAACGACCGAGCCCAAGATAGTCGGTGATTTCAGTCATGGCCGAACTGTGCCGCGACGAATCCTGACGCACATCCAGGCGCACCAGAAACAGGCCAAAGGTCACGGCCCGGCGCAGGCAATCGAGCAGCGGCCCGTCGGCAATCACGCCCATGCCGCACTCATGCAGCGAGTTGAAGCACAGTTCCAATGGATCAAGCAGATCGCGGTTGTTGTGCAGCACATCGGCAGGCGCCGGTGTCGCCGCCGTCAGCGACGCATGCGCCCAGTTGCGGGTGGCACGCAGGCGTTCGCGCAATTGCTTGAGCACCGCACGATACGGCTCGGCGCTGTCGCCGGCCTTGGCTTTCAGCGCGTCGCTGGCCTGCTGCATCGACAACTCGGCCGCCAGGTGATCGACATCGCGCAGGTACAAATCCGCCGCCATCCAGCGCGCCAGCAGCAACACTTCGCGAGTCACCGCTGCCGTGACGTTGGGGTTGCCGTCGCGGTCGCCGCCCATCCAGGACGCGAATCGAATCGGTGCGGCTTCAAGCGGCAACCGCAGGCCGGTAGCCGCGTGCAGCGCCTGATCAGCCTTGCGCATGTGGTTGGGAACTGCCTGCCACAGCGAGTGCTCGATCACGGCAAAGCCCCACTTGGCTTCGTCGACCGGTGTCGGGCGCGTGCGGCGGATTTCTTCGGTGTGCCAGGCTTCAGCGATCAGCCGTTGCAGGGTGTTCTGGATCTGCTCGCGTTCGGCCGTGGTCAGGTCACGGTGATCCTGAGCGGCGAGTTGCGCGGCAATCGCGTCGTATTTCTGGATCAGCGTGCGGCGGGCGACCTCGGTCGGGTGTGCGGTCAGCACCAATTCGATTTCCAGCCTCGCCAGTTGCCGGGCCAGCGATTCGGCGCTGTGGCCTTCGTTGCGCAGGCGCGCAAGCAATTCGGGCAAGACACGGGATTCGAACGGCGCAGGCTGCGACTCTTCACGGCGATGAATCAACTGATACTGCTCGGCGATGTTCGCCAGGTTCAGGAACTGGTTGAACGCCCGCGCCACGGGAAGCAATTCGTCTTCGCTCAATTGATTGAGGCTGGCACTGAGTTCAGCGTCCGTGGAGCCTCCCCGGTCGGCCTTGGCACCCTTGCGGATCTGCTCGATCTTGTCGAGAAAATCCTCGCCATACTGGTCTCGAATGGTATTGCCCAACAGCTCTCCGAGCAGGTGAACATCCTCGCGCAAGCGTGCATCAATATCAGTCATCAGCAGTTCTCCAGCAGTAATCCGGACGGCTTAGAAACAAGTGCATGACCTAGAGAGTGCCGCTCTGCGCCGCTTCTTACAAGCAGGCGACGAAGGGACTTTAAACCTTGTGGCCGAAAGCTAGTCTCAACACTGAGCCGCACAACGGCTTGCCGCCGGCCCCGCCGGACACTCCCCCTGGCCTGCTTTGATCAGGTGCGACAAGAGGTCATTATGAAAATCCGTGAACTCGCCCAGCATTGGGAAGAAAACGCCAAAGGTCGTATGACCGACACGGGCTACACGATTCATCTGGACGTCGAGGCCGCCGCGCGCCTGGCGGCAATTGCCGAGATGTACCCCAAACGCCACCCCGAAGAACTGCTTGGCGAACTGCTTGGCGCTGCGCTTGAGGAGTTCGAAGCGAGCCTGCCCTATGTGAAAGGCTCAACCGTGGTCGCGACTGACGAGGAAGGTGATCCACTGTACGAAGACGTCGGGCCGACCCCGCGCTTTCTCGCCCTCTCGCGCAGGCATTTGCAGGACTTGTCGTCGGCTGGGAACAAGCAAAAACACTGATCGGACATAGATCTGGACGCACGCGGGCTTGCTCGCGAACGTGCTCTGGCAGTCGGTATTTCTGTCGACTGACTCGAGGCTTTCGCGAGCAAGCCCGCTCCCACATTGACCGAATCTCTCCCTTTGGCAGGGTGTGTTTTCGGGCTGCAAAAACTCCCGCGCGTACCACTCAAAATCGCCAAAGTTCCCGCTTTATAGCCCTGTCCATTCGGTCAGATTTCTTTTTGGCGATAGGCCATCTTTTCTGAACTTTTGAAAAACGCCTCCGGTCGGAACCTGTAACCACGCCTGGAACGAGCGTTTCAAAAACGCGCTGCCACATGACGCTTGCGGCTCCTCGACCAGGATGGATTTTCGGTTTTATCAGGAGTTAAACAATGGAGTTGAAGACCATGAAGACCCAAACCTCGTTCTCTCACTTGCGCGGTCTGAAACTGGCTGCTCTGGCCATCGGCACCAGCTTCGTGCTGGCCGGTTGCGCAGGCAATCCACCGAGCGAGCAATACGCCGTGACTCAATCGGCCGTGAACAGCGCGGTCAGCGCCGGTGGTACTGAGTTCGCTGCTGTGGAGATGAAGCAAGCGCAGGACAAACTCAAACAAGCCGAAATCGCCATGCACGATAAGAAGTATGACGAAGCCCGCGTCCTCGCCGAACAAGCCGAGTGGGATGCCCGTGTCGCCGAACGCAAGGCACAAGCCATGAAAGCCGAGCGAGCGGTGAAGGATTCCCAGAAAGGTATTCAGGAACTGCGTCAGGAAAGTCAGCGCACCGTGCAATAAGCGCGCATCCGGACTGCAAAGCTGAAACTCTTATCGATAGAAAGGACGAAAAATTATGCGTAAGCAATTGATGATTCCCGCTCTCCTGGCCGCAAGCGTTGCCTTGGCTGCCTGCTCTACCCCGCCTAACCCGAACCTGGAACAGGCGCGCACCAACTACGCCGGCCTGCAAGCCAACCCGCAAGCGAGCAAAGTGGCAGCGCTGGAAACCAAAGATGCCAGCGATTATCTGGACAAGGCCGACAAGGCCTACATGGACAAGCAAGACGCGGCCAAGGTTGACCAACTGGCCTACCTGACCAACCAGCGCGTGGAAGTGGCCAAGCAGACCATCGCCCTGCGTACCGCTGAGAACAATCTGAAGAACGCCGCAGCCCAACGTGCCCAGGCGCGTCTGGATGCTCGTGACCAGCAGATCAAACAGCTGCAGCAAAGCCTGAACGCCAAGCAGACTGATCGCGGTACGCTGGTGACTTTCGGTGACGTGCTTTTTGCCACCAACAAGGCTGACCTGAAATCCAGCGGTCTGGTGAACATCAACAAACTGGCGCAGTTCCTCCAGCAAAACCCTGATCGCAAAGTGATCGTCGAGGGTTACACCGACAGCACTGGCGCCGCGTCGTACAACCAGTCGCTGTCCGAGCGTCGTGCGACGTCGGTACAGGTCGCGCTGATCAAAATGGGCGTAGATCCTGCGCGCATCGTGGTTCAGGGCTACGGCCAGGAATATCCGGTTGCCGATAACGGCAGCGTGTCGGGCCGTGCGATGAACCGTCGTGTGGAAGTGACCATTTCCAACGACAACCAGCCAGTGATGCCACGTTCGGCGGTCAGCTCGAACTAAGCTGTAAGCAGTAACGCAAAAGCCCCGACTGAGTGATCAGGCGGGGCTTTTTAGTGGGCTTTGGGTAGGGGCGGTTATTGCTCGAGTTTTTGCGGCGTTTCCTGCCCCATGCAACGCACCGCTTTCTTCTGGCCGTTGATCAGCACACCGGTCAAACCTTTCTGCTCGGTATCGAACAGCACCAGTACCCCGTCAATGCACTGCGCCACTTGCGCTGCCGGGTCCAGCGAGACTTTGTAGTCCTCGCCCGGCACGGTTTTGAGCATGGTGAATTCGTTGAGCAGCAACGCATCCTCGGGTTTGGCGAAGTGCAGGTAGCCGTAGTACCACAGGGCACCCACGGTGCCGAGGATGCTGCAGATACCGGTGATGATCAGCGGGATAGCGTTGCGTTCTTCACTCATTGCGGGCTCTCGTTTTCAGAATTCGGGGGTGGCGGGTAATTGGGGATTTCGCCGAGACGGCGCAGGCCGTTGAAATGCTCGGGATCGTCTAGATAGCGCAGCATCACCTGACGCCACACCGGATCGCCGAACGTCTGCACATGGCCGCCACGGGTCAACTGCAGAACGCGCGGCGGCGGCGCAGCTTGATACAGACGGATGCCATTGGAAAGCGGCACCAGCGGATCGTCGATGCTGTGGAACATCAGTTTCGGCACGCCGTTGAGTTGCGGCATCGAGTAGATCGCACTGTCGCCGTCCGGCACCAGCCACGACAGCGGCACTTGGAACGGCCAGGTCAGCCACGAGGTACTGAGCGCATATTGGCCGACGCTTCGATAGCTGGCGGGCACACCGTCGAGCACCAGTGCCTTGAGCTGTTTCTGCCGCTGCGGATGCTGTACCAGCCAATGCACGGCCATCGAACCACCGAGGCTTTGACCGAGCAGGACCAGCGGCTTGCCTTGGACCTCTGGCGCCTTGTCCAGCCAGGCGAACGCCGCGTCGATGTCCTGATAGATCGCCGGCAGGCTCGGTTCGCCCTCGGACAGGCCGTAGCCGCGATAGTCGACCAGCAATACCTGATAGCCGTTTTTCGGCAACCACCAACTCCCGCCCAAGTGCATCGGCAGATTGCCGCCGTTGCCGTGTAAGTGCAGCACCGTGCCTTTGACGTCTACGCCGGGCTTGGCCGGCAGCCACCAGGCATTGAGCTTGAGGCCATCAGCCGTCACCAGCGTGACGGTGCCGTATTGGAGTTTGGCTTTTTCCGGGGTGAAGACCTGACCGGGTTCCGGGTAGAACAACAGCGAACTGCAACCGCCGAGGGTCAGGAGCAGGCAAAAGATGCCGAGGATTCTCATCCGGTGAAACCTCGCGAAAATTCGGGTTGGTACACGATTGAAAACTGTAGGCGTGAGCCTGCTCACTCCTACAAGGGTTTTGTGTTGGTTCAAAGGATGTTGGAGTAATCCGCTTCGATCCGGTCCAGGCTCAAATGGTTGAGGAAGTTGGAGAAGCACATCCACGCCGACAACGCGTTCAAGTCGCGGAACTGGTCCGGCAAATACTTGGGCGGCACTACCAGCCCTTCATCGACCAATTGGCGCATCGTGCGCATGTCCTCCAGCGTGGTCTTGCCGCAGAACAGCAACGGAATCTGCTCAAGCTTGCCCTTACGCACGGCCAACTGAATGTAGTTGTAAACCATGATAAAGCCCTTGAGGTAGGACAAGTCTTTGGTGAATGGCAGACCAGTCGGTGTCGAACCCCGGAAAACCCGACTGGCGTTGCCGTAGCTTTCGGCCATTTCAAAGCCCTGCTCGCGGAAGAACTCGAACACCTGCAAGAAGTCCGCGCCCTCCTCGACCATGTGGATGGCGCGGGTGCGGTTGGTCAGTTTGCGCAAACGACTCGGGTAGGAGGCGAAGGTGATGATTTCCATCAGGATCGCCAGGCCTTCCTGGGTCACCGTCGATGAGGGCGGCCCCTTGGACAGGAAGGTGCAGATCGGTTGGTTCAAACCGTTGAGCGTGGTGCCGACGTGCACCAGGCCTTCGTGAACCTCCAGCGCACGTACGTCGCGGTCGTTAAACATCGCATCGGTACGGATCTTGATGTAGTCGGCCCCCGCCGCCGCGTCGGCCACGATGCCGTCGGACTCGAATACGCGAATGGTTTCCTCGGCCTCGCCGAAGACTTTATTCAGACGGGTTTGCAGCAGGTGCACGGCGTCCTTGGCGGTGAGGATTTTAGGTTCGTCCTTCAGGTCGCCACGGCCATCGATGTTGTTCAAATAGTCGGACATCATCAGGCCGAGGTCGGCCAGGGTCGGGTCGCCGGCGTGGAAGGCATCCGAGGCGGCGCCGTAAAGTTCCTGCGAGATCAGACCGAAATCCTCGGTGCCGCGCGCTTCGAGCATGCGCACCACCATGCGGTATTCCTTGCACATGCGGCGCATGATCTGCCCGACCGGGTTGAACTGGCCGAGCTGGCGGGTGATGTCGCGCTCGATGTTCTGGAATTCCAGTTTGACCTTGCTCGAATCGAAGGTCAGCGGCCGATTGAGGTAGTAGTCGCGATCCACCGCTGGCATTTCCTTGCCCTTGGCCTTGAGGAAGCCCTTGCGCACGTTCTCGTCCCACTTGACCGCATCGAGCACGCGAATCGGCGTCTGCGCCAGCACAATGCGATCGGACAACATGCGTATCGTCTGCTGGTAATCGTCCACCCGAAACTCCTGTAGAAAACGTGACGTACTGAATTATTTGCCCGCGCGCTGGCGCTGATAGCGCACAGCCTCGACGAACACATCGGAATTGGCCGGATCGTCGAGGTAAGCAAAGACCTTGTCGAGTGGGCTATCGACTTGCGCGCCGTCGCCATCGTCGGTCTGGAAGGCCTGTCCGTCGAGGGCTTTTTCTTTGATCGCTTGGTTGATCTGCTCGAGATCGAGGCTGTAGACCACCAGTTCGTGTTTGTCGGTGAGTTCGAACCCGGCGATGGTGTAGTGGCCGCCGAACCGCTCCGGTACTTTCGCTGACAGATACCAGCGATTGCCATGACGGGACACCGTGAAAGGATAGGCTTCGCGCTCACGGGGCTTGGCTTTCAACCAAGTGACGGCCTGATAACGGTTGCTGCCGACGCGCGTCAGCACAAGGCTCATCGGCTCGCCCCAGGCATTGGTGCTCGACCATTTGCCGAGCAAGCCCTTGGGCGCCGGGTCACTGCTGGCCAGAGGCGCCTTGAAAGTCACCAGACAGCCACTGAGCAACAGCAACGACAAGGCGATCAGCACACCACGCCAGGCTTTCATTCAATACTCCCTATGAACAATCACGGCCCTGAAGATCGCCACACTCCCCCGTGGGAATTATGATTGCCTCAGAGGGTTACACCGACGCCAGCACCAAATGCATATACCGCGTCAGTATGTCGAGCATCTCCTGCTCGGCCAAAGGCTCGGCTTCGTTGAGCAGGCCCTGATATTCCATCCGTCCGATAATCGCCGTCAACACCTTGGCATCCTGCTGCGGTTCCCGCGAGCCCAGGACCTGAAACAACTGGCAGGTACCCTGCAGCAAAATCTGCTGATGGGATCGCACCAGGATGGCCAGGCGCGGGTTCAGCAACGCTTCCTGACGGAACGCCTGCTCGGCCATCAAATGCTCGCGACGGTTGACCAGTTGCCGATGGACATAATCGGTCATCAGCCGCGCAATATTGTCGGCCAGTTGCGAACGCGACTCCGGGCTGCCATCGCCACTGACGACCATCTCACGCAGCAGACCTTCGTTGTTAACCCACAATTTGGCCATATAGGCCGCGCTGCGTTCGACGTATTGGGCGAAGGTATCGGTGAGCAGGTCATCGATGTCCTTGAAGTAATACGTGGTGGCCGACAGCGGCACACCGGCCTCGGCTGCTACCGCACGGTGGCGCACGGCACGCACGCCATCACGCACGACAATGCGCATCGCCGCGTCGAGAATGACCTGTCGACGCTGTTCACTGCCCTGTCGGCTGGCCTTGCGGCCCTGGTACTGAACACTTTCAGCGACCGCAGTGGCGATACCCGCTGCACCTTCTTGAGCGATTGCAACCATCACGACAGCACTTCCTCTGCTATTTCAAAAGTAACCAATTGATACATTTGTACCAGACGGGCAATAAAAAGCCGCCTGTTTTAGGCGGCTTTTTAACTGAAACGTTTACGCTTGCGGTCGCATGTGCGGGAACAGGATCACATCGCGAATCGACGGCGAGTTGGTCAGCAACATCACCAGACGATCAATGCCGATCCCTTCACCGGCCGTTGGCGGCATGCCGTACTCGAGCGCACGCACGAAGTCGGCGTCGTAATGCATGGCTTCGTCGTCGCCGGCGTCCTTGTCGGCCACCTGCGCCATGAAGCGCTCGGCCTGGTCTTCGGCGTCGTTCAACTCGGAGTAGGCGTTGGCGATTTCACGGCCGCCGATGAACAGCTCGAAACGGTCGGTGACGTTCGGGTTGTCGTCGTTGCGACGGGCCAGCGGCGACACTTCGAACGGGTACTGAGTGATGAAGTGCGGCTGCTCGAGTTTGTGCTCGACCAGTTCTTCGAAAATCATCACCTGCAGCTTGCCCAGACCTTCGAAGCCCAGCACCTTGGCGCCGGCCTTCTTGGCAATGGCGCGCGCCTTGTCGATGTCGTTCAGGTCATCGGCGCTCAGCTCAGGGTTGTACTTGAGGATCGAGTCGAATACCGACAGACGCACGAACGGTTCGCCGAAGTGGAACACCTTTTCACCGTACGGCACGTCAGTGCTGCCCAGCACCAGTTGCGCCAGTTCGCGGAACAGTTCTTCGGTAAGGTCCATGTTGTCTTCGTAGTCGGCGTACGCCTGGTAGAACTCCAACATGGTGAATTCCGGGTTGTGACGCGTCGAAACGCCTTCGTTACGGAAGTTGCGGTTGATCTCGAAGACCTTTTCAAAACCGCCAACCACCAGACGCTTGAGGTACAGCTCCGGGGCGATACGCAGGAACATTTCCATGTCCAGCGCGTTGTGGTGGGTTTCGAACGGCTTGGCCGCAGCGCCGCCAGGAATGGTCTGCAGCATCGGCGTTTCGACTTCGAGGAAGTCGCGCTTCATCAGGAAGCTGCGGATGTGCGCGATCACTTGCGAACGTACGCGGAAGGTCTGGCGCACGTCTTCGTTGACGATCAGGTCAACGTAACGCTGACGGTAGCGTTGTTCGGTGTCGGTCAGGCCGTGGTGCTTGTCCGGCAACGGGCGCAGCGACTTGGTCAGCAGGCGCACGTCGGTCATTTCAACGTACAGGTCACCCTTGCCGGAACGGGCCAGGGTGCCAACAGCGGCAATGATGTCGCCCATGTCCCAGGTTTTCACCGCGGCCAGGGTTTCTTCGGACAGCGTCTTGCGGTTGACGTAGACCTGAATGCGACCGGTCATGTCCTGGATCACCATGAACGAGCCACGGTTGAGCATGATACGACCGGCAACCTTGACCGGGATTGCAGCCTCTGCCAGCTCTTCCTTGGTCTTGTCCGCGTATTGCTTCTGCAGTTCTTCGCAGTAGTTTTCGCGGCGGAAGTCGTTCGGGAAGGCATTGCCCTTGGCGCGCTCGGCAGCAAGCTTTTCCTTGCGCAGGGCGATCAGGGAGTTTTCTTCCTGTTGCAGGGCTTGCGGATCGAGTTGTTGGTCGCTCATGTCTTTAAATTTTCCATCACAGGTTCGTTGCCCCCGCCATTGACGGGGGACTTAAGGTCGGGCTGACGGCTTTACAGCCCCGATTTCAGGCTGGCTTCCAGGTAGTCGTCGATGTCGCCATCGAGCACCTTGTCGCAGTCGCTGCGTTCGATGTTGGTCCGCAGGTCCTTGATGCGCGAAGCATCGAGAACGTAGGAGCGGATCTGGTGACCCCAGCCGATATCGGACTTGGTGTCTTCCAGCGCCTGGGACGCTGCGTTGCGTTTCTGCATTTCCTGCTCGTACAACTTGGCCCGCAGCATTTTCATGGCGGTGTCCTTGTTGGCGTGCTGGGAACGTTCGTTCTGGCAACTGACCACGGTGTTGGTCGGTACGTGAGTAATACGTACGGCCGAGTCGGTGGTGTTTACGTGCTGACCACCGGCACCGGAGGAACGATAGGTGTCGATCCGCAGGTCTGCCGGGTTGATTTCGATTTCCACCTTGTCGTCGATCTCTGGCGAGACGAAAACCGCCGAGAACGAAGTGTGGCGACGGTTGCCGGAGTCGAACGGGCTCTTGCGCACCAGACGGTGTACGCCGATTTCGGTACGCAGCCAGCCAAAGGCGTATTCGCCCTTGATGTGCACGGTCGCGCCTTTGATCCCGGCGACTTCACCGGCCGACAGTTCCATGATGGTCGCGTCGAAACCGCGTTTGTCAGCCCAGCGCAGGTACATGCGCAGCAGGATGTTGGCCCAGTCCTGGGCTTCGGTGCCGCCGGAACCGGCCTGGATGTCCAGGTAGGCGTTGTTCGGGTCCATCTCGTGGCTGAACATGCGGCGAAATTCGAGCTTGGCGAGGTTGTCCTCGAGACGGGCCAGCTCGGCGACAACATCGCCCACTGCGCCTTCGTCGTTTTCTTCGACAGCCATGTCCAGCAGGTCGCGGCAATCGGCCAGACCGCCGTTCAGTTCGTCGAGGGTATCGACGATCTGCGCCAGCGCAGCGCGCTCGCGGCCCAGCTCCTGGGCGTATTCAGGTTTGTTCCAGACACTCGGATCTTCAAGCTCGCGATTGACCTCGGTCAGACGCTCATGCTTTTGATCGTAGTCAAAGATACCCCCGAATAGTTTCGGAGCGCTCGGACAGGTCCTTGATGGTGTTCAGGATCGGGTTGATTTCCATGACGGGCAGCACTCGTTGGCGAACTTTTGAAAGCCGGCGAGTATAACGTAATCACGCTGTCACGGCAGCCCGTCTGGCGGCTGTTGGGGCGACGTATTGCAAATGCAGGAGCGGGCTTGCTCGCGAATGCGGTGGGTCAGCCAACCCTACTGCTGGCTATGCCGTCGCCTTCGCGAGCAAGCCCGCTCCCACAGGGGACAGTGGACTACTCAATGCCGACCTGATTGCGCCCATTGTTCTTGGCCAGGTACAAACCGCGATCCGCCGCCGAAATCAGCAACCGGCAATCGCTACCCGACTCAGGCACCATCGTCGCCAAACCGATACTGATGGTCAGGCTCGCACCTTCGCTCGGTGCAATATGTGGAATTTTCAGCGCGGCCACGGTCTGGCGCAGCTTCTCCGCCATCAGTCGCGCGCCGCCCGGCGAGGTGTTCGGCAGCACCAAGGCAAATTCCTCCCCCCCGTAACGCGCCGGCAGGTCCGACGGCCGGGCGCTGGCGTCGCGGATCGCCGTGGCAACCTTGCGCAGCGCCTCATCGCCTTCGACATGACCAAACGTGTCGTTATAGGACTTGAAGTAATCGACGTCGATCATCAGCAACGACAGTTGGCTCTGATCACGCAGGGAACGTCGCCATTCCAGTTCCAGATACTCATCGAAGTGTCGACGGTTGGACAGCCCGGTCAGGCCATCGGAGTTCATCAGGCGTTGCAGCACCAGGTTGGTGTCGAGCAACTGCTGCTGGCTGACCCGCAGCGCACGGTACGCCGCGTCCCGTTGCAGCAAGGTCATGTAGGAACGCGAGTGATAACGGATGCGCGCGACCAATTCGATGGTGTCCGGCAGTTTCACCAGATAGTCGTTGGCGCCGGCCGAAAACGCCGCGCTTTTGATCAGCGGGTCTTCCTTGGTCGACAGAACGATGATCGGAATGTCCTTGGTCGCCGGGTGATTACGGTATTCGCGCACCAGGCTCAGACCATCGAGGCCTGGCATGACCAGGTCCTGCAGGATCACTGTTGGTTTGATCCGCACCGCTTGTGCGATGGCTTGATGCGGGTCAGAGCAGAAGTGGAAGTCGATGTTTTCTTCATTCGACAGCCCACGACGCACGGCCTCGCCGATCATCGCCTGATCGTCCACCAACAACACCATGGCGGCGTTTTCGTCGGTTTTGATGTCATCGATCTGTAAGTCATTCATGGGCGGTCACCTGAGTACGGCGGGGGCCAGGATTGCGGAAAAATCTGTTCATTTGGGGAAAATCTCCAGCAATCGTGGCGCTATCTTTTCCAGTGAGCGGATTTCAACGGCTGCATCAATGGCCGCAGCGGCCTTGGGCATGCCATAGACCGCACTGCTTTGCTGATCCTGCGCGATGGTCAAGTAACCTTGTTGGCGCATGAGCTTAAGCCCTTGAGCCCCATCACGTCCCATCCCGGTCAATAAAACCCCGACTGCATCACCATTCCAGTAACTGGCGACGCTCTCGAAAAACACGTCGATCGAGGGTCGGTAAATCTCGTTGACCGGCTCGGCGGTGTAGGCCAGCGTGCCGTTCTTCAGTAATCGAATATGGTGATTGGTGCCGGCCAGCAGCACCACGCCGGCTTGCGGTGGCTCGCCTTCGCGGGCCAGGCGCACATCCAGACCACTGGCGCTGGCCAGCCACTCGGCCATGCCGGCGGCGAACACCTGGTCAACGTGCTGCACCAGCACGATGGCCGCCGAAAAATCACGCGGCAAGCCCTTGAGTAGCACTTCCAGCGCCGCCGGCCCGCCCGCCGACGAACCGATTGCTACCAGCCGCTGGCACGACGCCGTGCTGCGCTGGGGAGTCGGCACGGGGCGCGAGCGAGGGGTTTTCTCACCGATCAGCCAGCCGATATTGAGGATCTTGCGCAGCAATGGCGCCGCTGCTTCCTGTGCATTGCCGGCGCCGAGGGCCGGGGTGTCGACCACGTCCAGCGCGCCGTGGCCCATGGCTTCGAAGACCCGGTGCACGTTCTGTTGCCGGTCAACCGTGACGATGACAATGGCGCACGGGCTCTCGGCCATGATCCGTCGGGTGGCTTCGACGCCGTCCATCACCGGCATGATCAGATCCATCAGAATCAGATCCGGGGTATTTTCGGCGCACAGGCGCACCGCCTCGGCGCCGTTGTACGCGACCCAGACCACCTGATGCGCCGGCTCGAAGGCCAGCGCCCGGCGCAGGGCCTCCACCGCCAGCGGCATATCATTGACGATAGCAATCTTCATGCCCGCGCTCCTCCGATGAGCTCGACCACTGCGTCGAGCAGGGCGTCGTCATGAAAACTGGCTTTGGCTAAATAATAGTCGGCGCCGGCGTCCAGTCCACGGCGCCGGTCTTCTTCGCGATCCTTGTACGACACGACCATCACCGGCAGCGATTGCAGACGGTTATCGCGGCGCAACAGCGTGACCAGTTCGATGCCGTCCATGCGCGGCATGTCGATGTCGGTGATCAGCAAATCGAAGTCCTCCGAACGCAACGCGTTCCAACCGTCCATGCCGTCCACCGCCACAGCGACGTCGTAGCCACGGTTGAGCAGCAGTTTGCGCTGCAGCTCGCGCACCGTCAGCGAGTCGTCGACCACCAGCACTCGTTTGCGCGCCGCTTCCACGGCTTGATTACCGTGGCGGGCGATGCGCTCAAGGCGCCCGGTATTGAGCAGTTTGTCCACCGAACGCAGCATGTCTTCGACGTCGACAATCAGCACCACTGAGCCGTCATCGAGCAAGGCGCCGGCGGAAATGTCCTGCACTTTGCCCAGACGCTCGTCCAGTGGCAAGACCACCAACGTGCGCTCGCCAATGAAGCGCTCGACCGCCACTCCATAGATCGCATCGCGCTCGCGGATCACCACGACTTTCAGGGCCTCACCGCTGCTCTGACTGGCCGGGCGCTGCAACAACTGGCTGGCAGCCACCAGCCCGACATGCCGGCCCTCGTGCCAGAAATGCTGGCGACCTTCGACCTGCACGATGTCTTCGGGGGCCAGATCGCACATGCGCTCGATGTGGGCCAGCGGAAAGGCGTAGGCCTCTTCGCCGACTTCCACCACCAGACTGCGCACCACTGACAAGGTCAACGGCACTTCAAGATGGAAGCGACTGCCCTCGCCCGCCGTTTGCTCCAGCACCACGGCCCCGCGCAACTGGCGAACCATGTGCTGAACGGCATCAAGGCCGACGCCACGGCCAGACACTTCAGTGACCGTATCGCGCAGGCTGAAACCTGGCAGGAACAGGAAGGTCAGCAGCTCCTCTTCGCTCAACTGCGCCGCTGTTTCGGCGGGGGACAACTGGCGCTCGACAATGCTGCGCCGAACCTTTTCCAGATCGACGCCGTTACCGTCATCGCTCAATTCCAGCACCAGCAATCCCGCTTGATGCGAGGCGCGCAGACGGATCAGGCCTTCGGCGGGTTTGCCCTGGAGCAAACGTTGCTCCGGCGTTTCGATGCCGTGATCGACCGCGTTGCGCAGCAAATGGGTGAGCGGGGCTTCGAGCTTCTCCAGCACATCGCGATCAACCTGGGTTTTCTCGCCTTCGATCTCCAGTCGCACCTGCTTGCCGAGAGTTCGGCCCAGATCACGCACCATGCGCACCTGACCGCTGAGCACGTCTGCGAAGGGCCGCATGCGGCAGGCCAATGCGGTGTCGTAGAGCACTTGCGCGCGCTGGCTGGCCTGCCAGGCGAATTCATCGAGTTCGGCATTTTTCTCGATCAGCATTTGCTGGGATTCGGCGAGCAAACGCCGCGCATCTTCCAACGCTTCCAGAGCTTCAAGGCTCAGCGCATGTTCCTTGAGGTGGACGTTGAGGTTTTCCAATGCGCGCAGACCGTTGTTCTGCATGCGCTTGAGGCGCTGCATGGTCGCCAGATGCGGCTTGAGTCGCTGGGTTTCCACCAGCGATTTACTCGACAGATCGAGCAGGCTGTTCAGACGTTCGGCGGTGACGCGCAACACGCGTTCGCCACCTTCGGTGGTGCGTTTGCTTTTGTTCGGTGGCGGCTCGGGCGACTCAACAGAAGCATCTGTAGCAGGCACCGGCGTCGGCTGAACCGCTGGCGGCGCTTCAAGCTGCAACTCGGCCATCAGCGGCGCAGCGACCGATGCTGGCGGGGCTGACGGATCGAGCAGGCGCGCCATCAGCGCGACGTAAGCTTCAATGTCTGCCGGTTGCGGCGCGCTGGCCGGCACGGCGACGCGCATCAGCAAATCGGTGCCCTGCAACAACGCGTCGATGTGCTCCGGGCGCAGCAACAACCGCCCTTCCTGCGCACTGACCAGACAATCCTCCATCACATGCGCAACGCTGACGCCGCTGTCGATACCGACGATCCGCGCCGCACCTTTGAGCGAGTGCGCCGCGCGCATGCACGATTCCAGTTGATCGGCCTGGGTCGGGTTGCGCTCCAGTGCCAAAAGCCCCGCGCTCAGGACTTGGGTCTGGGCCTCAGCTTCAAGGCTGAACAGCTCCAGCAATGAGGCGTCGCGCATTTGCTCGGGGGTCATGTGAGGCTCCGGGTCACGGCGGACAGCAGCTGTTCTTCATCCAGCCAACGCAGGCTGCGCCCCCGAAATGGCAGAACACCCCGGGTGTACTTGGCACTGGCCTGAGCGCCGGATCGCGATGCGGCATCGAGAATGCGCTCGTCAATCGCATGGATGCCATCAACTTCATCCACCGGCACCACCACCGGTCCACCATGGGCAGCGATGATCAGCATGCGCGGCATGACTCGCCCGCCATTGGCCGGTGCAACATTGCCATCCAGATCCAGCAGCTCAACCATCGACAGACACGCCACCAGCGCGCCGCGCACATTGGCCACGCCAAGCAAGGCCCGCGAGCGTTGATGTGGCAGCGAGTGAATCGCCTGCATCGGCGCCACCTCTACGAGGCTGCGCGTCGCCAGCCCCAGCCATTCTTCGCCAATACGAAACATCAGCAGAGAACGGGTTTTCAAATCGGTTTCGACTGCTGTAGCCACCGGGTCACGCTCGTCCTGCTGCAACGCATAGCGGTCGAGCAGGCGCGTGGCGGCGGCGGAATACACCGAGCAATTGCGGCAATGGATGTGTTCTTCCAGCAGCGCACAGGACTTGTCGCCGTGAATGCCGATGCGGTTCCAGCAATCGTCGATGGCCCGGGCATCTTCATGTGTGACGTTCAAGGTGTCGGACGGGATCATCGTTTGCGCTCACTGTCGGCGGTGCGTGCGCTGCGGGCGGCGCGCTCCTGTAATCGTCTGGCACCGGCGCTGTCACCTTGGGCTTGCAGCAACGCGGCCAGGTGCATCAACGCTTCGGGATGTTGCGGTTCGAGGTACAACGCCTTGCGGTAAAAACCCTGGGCTTCAAGGGCACTGCCTGCGACATCGCTGAGCAGGCCGAGCCAGTAGAAGGCTTGCGCCACCGGTTCGTGGCTACGCAAATACTGCTCGCACGCGGCACGGGCCTCGGCGCTTTTGCCTTCGTTGGCCAGGGCGGCAATGTGGGCGAGCAACGTCGCAGCATCCGGGTTGGCGCTTTTGCAGGTAGTCGGCAGTGCCGTCACGGCGGTAAACGGCCGGTTGCGTGCGGGCGGTGTGGGGGGTGTGCTGCGTAGCGGCTGACTGACGGGCAACGGAATGGGCTTGGGGATCGGCAACGGTTCCGGGGCCGGCTCACTGTGGCGGCTGAACGCAAACGACTGGGGAATACCGATCGAACGCATGCCTAACCGTCCAAGCAGACTGCCCTCCGCCGGGCCGATAAAGAGCACGCCATCGACATGAGTCAGGCGCTTGAGCACTTCGAAGACTTGCTTCTGGGTCGGCTGATCGAAGTAGATCAGCAGGTTGCGGCAGAACACGAAATCGAAGACAGGCTCACTGGCCAACAGTGCCGGATCGAGCACATTGCCGACCTGCAAACGCACTTGCTCGCGCACGTTTTCGTTGACCCGATGGCCGTCCTGCACAGGCGTGAAATGCCGCTCGCGGAAGTCCAGATCCTGGCCACGAAACGAGTTCTTGCCATACAACGCGCGCCGCGCCTTTTCCACCGAGATCGGGCTGACGTCCATGCCATCGACCTTGAACTGATGCGGCCTGAGCCCGGCGTCGAGCAAGGCCATGGCAATCGAATAAGGCTCTTCGCCGGTGGAACACGGCAGACTGAGGATGCGCAGCGCGCGCATGTTGTTCAGTTCGCCAAGACGATTGCGCGCCAGTTTGCCGAGGGTGGCGAACGACTCCGGATAACGGAAAAACCAGGTTTCGGGGACGATGACCGCTTCGATCAGCGCCTGCTGTTCATCGCGCGAACCTTGCAGCAGTTGCCAATAGGCGTCGGCGTTCACCGCTTGTGAAAGCGTGGTGCGCTGGCGTACGGCTCGCTCGATGATCGCCGGCCCCACGGAGGTGACATCAAGGCCGATGCGTTCTTTGAGGAAGTCGAAAAAGCGCTGGTCGCTGCTCATGACTGCGCCTCAAGCTGCATCGGGTCCAGCGGCGGATTGGGGAACAGCAAGGCGCGCACGCCATCATCGAGCAAGTCACTGACCCGCACCCATTGCACCAGCCCCTGCGCATCTTCGCGCACCGGGCCGAGGTACGGCGCCTCGCGATTGTCGAGGCCGTAGGGTTGAAAATCCTCTGGATAACAGCGCAGCGTGTCTGTCGCCTGCTCGAGAATCAGCCCAAGCCATTGCGCCGGCTGCGACGCGTCCCGGCGATAGTGAACCAACACCAACCGCGTACTGGTGCGTGCCTCGGCGGGTTGACCAAAAGTCAGCGCGCTGAGATCAATCACTGGCACCACCGCGCCGCGATACGCGAACACCCCGGCGACCCACTGTGGCGCCCGGGCAATCGGTTTCAACGGCAAGCGCGGCAGCACTTCCGCCACTTCGGTGGCACGCAAGGCGTAGCGCTCATTGCCAATGCGAAACAGCAGGAATAACGCCTGCTTCGCCACGGGTGCGGCACTGCGTTTGGCGCTGATTTCGCTCATCAGACTTTGAATCGCGAAACGCCGCTGCGCAGCCCGACGGCCACCTGGCTCAGTTCATCGATGGCGAAACTGGCCTGACGCAGCGATTCGACGGTCTGGCTGCTGGCATCGCCCAACTGCACCAGCGCGTGATTGATCTGCTCGGCGCCCGTGGCCTGGGCCTGCATGCCTTCGTTGACCATCAACACCCGCGGCGCCAGCGCCTGCACTTGATGGATGATCTGCGACAGTTGCTCACCGACCTGCTGCACTTCGAACATGCCACGACGCACTTCTTCGGAGAACTTGTCCATGCCCATCACGCCCGCCGACACCGCCGACTGGATCTCGCGCACCATTTGTTCAATGTCGTAAGTGGCGACCGCCGTCTGATCCGCCAGACGCCGCACTTCAGTGGCAACCACGGCAAAACCACGGCCGTATTCACCGGCCTTCTCGGCTTCGATCGCCGCGTTCAGCGACAGCAGGTTGGTCTGGTCGGCGACCTTGACGATGGTCACCACCACCTGATTGATGTTGCCGGCCTTCTCGTTGAGGATCGCCAGTTTGGCGTTGACCAGATCGGCTGCGCCCATCACCGAATGCATGGTGTCTTCCATGCGCGCCAGACCCTGCTGGCCGGAGCCGGCGAGCACCGAGGCCTGATCGGCAGCGGTGGACACTTCGGTCATGGTGCGTACCAGATCGCGGGACGTCGCCGCAATTTCCCGCGAGGTCGCGCCAATTTCGGTGGTAGTGGCCGCGGTTTCGGTGGCGGTGGCTTGCTGTTGCTTGGAAGTGGCGGCGATTTCGGTCACCGAAGTGGTCACCTGCACCGATGAACGCTGCGCTTGCGACACCAGCGAGGTCAGCTCAGCCATCATGTCGTTGAAGCCGGTTTCCACCGCGCCGAACTCGTCTTTGCGGGCAAGGTCCAGGCGGCTGCTCAAGTCGCCGGTACGCATGATTTCGAGGATTTCCACGATGCGGTTCATCGGTGCCATGATCGCCCGCATCAGCAGCAGGCCGCAGGCGCCAGCCGCGAGAATGGCCACCAGCAACGAGATGAACATGCTGATCTTGGCCGCTTCCACTGCGCTGTCAATGTTGTCCATGGCCTGATCGGCCACCGACTTGTTCTCGCGAATGATGTCGTTGAGTTTCATGCGACCAGCCATCCACGCTGGCGTCAGTTGTTCGTTGAACAACTTCGTCGCGTCATCATCGAGATTGCGCTGGTGCAGATCGAGCACCTGAGCCTGAATCTTGTTGTAGTTCAGGATGTCCTGCTTGAACAAGCTGAACTCGGCTTTGTCCTGCTCGGTAGTGATGGTGTTTTGATAGTTGCCCACCTGCTCTTCGAGCCGTGCTTCGAAGGCCTTGAAGTCTGCGGCGTCCTCGGAACTGATTCCCAAGCCTTTTTTAAGGCCCAGCAATTCCTGGGTTTGCAAGTAACTGTCTACCCAGACACTGCGGATCATCGAGCTGAAATACACACCCGGCACCGCGTCATCACGCACGCTCTGTTCGCCAGCCTCAATCTTCAAAAGCCGTGAATACGAGACGACGACCATCAGCAACATGATGGCGATAATCACCGCAAAGCTCGCCAAAATGCGTTGGCGCAACGTCCAGTTCTTCACAGTGAGTCCTCGTGCCTAAGTCGAAATGCGGGGAGTATAGCCGAGGGCGCTGTTTCATTTATAAGACGCTTTTTCACCCTCACGCCTTGCGCAACGGCTTATCGCAAGGCTTTGGCGTGCGACTGTCTGACAATCCCAAAGCGACGCACCAGTGGCGTAATGGCAAAAATGAATGATGGATTGGCCATTTTTTAGCAACCCCCACCAATAGTGGCCACACGCCATTGTGCGCAACTTCTTGCGCACTCAAATGTGGATAACCGTGTGGACACATCCCTACAGCCCACGTAATCCGTTCTGTACAGACGAGTGCGCAAGAAGTTGCGCAGTACTGCGCAAGAAGTTGCGCACTTCAGACCTCAAATCCGCACGAAAAACAGTCAAAAACCCGATCAGGTGCAGC
>NZ_CAXAPN010000049.1:0-34866 GCF_963971015.1 Pseudomonas sp. RA_15y_Pfl2_54
GGGTACGGATGGAGGCGCCTTGGCTCCAATCTTGTCGACCATGCTTGCGTAACCAAACCAACACCGTCGACCGGCCCTGGATCCCGTAGCGCCGTTGAGCCTCTTTATAACTCAACTCGCCTTTTTCGACTTGGTCGACAACCGACAATTTAAAAGTCAGCGTGTAATCGCGTTGACTACGTTTTGCGCCCGTATCCATTGCCCCCTCCTGATAAGAAGCCAGAAGGTGTAAACCTTATTCAGGACGAGACAACAGGCAAAGAAAAGCCCGGCATAAGCCGGGCTTTTCTCAGAGCGGCAGCTAATTACTTAGCTTGAGCTTCAACCTGCGCTTCTACGCGACGGTTTACAGCGCGGCCAGCTTCAGTTTTGTTGTCAGCAACTGGGCGGGATTCGCCGTAGCCAACAGACTGAACGCGGGACGATTCAACACCGTACTGGTTGGTCAGAACTTGCTTAACGGCGTTTGCACGACGCTCGGACAGTTTCTGGTTGTAAGCGTCAGGACCGACGGAGTCAGTGTGACCTTCAACAGTAGTGGTGGTGGATGGGTACTGCTTCATGAAGTCAGCCAGGTTTTTGATGTCGCCGTAGCTGTTTGGCTTCACAACCGACTTGTCGAAGTCGAACTTGACGTCCAGCTCAACACGAACAACTTCTGCAACTGCTGGGCAGCCGTCAGCGTCAACAGTTACGTTGGCTGGGGTGTCCGGGCACTTGTCAACGTTGTCGCAAACGCCGTCGTTGTCGCTGTCGGAGCAGACTTCAGCCGGTGCTGGAACTGGAGCAGCAGCAGGCTTGGAGCCGCCACCGAAGTTCACACCGATACCGACGCTAGGAGCCCACTCGGTGTCGCCCTGGTCGATGTTGTACTGAGCTTCAACGCCAGCACGAGCGTAGAAGTTGTCGGTGAAGTACAGCTTGGCACCGCCGCCAACGTTGGCGAAGGTGGAGCGGTTACGACCGCCGGAACCGTTCTGACCGATGCTCTGATCGGAGAAACCAGCCGAGACGTATGGACGCAGCATGTCGCCTGGGTTGTTGAAGTGGTACAGAGCATCCAGAGCGGTGTTGGCGCCCTTGATGTTACGGCCATCGTCGGAACGCACGTTGTGCACTTCGTCGTAGCCCAGACGCAGTTCAACGTCGTCGGTCAGGAAGTAACCGATCGAACCGCCGAACAGGTTGCCGTTGTTCTTGAAGTTACGAGCGCTGTCGAATTGTTCTTTCTTTGCGAAGCCTTCGATTTCAACTGCGCCTTGGCCTTGTGCCAGAGCGCCGAACGAAGTGGCGGCAATCAAAGAACCAATGGCCAAGCCCAAGGTGTTTTTCAGTTTCATCCGTTAAATCCCCATCTGGTGATTGTGAAGCAGTCCCGCAAACCGGGGGACAACTCGGCGGCAATTCTATCAGAACTTGCCTACACGTAAGAGATATTTGCGCTGAACTAAGTTTCAGCAATGCCTGCAAATTTCTCACGTAATTTATCTAGAGCACGCTTGTACCGCATTTTTGTAGCACTCAAACCCATGTGCATGATGTCTGCGATCTCCTGAAACTCCAGCTCTGCGACAAAACGTAGCACCAGAATTTCACGGTCAATCGGGTTCACATACACCAACCAGCGATCGAGTCCACCCTTCTCTTCCGGTTTCGGCGCCTTTTCCTCAGACGCTTCTTCCAGCGGGTCAAGACTCAATGCGTCCATCAAGCGACGCTTTCGCCGTTCCTTTCGATACTGCGTAATACATTCGTTGTAAGTGATGCTGTACAGCCAGGTTTTGAACTTCGATTTCCCCTCAAAGTTCTTCAAACCATACAAAACCTTCAGCATCACTTCCTGACAGACATCGTCCGCGTCGCGATCGTTCCCGAGATATCTCGCGCAGACGTTAAATAATGTTCGCTGGTAACGCCGCATCAGTTCTTCATAAGCGCGCGTTACGTGAAAAAGCTCGGTATGCGAGCGCGCGACCAACTCCTCATCAGAGAGTTCGCGGGGGTCGTAGCGCGTGGATAGCGTATGGGCTTTATTCAAAACAAGTCGTGCCGACAGTCAGGTCAATGTCCGCCGCAACCAGCATCAGCTGGCATTTTGCGGCGGCATACATTAGCAGGGTTTGCCGGATTAGCGGCTACTCACATGCTGTTCCAGCAGGATCCGATTGGAAAGAGAGACTAGCTCACCCTCATCGGTCAGCAGTGTGGTTTTAACCGTGCCGATCTCTTCGATCTGGCCTTCGACCTCGCCAACACGCACTTGTTGCCCAACCTGATACAGCTCACGCACATAGATTCCCGCAAGAATCTGACCGGCGATTTCCCGGCTTCCCAAGCCCATGGCCAGCGCAACGGCCAGACCAACGGTAATCAGAACAATGACGATCACATGGTTCAGAAGGTCGGTCTTGACCTCAAGCTGACTGATCGCAACCGAGATGCTGATGATGATCACCAGTCCCTGTGCAATTCGACCCAATCCCGAAGCGTAGTCCAGACCTACGCCTTCTGCTGCACCACGCACCAGCCCGTTGGCCAGTTGTGCGAGCAGAACACCTACCAGCAACACCAGCGCGGCGCCGAATACTTTCGGCAAATACAGCGCCAGGATGTCGAGCGTAGCCGAAACTCGCTCAAGCCCGAGGGATTCTGCTGCAGAAACCAGGAAAATGAGCAGAACGAACCAGTAGACGATTTTGCCAATCAGGGTCGAAATCGGTACCTGCAACCCGGCACGCGACATCAACTTGGTCAAACCGGTGCCGCCCATCAGGCGGTCGAGACCCAGTTTGGCAAGCAGCTTGGACAGCAAGGTATCGAGCAGCTTCGCCACGACGAAACCCAGCAGCAGCACGACCAGTGCGCCAAACAGGTTCGGGATGAAGTTGGCGACTTTGGTCCACAACGCAGTCATTGCAGTGACGAGGCTCTGAGTCCAGAGATCAAGTTCCATATTCAATCAGCCTTATCAGCAGTGCGAGCGGTAGGTTTACGAAGACGGGAAACCGGCGAAACATGGGCCGATCCGTTGTTCAAGGCGATCATCAGCGCGGGCAGCCAGCGGCCCAGCAGGCTGAACAGATCGCCGGCGCCGACCTGGCGGTTGGCGGTTTTGAGTACGCGACCCAGGCACGCATCGTCGTCGCGGCTGGACGGCGAAGCGTTGAGCATGTCACGCAAAGACTGTTCAAACGGATCGTGCATACGCACCTCTCGTGATGTCTGTGAAAGACGCGGGCAAATTTGGTCGGGTCACATGCGGCATCTCTATACCCAACGCAAACGGCGGAACAACCACCACTGCCCAAGGGCCACAGCGACCATCAGCAGGCAAGCCACCAGGAAGCCGTAAGGACTCCCGGAAAGCGGAATTCCACCGACGTTTATACCCAGCAGACCGGTGATAAAACTCATCGGTAAAAAGATCCCGGTGATGATCCCGAAGCGGTACATCGTGCGATTCATGCGCTCGCTCAGGCGCCGGTCCTCAGCCTCCAGCACAAGCCCCACGCGCTCTCGGGTCAATTCGAGCTCTTCGAGATAACGCGTCAGGCTGTTGTTCAATTCGTTCCAGTAGTCGGCATCGTCATCGACGAACCAGGGCAGTTTTATCCGCGTCATCTGGCCGAAGATATCCCGCTGTGGCGCGAGAAAACGCTTCAGTCCAGCCGCCCTGCGACGGATGTGCAAAATGGCGCCATGATCGGGTGTATACCGTTCGTCGGCATCCATTTTTTCTTCTTCCTCATCGGCGATTTCCGAGAGGCAAGTGACCAGATCCTGCACCTTGTTGGTAAGGAACTGCGCCAGATAAAGGATCAGTTCAGAAGCGGTTTTCGGGCCTTTGCCGTCTGCCAGTTGCGCGAGCAATTCATCGGTAGCCCGCAACGGTCGCAAACGCAGGGAGATCACACGCTGAGCGCTGGCAAAAATGCGCACCGACACCATGTCTTCCGGCTCCGCGCCCGGATTGAGATTGACCCCGCGCAAAAACAGCAACAACTCGGCATCCGGCAACGGCAACAAACGAGGTCGGGTGTTCTCTTCCAGCAGCAGGTCGCAGGTGAATTCATTGAGACCACTGGATTTGCGCAGCCAGGTCTGGGTTTGCGGATGACTGCGATCCCAATGCAGCCACAGGCTTTCATGGGCCTGCAGTTGCAAATCGTCGAGTTCAGTCCGGGCTATCGAACGCGCACCGCCTTTACCGTCCAGCACCAGGGCATGCACCAGCCCCCATTGCGCGTTTTCTTCCTCGAACATCCTCATCCCTTTGTCGAAGGCTTATTCAGGCATCTTCAGCGGGCTCGGCGAGATGATCACGCCGTTGTTGTCCGCATAAATGTAGTGCCCCGGGTGGAACGTCACACCGGCAAAAGTCACCGCAACGTTGAGGTCGCCAACGCCGCGTTTTTCGGTCTTCATCGGATGACTGGCCAAGGCCTGAACCCCGAGATCGGTCTGGGCAATAACGTCGACATCACGGATGCAACCGTAGATCACGAGCCCTTCCCAGCCATTCTTTGCGGCCTTCTCGGCGATCATGTCGCCCAACAGCGCACGGCGCAGGGAACCGCCGCCATCGACCACCAGCACCTTGCCGTGGCCGTTGAGCTCGGCTTGTTCCTTGACCAGCGAGTTGTCTTCGAAGCATTTGATGGTCACGATTTCGCCGCCGAACGAATCACGGCCGCCGAAATTGCTGAACATCGGTTCCAGCACCTGAACCAGCTCCGGATAAGCGTCGCAAAGGTCAGGCGTAAGGTAATGGTTCATCGAAAAACTCCTGTGAAAAGGAAGACGATCAGGGATGACGCACTCTTTTGAAACGAGTTCCGGCGGTCGCTGTTTACCTTAGTTCATCCCATGGTCGCTGAACGAACCTGAACAAACGCTGAAACGTAATAGCTAAACAGCCACCCAATATGACCAGAACCGCACAACGCGTCATATCTTAGCCGCAAGCCATGCCGAACGAAATGCCCTTTTCAGAGCCTGCGACTCAGCCTGCAGCCGCCATATCCGGCTTCCCACCCAGCAGGGGCGCTTGCTGATCGCTCAACCAGCGTGCAACCAGTGGCCACACTTGCGTCTGCGCAGATTTGCTCACCAACATCTCGACATGACCGAAATTTTCGCTGAAGCCCTGCTCGCGCCCCAGATTGACGAACTGTTTTTGCTCGCTGCCTATCTGCTCGAACAGTTTGCGACAGGCCCAGGCCGGGTCCTGATGGTCCCCCGCTGCGCTGACCGCCAGCACGGGCACTTGAACATCTGCCAAACCGGCCCACCAATCCTTGTCCTTGTCACCAAAACGACCGAACAAGCCATACCAGCGCATGCTTTCGATGGCCAGACCGATCGGCTCGTCTTCTGGCCCACGTTTAAGACGCGAGCCCGATAGCTGGGCAAATCGCTTGAGAATGAAGCGACTGCTCCACTCCACCGGTGGGATTTTCAGGGGCCAGTAGGTTCGGCTGACTTGCGTGCCAAAAAATGCCGCGGACGCCACGGCCGGCTCACCCAGGTATTCGCCGCCCAGCGCCGCCGCCAGGGTGATGCCGCCCAGCGAGTGCCCGAGCCAATGCGGAACCTGACCGCTCTGCTCGCGCACGAACGCGGCAATTGCCGGCAGATCGTATCGCGCGTAGTCAGCGACGCGATTGCGCCGGTAATCCTCGTTGCGCTGCGACAGACCGTGACCGCGCATCTCCGGGATCCACACGTCGAAACCCAGCCGTGCCAGGTACGCACCCAGCCCCAGACCTTTCGGGGAAAACCAGAAGCGCCGATTGGAAAAACTGCCATGCAACAGAATCACTGGCACGCCGCGCACGGCCGGTTCATCGGCCATACCCAAACGGGTGACGGCGATTTCCACAGACCAGTCCGGGCTGTTGCCGGGTTTCAATCGGTAAACATCTTCGCTCAGATCGCCGCGCCGCTCGGCGCTGATCAGGGCGACAGGAAATAGGTTGCTGCTGCTTTGCATAATGCTCTTGCACAAAAAAGGGCGGCATCCACAGGAGCCCGCCCTACTTCAATCTCAAAGCCTCGACCCGCAAAGGCAGGTCGAGGCTTCATTAACGACTTATTGGGCCGCTTGGCCTTCCGCCAGGAAGAACCAGGTTTCCAGCACGGTGTCCGGGTTCAGCGACACGCTTTCGATGCCCTGTTCCATCAGCCATTTGGCCAGATCCGGGTGATCCGAAGGCCCCTGACCGCAGATACCGATGTACTTGCCGGCCTTGTTGCACGCGGCAATCGCGTTGGCCAACAGCTTCTTGACCGCCGGATTACGTTCGTCGAACAGGTGCGCGATGATGCCCGAGTCGCGATCCAGACCCAAGGTCAGTTGAGTCAGGTCGTTGGAACCGATCGAGAAACCGTCGAAGAATTCGAGGAATTCTTCCGCGAGAATCGCGTTCGACGGCAGTTCGCACATCATGATGACGCGCAAACCGTTCTCGCCGCGCTTCAATCCGTTCTCTGCGAGCAGATCCACAACCTGGCTGGCTTCGCCAAGGGTGCGCACGAACGGCACCATGATTTCGACGTTGGTCAGGCCCATCTCGTTGCGCACCCGCTTGAGGGCCCGGCATTCGAGTTCGAAGCAGTCACGGAACGATTCGCTGATGTAACGCGAAGCGCCACGGAAGCCCAGCATCGGGTTTTCTTCTTCCGGCTCGTAGAGTTTGCCGCCGATCAGGTTGGCGTATTCGTTGGACTTGAAGTCCGACAGACGCACGATGACTTTCTTCGGCGCGAAGGCAGCCGCGAGGGTGCTGATGCCTTCAACCAGTTTTTCGACGTAGAAACCGACCGGATCGTCGTAACCGGCGATGCGCTTGTCGACGCTTTCCTTGATTTCCGGCGGCAGGCCGTCGTAGTTCAGCAGTGCTTTGGGGTGGACGCCGATCATGCGGTTGATGATGAATTCCAGGCGGGCCAGGCCCACACCGGCATTCGGCAGTTGCGCGAAGTCGAAGGCGCGGTCCGGGTTGCCGACGTTCATCATGATCTTGAACGGCAGATCAGGCATGGCATCCACGGAGTTCTTCTTGATGTCGAAGCCCAGTTCGCCTTCGAAGATGTAACCGGTGTCGCCTTCGGCGCAGGACACGGTCACGCCCTGACCGTCCTTCAGCAGGTGGGTGGCGTTACCACAGCCCACGACGGCCGGAATCCCCAGTTCACGGGCAATGATCGCCGCGTGGCAGGTACGGCCGCCCCGGTTGGTGACGATGGCGCTGGCGCGCTTCATCACCGGTTCCCAGTCCGGGTCGGTCATGTCGGACACCAGCACGTCGCCCGGCTGGACTTTGTCCATCTCGGACACGTCCTTGATGATGCGAACCTTGCCGGCGCCGATGCGCTGGCCGATGGCGCGACCTTCGACCAGCACGGTGCCGGTTTCTTTGAGCAGGTAACGTTCCATGACGTTGGCCTGAGTGCGGCTTTTCACGGTTTCCGGACGGGCCTGCACGATGTACAGCTTGCCGTCGTCACCGTCCTTGGCCCATTCGATGTCCATCGGGCACTGGTAGTGCTTCTCGATGATCATCGCCTGCTTGGCCAGTTCGCTGACTTCGGCGTCGCTCAGACAGAAACGCGCGCGGTCAGCCTTGTCGACATCGACGGTTTTGACCGACCGACCGGCCTTGGCCTCGTCGCCGTAAATCATCTTGATGGCTTTGCTGCCCAGGTTGCGACGCAGGATCGCCGGACGACCGGCTTCCAGCGTGCCCTTGTGGACATAAAACTCATCCGGGTTCACCGCGCCTTGTACGACGGTTTCACCCAGGCCGTAGGCGCCGGTGATGAACACCACGTCACGAAAGCCCGATTCGGTATCGAGGGTGAACATCACGCCGGCGGTGCCGGTTTCCGAACGCACCATGCGCTGCACGCCGGCCGACAGGGCAACCAGCTTGTGGTCGAAGCCCTGGTGCACGCGGTAGGAGATCGCACGGTCGTTGAACAGCGAAGCGAACACCTCTTTGGCAGCGCGGATGACGTTTTCCACGCCACGGATGTTCAGAAAGGTTTCCTGCTGACCGGCAAAAGAGGCGTCCGGCAAGTCTTCGGCGGTGGCCGAAGAACGCACGGCCACGGCCACGTCAGGGTTACCGGCCGACAGCGCGGCGAACGCGGTGCGGATCTCGGCATTCAGTTTTTCAGGAAACTCGGCTTCCATGATCCATTGACGGATCTGGGCGCCGGTCTTGGCCAGCGCATTGACGTCATCAACGTCGAGTGCGTCGAGGGCCTTGTGGATCTGGTCGTTGAGGCCGCTCAGTTCGAGGAAGTCGCGATAGGCCTGAGCGGTGGTGGCAAAGCCGCCAGGGACCGACACACCGGCGCCTGCCAGGTTGCTGATCATCTCGCCCAGGGATGCGTTCTTGCCCCCCACATGCTCAACATCGTGTTTGCCGAGCTTATCGAGGGAAACTACGTACTCTACCAAGGTGATCTCTCCACTAACTGTGTTGGAAAAGCTCAGAAGCCGGCGGCTCGGGGGAGCGTTGGCCGGCTGTATGGCCTGGACCTGGAAAATAAGTGAGAATGCGGGCCAATGGCGGCCGGCAAATCGCGCCTATCATATCCAGAAATGCTCATAAGTGTCCTGTACTGCCTATGCATGCCGATGTGGCGAGTGACTGTTGTTGCCAGACAAGGCGCCGCGGCAAGTCATAGCTGGCTATGGCGAGGAGCGGCAACGTAGTATGGCGACAACAGGCGCCGCCACGACGGCATGCATAGGCAACACAGGACACTCACTTAAGGCCCAAGGTGCAAATGAAACGATCTGCTTTCTTTATCTCCGATGGCACCGGCATTACCGCCGAAACCCTGGGTCAAAGCCTCTTGGCGCAGTTCGAAAACATAGGCTTCAGCAAATTCACGCGCCCGTACATCGACAGCGTGGAAAAAGCGCGGGCCATGGTACAACAAATCAACAAAGCCGCTGAAACCGACGGCTTTCGCCCGATTATCTTCGACACCATCGTCAATCAGGACATTCGTGAGATTCTCGCCACCTCCAATGGTTTCATGATCGACATTTTCTCGACCTTCCTGGCGCCTCTCGAGCAGGAATTGACCGAGCATTCTTCCTACACCGTCGGCAAGTCGCATTCGATCGGGCACAACTCCAATTACATGGAGCGCATCGAAGCGGTGAACTTCGCCCTCGACAACGATGACGGCGCCCGCACGCACTATTACGACAAGGCCGATCTGATACTAGTGGGCGTGTCGCGTTGTGGTAAGACGCCGACGTGCCTGTATATGGCGATGCAGTTCGGCATCCGCGCCGCCAACTACCCACTGACCGAGGACGACATGGAGCGCCTGACCTTGCCAGCCGCCCTGCGCGCGCACCAGCACAAGCTGTTCGGCCTGACCATCGACCCGGATCGCCTCACCGCGATCCGTAACGAGCGCAAGCCCAACAGCCGCTATTCGAGCTATGCCCAGTGCGAATTCGAAGTGCGCGAAGTGGAAAACCTGTTCCGCCGCGAAAACATCCCGAACATCAACTCCACGCATTTCTCGGTGGAGGAAATTTCGGCGAAGATTCTGGTCGAGAAAGGCGTGGAGCGGCGGTTCAAGTAGATTCGCGGTGCCTGATCTGAAACCTTCGCGAGCTTGCTCGCGAAGAACGATTACGCGGTTTCGGTGAGTGACCGCGCCAGCGCTTCAAACCCACCCAGCAACAACCTGTCATCCCCCACCGAATTGCACACACTCGCCCGAATAAACTGCGGCACCGCCGCGTGCCCGACGGCGAACGCCTCGGCGGTCGCCACCAGATAGTTGTTTTCCTTCAATTCCGCGGCAATCTGCGACGCCCGCCACAGCTCAGGCACTTGCAACCAGAAATGCGGGCTGTGGATATGCGTCTTGTAGCTCAATCCCTCCAGCGCCCCCGCCACCCAGGCCTTGCGCCGGCCGATCTCGCCGATCTGCTCATCCAGCAAGCGCTCGGCCATGCCGTTTTCGATCCACAGAGTCGCCACCTCCTGGGTCAATGGATTAGCCATCCAGCAGGTACCACGAATGGCGGAACTGATGCGCCCAAGCAACGCTTGCGGCACATGCAGATAGCCAACCCGCACCCCCGCCGAAACCGCCTTGCTCAGACTGCCGATCAACACTGAACGCTCAGGGGCGAAATAACTCAGAGGCAGCGGACGCTGGCGATCCAGCACCGCGTGTGCTTCGTCTTCGAGGATCAGAAGGTTGTGTTGGCGACAGACCTCGGCAATCGCCTGGCGTCGTGAGATCGACATGACCGCCGCCGTAGGATTCTGGATCGTCGGCGTGCAATACAGCGCGGATACCCGGTGCTGACGGCAAATGTCCTCCAGCGCCGAGGGCAACAGTCCTTCGTCATCCATCGCGGCACCGATCAGCTTTATCCCGAGTTGGCGTGCGACGCTGATCAATCCGGGGTAGGACAAATGCTCGGTGACCACCGTGTCACCCGCCTTGAGCAAACCCATCAACGCGCACAACAGGCCATGCTGACCACCGTTGACGCACAGCACCTGATCGGCGTGCGGGACAAAATCCCCATGACGCAGCCATTGGGCACCCGCCGCTCGATGCCGTGGCAGTCCACCTTCAGCGGTGTATCCCGTCAACTGCTGCAAGCGGTGCGGATCACCGGCCAGTGTCTGTAGGGCTTGGCTCATCAAAGCCGTTTCCTGCCCGGGAATCGGCTGATTGCGACTCATGTCGAAGCAGGCCGGGGGCTCATCGCTGACATTGCGAAAGCCCTTGTCTTGCGGCCGCTCCATCCCGCGCTGACGCACATAAGTGCCGTCTCCTACACGGGCCACGACCCATCCCACACGCTCCAGTTCGCCGTAGGCACGGCTGACGGTGCCGATGGTGACGCCGAGGCTATCGGCCAACAACCTGTGAGGTGGCAACTTGCAACCGGCCTCGATAACACCGGCAACGATGGCCTTCTCGACCGCGTCCGCGAGGCGCTGATACTTCACGCCGACGCCATTGGCCAGGCCGTCACGCAGGATTGACACCATGGCAATACTTACTTTGACAGTCATTCTTGCCCCGAATAGCGTACTGAAAACAGGTTCAATCAGGGATAGACCTTTTCAGTAATCAGGTCAATTCCGTCGTTCGGAGCACACCGCATGTCGATCGCCCTCAGCACACCGTTGAACACCAGCAAACCCTGGCTCGCCGGGTTGGTCACCAGCGTGTTGTTTCTGATCGTCTGCCTGAGTTGGGGCACGACATGGCTGGGGATCAAGATTGCCGTGGAAAGTGTGCCGCCACTGACTGCCGCCGGGCTGCGCTTTCTGATTGCCTTTCCGCTGTTCCTCGGCTTCGCCGTATTGCGCAAAGAACCGCTGCTGTTCCCCCGGCGGAGTCGCTGGTTCTTTGTGTTCGTCACGCTGTCGTATTTCAGCCTGCCCTACTACTTGCTCAACTATGGCGAGATGCATGTGTCGTCCGGCCTGACCGCGCTGTTGTTCAGTTGCATGCCGGTGTTCATCCTGATTTTTTCTGCGCTGTTTCTGCGCGAGAACATCCAGGCGACGCAAATACTCGGGATCGCCATCGGTTTCGGCAGCCTGTTCATGATCATCCGCAGCCAGGGTTTGCATCTGGATCAGGCGCAATGGCTTGGTGTACTGGCGATTCTCAGCGCGGCGATCATGCACGCGCTGTGCTACGTGATCACCAAAAAGCACGGCAGCGCAATCAGTGTGATCACCTACAACACTCTGCCCATCGGCATTGCCGGTTTGATGCTGCTGGTCACCGGCCTTTCGCTGGAAGACCCGACGTTCGCCACCATCACGCCACGCTCCTGGGGGGCGCTGCTGTACTTGGGGCTGATAGCGTCGGTCGGCGGCTTTATCGTCTATTTCGTCCTGCTCAAACGCCTGAGCCCGGTGCTTCTGTCATTCGTGTTCATCATCTTTCCGGTGTTCGCCGTGATCATCGGCGCCTGGTACGAAGGCACGGAAATTTCTCGCGAGCTGATGCTGTATTCAGCCGTCCTGCTGGGCGGATTTGCGATCACCAAGCTGCCAGCCAAGCGCTAACAATCATGCATTGAACATCGGAGGTTCAAATGTCGGTACACACCATGGAAACCCTCAGTCTTTTTAACAATGCCCCTTATCAGCGCGATTTCAGTGCCCGGGTGATCGCGGTGGTTGATCAGGCCGTCGTCCTCGAACACACGCTGTTCTATCCCACCGGTGGCGGGCAGCCGGGCGACACCGGGCACTTCAGCTTGCCGGATGGCACCCGGATCGAGGTGACGGGAACGCTGCGCGACCCGTTGCTGCCGTCGATCATCTGGCACAACGTTGCGCAATGCCCGCCTCAGCTATGCGTCGGCGCCCTGCTCAACGCCAGCCTGGACTGGGCGCGGCGCTATCAACACATGAAGATGCACACCTGCCTGCACCTGCTGGGCTCGATCATCAATGCGCCGGTCACCGGGTGCAGCATCAGTGCCGACAAGGGCCGGCTGGATTTCGACCTGCCCCAAATGACCCTCGACAAGGACAGCCTCACCCACGACCTCAACGCGCTGATCGAGCAGGCCATTGCCGTCACCACCCTGTCGATGCCCGCCTCGGAGTTTCCAGCACTGCTGGAAAAAACCGGCAGCAAAACGATTAACCCGCCGGCGATTCAGGGTGAATTGCGAATGGTCGAAGTGATCGGCATCGACCTCCAGCCCTGTGGCGGCACCCACGTACAAAACACCCTGGAAATCGGTCGAGTGTTTTGCGAAAAAATCGAGAAGAAGAGCAGGACCAACCGCCGGGTGATCCTGCGGTTTGAATGAGCCCTAGATCACGAACAGGTCGACGAAGCGGTTCACCGCAGTCGCCTCAAGCTGCGCCTGATCTGTGCACAGCGCGAAGATCTTGCCGCTGCGTTGGCCGGTGAAACGGGTTGCCAGGTTCGTCTTGAACTTGTCTTCGAGCAACGGAATGCCTTCGGCGCGACGGCGACGGTGACCAATCGGGTATTCCACCACCACGTTCTCGGTGCTCGAACCGTCCTTGAAAAACACCTGCACCGCGTTGGCAATCGAGCGTTTGTCGGCCTCCAGATACTCGCGAGTGAAGCGCGGGTCTTCGACAATGACCATTTTTTCGCGCAGAACATCAATGATCGGGTGGGCCTTGTGAAAGTCGTCTTCGTATTGCTCGGCCACCAGATTGCCGAACGCCAACGGCACAGCGGTCATGTACTGAATGCAATGGTCACGGTCGGCCGCATTGGCCAGCGGCCCGACCTTGGAAATGATGCGAATCGCCGACTCATGTGTGGTGATGACGATGCGGTCGATTTCATGCAGGCGATTGCGCACCTGAGGGTGCAGCGTGACCGCCGCTTCGCAAGCTGTTTGCGCATGAAATTCGGCCGGGAAGCTGATCTTGAACAGCACGTTTTCCATCACGTAACTGCCAAACGGCCGCGAGAAACTGAAGCTGCGTTTATCCTCCGGTTTTAAGGCCAGATCGCTGTTGGTGTGGCTGAACAGCACGTCGTAAAAGCCCCACTGTTTCGCGCTCAAAACACCGGGAATGCCCATCTCACCGCGCATGGCGATGTCCGCCAGGCGCACGCCACGACTCGATGCATCCCCCGCCGCCCAGGATTTGCGCGAGCCGGCGTTCGGAGCATGCCGATATGTGCGCAGCGCCTGTCCGTCAGCGAACGCATGGGACAACGCCGACAACAACTGCTCGCGATTGGCCCCCATGAGTTTGGCGGTGACGGCGGTTGAAGCGACTTTGACCAAGATGACGTGGTCGAGTCCTACGCGGTTGAAGGCATTCTCCAGTGCGATCACGCCCTGAATCTCATGGGCCATGATCATGGCCTCCAGCACATCGCGAATCGTCAGCGGCGCTTCACCGTTGGCCTGACGTTTTTGCGAAAGGTGATCGGCCACCGCGAGAATCGCGCCGAGGTTGTCCGACGGATGCCCCCACTCGGCAGCGAGCCAAGTGTCGTTGTAATCAAGCCAACGCACGATGCAGCCGATGTCCCACGCGGCTTTCACCGGGTCGAGGCGATAGCTCGTGCCCGGAACTCGTGCCCCGAACGGCACGACAGTGCCTTCGACGATGGGGCCAAGGTGTTTGATGCATTCGGGGAAACGCAACGCCAGCAGGCCACAGCCGAGCGTGTCCATCAGGCAGTTGCGGGCGGTGTCGAGGGCTTCGCTGGAGTCAACTTTGAAAGAGAGGACGTAGTCGGCGATGTCCTGCAGGACACGGTCGTAGTCGGGGCGATTGTTCAGGTCTACGTTGGCGCTCATGTTCGATTCACTCTTGAAGTGGTTCGTTGATGGGACCTCGGTTCAGGGCTGATTTTTTGGGTTGAAATACTATCCCCAAGGAGCGGGTTTGCTCACGAAGGCGCAGTGTCAGTCGACATCATTGTTGCCTGGTGCGCCGCCTTCGCGAGCAAGCCCGCTCCCACAGGGAATGAAGTGTTACTTAAAAAGCGTCGCCGGGAATGCGCACGTAGCCTTCCATCAATACCCGCGCACTGCGACTCATGATGGCCTTCTTCACCACCCACTCACCGTTTTCCAGACTGGCCTCAGCACCGACCCGCAAGGTCCCGGACGGATGGCCAAAACGCACGGCATTGCGCTCGATGCCACCCGCCGCGAGGTTTACCAACGTGCCGGAAATGGCAGCAGCGGTACCGATCGCAACGGCTGCGGTGCCCATCATCGCGTGGTGCAATTTGCCCATCGACAAGGCGCGCACCAGCAGATCAACGTCACCTGCCGCAACCGCCTTGCCACTGGAGGCCACGTAATCCGCAGGCTTGGCCACGAACGCGACTTTCGGTGTGTGTTGGCGCTTGGCGGCTTCATCCAGATTGGCGATCAACCCCATGCGCAACGCACCGTAGGCACGAATGGTTTCAAACATTTGCAGCGCTTTCGGATCGCTGTTGATCGCACTCTGCAACTCGGTGCCGGTGTAACCGAGGTCGGCGGCGTTGACAAAGATCGTCGGAATGCCGGCATTGATCATGGTCGCCTGGAACGTGCCCACACCGGGCACTTGCAGTTCATCGACCAGGTTGCCGGTGGGGAACATTGAGCCACCGCCGCCCTCTTCGTCTGCTGCCGGGTCCATGAACTCCACTTGCACTTCGGCGGCCGGAAAGGTCACCCCGTCGAGTTCGAAGTCGCCGGTTTCCTGCACCTCGCCATGGGTGATTGGCACATGAGCAATGATGGTCTTGCCGATGTTGGCCTGCCATACGCGCACCACCGCTACACCGTTTTGCGGGATACGGCTGGCGTCGACCAGACCATTGCTGATCGCGAACGAACCGACCGCCGCCGACAGGTTGCCGCAGTTGCCGCTCCAGTCCACGAACGGCTTGTCGATGGAGACCTGGCCGAACAGGTAATCGACGTCGTGATCGGCTTTGATGCTTTTCGACAGGATCACGGTTTTGCTGGTGCTCGACGTGGCGCCGCCCATGCCGTCGATCTGTTTGTCGTACGGGTCGGGGCTGCCGATCACCCGCAACAACAACGCATCGCGGGCCGGGCCGGGAATCTGCGCCGCCTCGGGCAGATCCTTGAGACTGAAAAACACGCCTTTGCTGGTACCGCCACGCATGTAGGTAGCGGGGATCTTTATTTGAGGTGCGTGAGCCATGGTGCTCCTTAACAAAGGCGCGGGACTCAAAAGCCCACGCCCACATACGATGATTTAAACGGCAACCGACGACTCTTCGAGGAAGTCCTGAGCGAAGCGCTGCAACACGCCGCCGGCCTCGTAGATCGACACTTCTTCAGCGGTGTCGAGGCGGCATGTCACCGGCACGTCGACGCGCTCGCCGTTCTTGCGATGGATCACCAGCGTCAAGTCAGCGCGCGGTGTGCGGGCGCCGATCACGTCGTAGGTTTCACTGCCGTCGATGGCCAGGGTGTGACGGTCGGTGCCCGGTTTGAACTCCAGCGGCAACACGCCCATCCCCACCAGATTGGTGCGATGGATACGTTCGAAACCTTCGGCAGCAATCGCCTCGACCCCAGCCAGACGCACCCCCTTGGCCGCCCAGTCGCGGGACGAACCCTGACCGTAATCGGCGCCGGCAATGATGATCAGTGGCTGCTTGCGCTCCATGTAGGTTTCGATGGCTTCCCACATGCGCATCACTTGGCCTTCCGGCTCGACGCGGGCCAGCGAACCCTGTTTGACCTTGCCGTTTTCCACCACCATTTCGTTGAACAGTTTCGGGTTGGCAAACGTTGCGCGTTGCGCAGTCAAGTGGTCACCCCGGTGGGTGGCGTAGGAGTTGAAGTCCTCTTCCGGCAAGCCCATTTTCGCCAGGTATTCGCCGGCGGCGCTGTTGAGCATGATCGCGTTCGACGGCGACAGGTGATCGGTGGTGATGTTGTCCGGCAGCACCGCCAGCGGGCGCATGCCCTTGAGCGGACGCGCACCCGCCAGTGCGCCTTCCCAATACGGCGGACGACGAATGTAGGTGCTCATCTCACGCCACTCGTACAGCGGCGTGACTTTCGGGCCGGTGTCTTCGTGGATGGCGAACATCGGGATGTAGACCTGACGGAACTGCTCCGGCTTGACCGAGGATTTGACCACGGCGTCGATTTCTTCGTCGCTCGGCCAGATGTCTTTGAGGCGGATTTCCTTGCCGTCGACCACGCCCAACACATCCTTCTCAATGTCGAAGCGGATGGTGCCAGCGATGGCGTACGCCACAACCAATGGCGGCGAGGCCAGGAACGCTTGCTTGGCGTAGGGGTGAATCCGGCCGTCGAAGTTGCGGTTGCCCGAAAGCACGGCCGTGGCGTACAGATCACGATCGATGATCTCTTGCTGGATCACCGGGTCCAGCGCACCCGACATGCCGTTGCAAGTCGTGCAGGCAAATGCGACGACACCGAAACCGAGTTGCTCCAGCTCCGTTGTAAGCCCCGCTTCATCGAGGTACAGCGCCACGGTTTTCGAGCCCGGGGCCAACGAGGATTTGACCCACGGCTTGCGGGTCAATCCAAGCTTGTTGGCATTGCGCGCCAGCAGGCCGGCGGCGATGACGTTGCGCGGGTTGCTGGTGTTGGTGCAACTGGTGATGGCGGCGATGATCACCGCGCCGTCGGGCATCTGCCCCGGCACCTCTTCCCACTGGCCGCTGATGCCTTTGGCCGCCAGATCGCGGGTGGCGACGCGGGCGTGCGGGTTGCTCGGGCCGGCCATGTTGCGCACGACCGAGGACAGATCAAAGGTCAAACCACGCTCGTATTGCGCACCTTTGAGGCTGTCGGCCCACAGGCCGGTGGTCTTGGCGTATTGCTCGACCAACTGCACTTGCTGGTCTTCGCGACCCGTGAGTTTCAGGTAATCGATGGTCTGCTGATCGATGTAGAACATCGCCGCCGTGGCGCCGTATTCCGGGGCCATGTTGGAGATGGTGGCGCGGTCGCCGAGGGTCAGCGCGGCAGCGCCTTCGCCGAAGAACTCCAGCCACGCCCCGACGACTTTCTGTTTGCGCAGGTATTCGGTGAGTGCCAGCACCATGTCGGTGGCGGTGATGCCCGGTTGCAGCTTGCCGGTCAATTCGACGCCGACGCTTTCCGGCAGGCGCATCCACGAGGCGCGGCCGAGCATCACACTCTCGGCTTCGAGACCGCCAACGCCGATGGCGATCACGCCCAGTGCATCAACGTGCGGGGTATGGCTGTCGGTGCCGACGCAGGTGTCCGGGAACGCCACACCGTCGCGCACCTGGATCACCGGCGACATTTTCTCCAGGTTGATCTGGTGCATGATGCCGTTACCCGGCGGGATCACGTCGACGTTCTTGAAGGCCTTTTTGGTCCAGTTGATGAAGTGGAACCGGTCTTCGTTGCGACGGTCTTCGATGGCGCGGTTTTTCTCGAACGCCTGGGCATCAAAACCGCCCGCTTCGACGGCCAGCGAGTGGTCGACGATCAGTTGCGTCGGCACCACCGGGTTGACCTGCGCCGGGTCGCCGCCTTGCAAGGCAATCGCGTCGCGCAGACCAGCGAGGTCGACCAGCGCGGTCTGGCCCAGAATGTCGTGGCACACCACACGGGCCGGAAACCACGGGAAGTCGAGGTCGCGTTTGCGTTCGATCAGTTGCTTGAGGGAATCGGTGAGCGTGGCCGGATCGCAGCGACGCACCAGGTTTTCCGCCAGCACGCGGGAGGTGTACGGCAGGGTGTCGTAACTGCCGGGCTGAATCGCCTCGACCGCCGCACGGACGTCGAAGTAATCCAGAGGACTGCCGGGCAGGTTCTTGCGAAATTCGGTGTTCATCGGGTCAGGACTCGGGTCACGGTAGTTTCAAGAGGTGAACATTGCACCGGCACTGAAGTGGACTCGGTCACACATTGGTTCCCGGTTTATCCAGTTACCGGTGCGGGAGGCCCACCATTCAGCGACGTTCGATTGGCACGAACTTGCGCTGTTCGACGCCGATGTACTCGGCGCTTGGACGGATGATGCGGTTGTTGGCACGCTGTTCGAACACATGCGCGGCCCAGCCGGTCAGGCGCGAGCAGACGAAAATCGGCGTGAACAGTTTGGTCGGGATGCCCATGAAGTGGTAAGCCGAGGCATGGTAGAAGTCGGCATTCGGGAACAGTTTTTTCTGCTCCCACATGGTCTTGTCAATGGCTTCGGAAACCGCGAACAACACCTTGTCACCCACTTCGTCAGCCAGTTTTTTCGACCAGCCCTTGATCACCTCGTTGCGCGGGTCGCTGTCCTTATAGATCGCGTGACCGAAGCCCATGATCTTGTCTTTGCGCTCAAGCATGCCGAGGGTGCCTTTGATCGCCTCTTCGGGCGATGAGAAGCGCTCGATCATTTCCATCGCCGCTTCGTTGGCACCGCCGTGCAGCGGGCCGCGCAACGAACCGATAGCGGCGGTGACGCAGGAATACAGGTCCGACAGGGTCGATGCACAAACGCGAGCGGTGAACGTCGAGGCGTTGAATTCGTGCTCGGCGTACAGAATCAGCGACACGTTCATCACTTTGACGTGCAGTTCGCTCGGTTTCTTGTCGTGCAACAGGTGAAGGAAGTGGCCGCCAATGGTGGGCTCGTCGCTGACGCAGTTGATGCGTTTACCGTCGTGGCTGAAGCGATACCAGTAGCACATGATCGCCGGGAACGCGGCCAGCAGACGGTCAGTCTTGTCGCACTGTTCGCTGAAGTCTTTCTCCGGTTCGATGTTGCCCAGGAACGAGCAACCGGTGCGCATCACGTCCATCGGATGAGCGTCGGCGGGGATGCGTTCCAGCACTTCTTTCAGCGCTTGCGGCAGGTCGCGCAGTTTGCTCAGTTTGCCCTGGTAGGCGGCAAGTTGCGCTTGGGTCGGCAGCTCGCCGTAAAGCAGCAGGTAAGCGACTTCTTCAAATTGCGCCTCTGCCGCCAGTTCACGCACGTCGTAGCCGCGATAGGTCAGCCCGGCGCCGGCCTGGCCCACGGTGGACAGTGCCGTTTGCCCGGCCACCTGGCCCCGGAGCCCGGCGCCACTGAGTACTTTTGCTTCAGCCATTGTTTTCTCCAATCTTGAATTTGTTAGGGAGTACGGCGGCTTACTTCTTCGCCGCAAACAACGCATCGAGCTTCTGCTCGAAGGTGTGGTAATCGATGCGATCGTAAAGCTCCATGCGAGTCTGCATGGTGTCGATGACATTCTGCTGCGTGCCGTCGCGGCGGATCGCGGTGTAGACGTTTTCCGCCGCTTTATTCATCGCGCGGAACGCCGACAGCGGGTACAGCACCAGCGACACGTCGGCGCCGGCCAGTTGCTCGGTGGTGTACAGCGGTGTCGAGCCGAATTCGGTGATGTTGGCCAGAATCGGCGCTTTCACGCGGTTGGCGAACAGTTTGTACATCTCAAGTTCGGTGATGGCCTCCGGGAAGATCATGTCGGCGCCGGCCTCGATGCATGCGGCAGCGCGATCCAGTGCCGACTCCAGGCCTTCGACCGCCAGCGCATCGGTACGCGCCATGATCACGAAGCTGTCGTCCGTGCGGGCATCGACGGCGGCTTTGATGCGGTCGACCATTTCCTGCTGGCTGACGATCTCTTTGTTTGGCCGATGACCGCAGCGCTTGGCGCCGACCTGATCTTCGATGTGAATCGCCGCCGCGCCGAACTTGATCATCGACTTGACGGTGCGCGCCACGTTGAAGGCTGAAGAACCGAAACCGGTATCGACATCCACCAGCAACGGCAGGTCACAGACGTCGGTGATGCGGCGAACATCGGTCAGCACGTCGTCCAGGCCGGTGATGCCCAGGTCCGGCACGCCGAGCGAGCCCGCCGCCACACCGCCACCGGACAGGTAGATCGCTTTGAAGCCGGCGCGTTTGGCCAACAGCGCGTGGTTGGCGTTGATCGCGCCCACCACCTGCAATGGATGCTCGCTGGCGACCGCGTCGCGGAAACGCTGGCCTGGAGTGTTCAGGTTGGAACTCATGACTCACCTCGTTCAGTGGCTGTCTTATCGTTGGCGCCGTCCTGGTAATGACGGGCGATATTGCGTTTCGAGGCGCCGATGTGACGGCGCATCAACAATTCCGCGAGCTCGCCGTCACGGTCGGCGATCGCATCGAGAATGCGGTGGTGTTCGGCAAAGGCCTGGCGGGGGCGATTGGGCGTGGAAGAAAACTGGATGCGGTACATGCGCACCAGTTGATAGAGCTCGCCGCAAAGCATTTGCGTGAGGGTGCGGTTGCCGCTGCCCTGAATGATGCGGTAGTGAAAGTCGAAATCGCCTTCCTGCTGGTAGTAGCCGACGCCGGCCTGAAATGCCGCGTCGCGCTCATGGGTTTCGAGCACCCGGCGCAACTCGTCGATTTCTTCGACGCTCATGCGTTCAGCCGCCAAGCGGCAAGCCATGCCTTCAAGGGATTCGCGGATTTCGTAGAGTTCCAGCAATTCGGCGTGACTGAGCGACACCACCCGCGCACCGACATGCGGCACCCGGACCAGCAGGCGCTGACCTTCCAGACGATGAATCGCCTCACGCAGCGGGCCACGACTAATGCCGTAGGTGCGCGCCAGCTCCGGCTCGGAGATTTTGCTGCCTGGAGCGATCTCGCCTTTGACGATGGCCGCCTGAATGCGCCGGAAGACGTTTTCCGAAAGCGTCTCGGAATCGTCGCCGCTGATGACCGGGGGATCGAGTTGATCCAGCATGATTGTCGACACCTTTAAATCCAATGCGGCAAAAACTAGTCAATTCGCCAGCCTCAGTCAAAGGAAAAATAGATATTGTCGACAATCGTCTAATAACCACCCTTGGACCACCCCTAGGGTTATAGACCCGCTCGGGCGCTGGCGCCATAAAATCACCGTGCTAGAATGCCGCCCGCATTTGCTGGCCATTTGTACGGCTTGTCATAAAAAGCTGATAGGCACACGAAGGGGCTTGCGCAAGTTTTGCCAAGGACCTAACCGAAAACGGAACGCTGCGCACCAGGATTTATGAGACTCAAGCCTTTCCCCACATTTATTGCTCTGTTTTGCCTGCCCGGGCTTGCCGCCGCGGGAGAAAAAACCGTGTACGGCCTCAACGAATACGCCTCGCTCGATGGCATCAATCTGCAAGTCGCGGCCAAACTCGACACGGGCGCGAAAACCGCCTCGCTGAGTGCCCGCGACATCAAACGCTTCAAACGCGACGGTGAATCCTGGGTACGTTTCTACCTGGCGATTGACGCCGCGCATTCGCACCCGATCGAACGACCGCTGGCCCGGGTCAGCAAGATCAAGCGCCGCGCCGGCGACTACGACCCGGAAGAAGGCAAGAAGTACACCGCCCGCCCGGTGATCGAGCTGGATATCTGCATGGGCACGGCGATGCGCAGCATCGAAGTGAACCTGACCGACCGAAGTGCGTTCCAATATCCGCTTTTGATCGGCTCCGAAGCCTTGAAACGTTTCGATGCGCTGGTCGACCCGAGTCTTAAATACGCTGCCGGCAAACCCGCCTGCACCATCGCCGCTCATACCGCCGAGTAATTTCCATGCGTTCTCTAACCTTTCACCTGAAAATCCTGATCACCATTCTGGTGTTGCTGGGCGTTTCGGTTACGGCCTATCAGATTTTCGTGCTCGGCATTCCGGTGACCGAAGACGCCACCGACGATTTGTGGAACATCGATGCCAAGGTCGAGTTCGTCGCCAGTGCCAAGGATCCGGTCAAAATCCAGATGTTCGTGCCGCCCCTGAGCCGCGATTACGTCAGCCTCAACGAAAGCTTCATCTCCAATAACTATGGCGTGGCCGTGAACCGCGTCGATGGCAACCGCAAGGTGACCTGGTCGGCGCGCCGGGCCAAGGGCAACCAGACCCTGTATTACCGTTTGGTGCTGACCAAGCGTTACACCTCGGAAAAATCCAAGATCAAAGGCCCGACCTTCCGCGACAGCATTGCGGTCGAAGGCCCGGAAAAAATCGCCGCCGAAGCACTGCTCGCGCCGATCCGCCAGCACTCGGCCGACGTCGAAACCTTCATTGGCGAGGCGATCAAACGCGTCAACAACCTCAACGATGACAACGTGAAACTGCTGCTGGCGGGCGATCCATCCACCGCGCACAAAGCCAAAATCGTCGAACTGTTGCTGTCTATCGCGCACGTCCCGGTTGAAAAAGTCCACACCATCCGCCTGGTTGCCGATCAACCACAAAGCCCTGAATTGTGGCTGCGCAGCTTCAATGGCAACGACTGGCTGTACTTCAACCCGGAAACCGGCGAACAAGGCCTGCCAAGCGACCGCCTGCAGTGGTGGACCGGCGATGAGAACCTGATCACCATCGACGGCGGCAAGAAAGCCAACGTGACCTTCAGCCTGAACAACAGCGAGATGAATGCGATTCGTCTGGCCAAGCTGACCGACGAAAACACCGACGCCAACTTCCTCGAATACTCGCTGTATGGCCTGCCGCTGCAAACCCAGCAAACCTTCATGATCATGGTGATGATCCCGATTGGCGTGCTGGTGATCCTGATCCTGCGCAACCTGATCGGCCTGCAGACCCTCGGCACCTTCACCCCCGTACTGATCGCCCTCGCCTTCCGCGAAACCCAGTTGGGCTTCGGCATCATCCTGTTCACCGTGATTACCGCGCTGGGCCTGTCGTTACGCTCTTATCTGGAACATCTGAAACTGCAGATGCTGCCGCGCCTGTCGGTGGTGCTGACCTTTGTCGTGGTGTTGATCGCGGCGATCAGTCTGTTCAGCCATAAGCTCGGTCTGGAGCGCGGCCTGTCGGTGGCGTTGTTCCCGATGGTGATTTTGACCATGACCATTGAGCGCCTGTCGATCACCTGGGAAGAACGTGGCGCAAGTCACGCGATGAAAGTGGCCATCGGCACGCTGTTCGCCGCGTCGCTGGCGCACTTGATCATGACCGTGCCTGAGTTGGTGTACTTCGTCTTCACCTTCCCGGCGATCCTGCTGATCATGGTGGGTTTCATGCTGGCAATGGGTCGCTATCGCGGTTATCGCCTGACCGAGCTGGTGCGTTTCAAGGCGTTCCTGAACAAGGCTGATCACTGATGTTCGGTTTCTGGAAGACCTGGAAGGCCCTGGAAGCCCGAGGCATCATGGGCATCAATCGCCGCAACGCGGACTATGTGCTCAAGTACAACAAGCGCAGTCTGTACCCGATCGTCGATGACAAGATCATCACCAAGGAGCGCGCCATCGAGGCCGGCATTCAAGTGCCAGAGCTGTATGGCGTGATCTCCACCGAGAAGGAAATCGACAAGCTCGGCGAGATCATCGACGGGCACACCGACTTCGTGATCAAACCGGCCCAAGGCGCCGGCGGTGACGGCATTATCGTGGTGGCTGACCGTTTCGAGGGACGCTATCGCACGGTGTCGGGCAAGATCCTTGCCCACGAAGAACTTGAGCATCACATCTCCAGCATCCTCACCGGCCTGTATTCGCTAGGCGGCCATCGCGATCGCGCGCTGATCGAATACCGCGTCACCCCGGACCAGATCTTCAAGAGCATCAGCTACGAAGGCGTGCCGGACATCCGCATCATCGTGCTGATGGGTTATCCGGTGATGGCGATGTTGCGCCTGCCGACCCGTCAGTCCGGCGGCAAGGCCAACCTGCACCAGGGCGCCATCGGTGTGGGTGTCGACCTGGCTACGGGCCTGACACTGCGCGGCACCTGGCTGAACAACATCATCGCCAAACACCCCGACACCACCAACGCGGTGGACGGCGTGCAACTGCCCTATTGGGACGGTTTCATGAAACTCGCCGCTGGCTGCTACGAGCTGTGCGGTCTGGGTTATATCGGCGTGGACATGGTGCTCGATCAGGAAAAAGGCCCGCTGATTCTTGAGCTGAACGCGCGGCCGGGGCTGAACATCCAGATCGCCAACGACTGCGGGCTGACGCTGCGTACCCACGCGGTGGAAGCGCGACTGGAAGAACTGAAGGCCCGTGGCGTGACAGAGTCGGTTGAAGAGCGGGTGGCGTTTACTCAGGAGATGTTCGGCCATATTCCCGCCGTCGAAGGCTGATCACCCTGTCCATGATCGTTCCCATGCGCTGCGCGGGGACGATCAGCCCCACAACCTGCCAATCACCGACATCCCCTCTAGGAGCAATTCCCGCAGAGGACTACAATCCCTACCCCGCCTCAATGGCCGATCTGCCCCGCCCATGCTGACCTGTTCCGTACACCCTCTGCCTTACCGCGCCAATCCCGCCGGATACTTCGCGGCAATCCGCAACGCCCCCGGCGCCGTGCTGCTCGACAGCGGCCGACCGAGTGCCGACCGTGGCCGTTATGACGTGCTCAGCGCCTGGCCGCTGGAACAACTGGCGGTGTGGCCGGACGAAAACGGCAGCCATTTCCTCCAGCGTCTGCGCGACAATCTGGAGCGCTTGGGCGACGCGCAATTGCCGGCGCCTTATGAGTTGCCGTTCGCCGGCGGTCTGATCGGTTACCTGAGTTATGACTTCGGCCGGCATCTGGAGAGTCTGCCGAGTCAGGCGCGCGATGATCTGCAATTACCGGATGCGCGTTTGGGCCTATACAACTGGGCGCTGATCAGCGATCACCACGCGGCCACTAGCCAATTGGTGTTTCACCCGACGCTGGCCGACAGTGAAAAACAGCGGCTGATTGCGCTGTTCAGTCAGCCGATGACGGGCTCGCTGACGCCGTTCAAACTGAACCAGCCGATGAGTCCCGACCTGTCGCCAGACGACTACCGCCAGGCGTTCGAACGCATTCAGCATTACATTCAGGCCGGCGACTGCTATCAGGTCAACTTCGCCCAGCGTTTTCGCGCGCCGTGCCAAGGCGATCCATGGCTGGCCTATTGCGCGTTGCGCGACGCCTGCCCGACGCCTTTTTCCGGTTTCCAGAGCCTGCCCGACGGCGCTGCAGTGCTGAGCCTGTCACCCGAGCGCTTCGTCAAAGTCAGCCAGCGGCAGGTCGAAACCCGCCCGATCAAGGGCACCCGCCCCCGTGGCCTGACACCTGCCGAAGACGCCGCGAATGCCTCGCAACTGCTGGCCAGCCCAAAGGATCGCGCGGAAAACCTGATGATTGTCGACTTGCTGCGCAACGATCTCGGCCGCACCTGCCGTATCGGCTCGGTACGGGTGCCGGAGTTGTTCAGCCTGGAAAGCTATCCGAATGTGCATCACCTGGTCAGCAGCGTGACGGGCGAACTGGCGCAGGATCGCGATGCACTGGACCTGATCGCCGGCAGCTTTCCCGGTGGCTCGATCACTGGTGCGCCGAAGATTCGGGCGATGCAGATCATCGACGAGCTGGAGCCAACCCGTCGCGGCTTGTATTGCGGCTCGTTGTTGTATCTGGACGTGCGTGGCGAGATGGACAGCTCCATCGCGATCCGCAGTTTATTGGTCAAGGATGGGCAGGTGTGCTGCTGGGGCGGCGGCGGGATTGTCGCGGACTCGGACTGGCAGGCGGAGTATCAGGAGTCGATTACCAAAGTGAAGGTTCTGCTCCAAACCCTGCAAAACCTCTAAAACCTCTAAAACCTTCGCGAGCAAGCCCGCGCCCACACAAGAATGCATTCCCCTGTGGCGCGGGCTTGCTGCGAAGGCGTCAGGCCTGACGACTATAGGCTCAAATCCCGGTTAGACGCCTTGAGAAATGCCTGCTTCAACTCGGCAAACGTATGCACCGCCGGGAACTGCGGAAACTCGCGAATGACATTGTCCGGTGCGTGGAACAGAATCCCGGCATCCGCCTCGCCCAGCATCGAAGTGTCATTGTACGAATCACCCGCCGCAATCACCCGATAATAGAGGCTCTTGAAGGCCAGAACCGACTGGCGTTTGGGGTCTTTCTGACGTAACTGATAGCTGCTCACCCGCCCGCTGTCGTCAGTGATCAGACGATGACAAAGCAAGGTCGGGAAGCCCAGTTGACGCATCAACGGTTGGGAGAACTCATAGAAAGTGTCCGACAGAATCACCACCTGAAAGCGCTCGCGCAGCCAGTTGACGAACTCCACTGCGCCATCCAGCGGCTTCAGCGTTGCGATCACCTCCTGAATATCCGCCAGCTTCAACCCATGCTCATCGAGGATGCGCAGACGCTGCTTCATCAGCACGTCGTAGTCGGGAATGTCCCGAGTGGTGGCCTTGAGGGATTCGATTCCGGTTTTTTCGGCGAAGGCGATCCAGATTTCCGGTACCAGCACCCCTTCAAGATCCAGGCAAGCAATTTCCACAAGACACTCCCGTTTGTATTGTTTATTGAGTCGAGCGAGCCCGAACTCTAGCGACTCAACCCCAACCACGCAACGCACAGGACGCCCCAAGCGCCGCTGCTTTTTGTTACCATCGGCGCCATATAGAGCGCCCAGCGCCACCGACCTGTAGGAAGCCGCCCTGATGAGCCCAACGTTCGACGTCGTGGACCTCGCCACGACCTATGCCAACAAATCCGCTCAAGACATCCTGAAACTCGCGTTTGCCGAGTTTGGTGATGATCTGTGGATATCTTTCAGCGGCGCCGAGGATGTGGTGCTGGTGGACATGGCCTGGAAGCTGAACAAGAACGTCAAAGTGTTCAGCCTCGACACTGGCCGCTTGCATCCGCAGACCTACCGTTTCATCGAGCAGGTGCGCGAGCACTACAAGATCGACATCGACATCGTCTCGCCGGACGCCACGAAACTGGAACCGTTCGTGAAGGAAAAAGGCCTGTTCAGTTTCTACAAGGACGGCCACGGTGAATGCTGCGGTATCCGCAAGATCGAACCGTTGCGCCGCAAACTGTCCGACGTCAAAGCCTGGGCCACCGGCCAGCGCCGTGACCAGAGCCCGGGCACCCGCAGCGCCGTGGCGGTGATGGAAATTGACAGCGCGTTCTCCACGCCGGAGCGCACCCTGTACAAGTTCAACCCCCTCGCGCAGATGACCAGCGAAGAGATCTGGGGCTATATCCGTATGCTGGAACTGCCGTACAACAGCCTGCATGAGCGCGGCTTTATCAGCATCGGCTGCGAACCGTGCACCCGCCCGGTGCTGCCAAATCAGCACGAGCGCGAAGGCCGCTGGTGGTGGGAAGAAGCCACCCAGAAAGAATGCGGGTTGCATGCCGGGAATATCATCGGCAAGGCGTAACCCACACCTTTGCATCCAGTGACATCCCCACATTTGTTATATGGCACCCTCCGAAAACGTGTACACACAACTGTCACCATCAGTGCCATTTGTGTGTGCACTTTTCATTTCTGCGACCTGAAACGTTACATCCCTCCTGCAAAGCCCTCCCTTTTGATGTCAGCCGAAATCTTGCGCAAAAAATAAATACCTGTTCAATCGGTCAATTTATATCCACTGATTTTCAGACACTTAGTCCCGTTCGATAACTTTTCGAAATGAGAGACCCATTCCATAGATCAACAACTGGCACAGATCTGGCTTTAGTGCATACATGTTTTGTATACAAAACTGCAAAACATACACACTTTCGATCCGCAAGCCTGAAGCGCCCTATCCCGTACAGGCTGCAGATGCCCCGTAACCAATGATGGTTCACTGCCGCGACGAAGATTTGTCGAGCCTGACAGCTCACGCACAGTCATCGCGGTCCTGAACATCAGGAGCCTGCCGGAATGCGTACAAGTCTCTCCAATAACGTCGCGCTGAATCTGCCCGCCTCTGTCCACGCTCAACCCTTGCCCCCTGACGGCTTGAGCGAACCGTTACAACTGAGCCCGCGTCTGCACAACAGCGATCTGGCACCGACCAAGGCCGAAGGCCGGCGCTGGGGCAAATACAGCATCTTCGCCCTGTGGACCAACGACGTGCACAACATCGCCAACTACTCGTTCGCCATCGGCCTGTATGCCTTGGGCCTGGGTGGCTGGCAGATTTTGCTGTCGCTGGGGATTGGCGCGGCACTGGTGTATTTCTTCATGAACCTGTCCGGCTACATGGGGCAGAAAACCGGGGTGCCGTTTCCGGTGATCAGCCGGATCAGTTTCGGCATCCACGGCGCGCAAATTCCTGCACTGATCCGGGCGGTGATCGCCATCGCCTGGTTCGGCATTCAGACGTATCTCGCGTCAGTGGTTTTGCGCGTGTTACTGACGGCAGTCCATCCCGGCTTCGCCGAGTACGATGACAACGCGATCCTCGGCCTGTCGACTTTGGGTTGGGTGTGCTTCGTGGCGATCTGGTTCGTGCAATTGGCGATTCTTGCCTACGGCATGGAAATGGTTCGCCGGTATGAAGCATTCGCCGGGCCGGTGATTTTGCTGACCGTCGCCGCGCTCGCCGCGTGGATGTACACGCAAGCCAACGCAACCATCGCCTGGTCGATCCGCGAACCGCTGACCGGCGGCGAGATGTGGCGCAATATTTTTGCAGGCGGCGCGTTGTGGCTGGCGATCTACGGCACGTTGATTCTCAACTTCTGCGACTTCGCCCGCTCCTCGCCGTGCCGCAAGACCATCAAGGTCGGGAATTTCTGGGGCTTGCCGGTGAATATTCTGGTGTTCGCCGCGATAACAGTCCTGCTGTGTGGCGCGCAATTCCAGATCAATGGCCGGATCATCGAAAGCCCGACCGAGATCATCGCTTCGATTCCCAACACCTTCTTTGTGGTGCTGGGTTGCCTGGCGTTCCTGATCGTCACCGTGGCGGTGAACATCATGGCCAACTTCGTCGCCCCGGCCTTCGTGCTGAGCAATCTGGCGCCCAAATACCTGACCTTTCGCCGCGCCGGGCTGATCAGCGCGACCATCGCGGTGCTGATCCTGCCGTGGAATCTCTACAACAGTCCGCTGGTGATCGTGTACTTCCTGTCGGGTTTGGGCGCCCTGCTCGGCCCGTTGTACGGGGTGATCATGGTCGACTACTGGCTGATCCGCAAAGGCCGGATCAACGTTCCTCAGCTCTACAGCGAAGACCCCAACGGCGCTTATTACTACAGCCGCGGTATCAATTGGCGCGCCGTCACGGCGTTTATTCCCGCTGCGCTGATCGCCATCGTCCTGGCGCTGGTGCCTGGTTTCCACAACGTTTCGCCCTTCTCCTGGCTGATCGGCGCCGGGATCGCCGGAATGCTTTACCTCATCATCGCCAAACGCCAACCGCACTACGCCGACGTCAGTGGCGAAGCCTTCGCCGTCGACAACGTCTGCCATTAACCCCTTCGCGGCCCGGACTTCGGGCCGCAGAACTGCCCGTTATAAGGATTTTTCATGCGCATTCTCGTGGTCAACGTCAACACCACAGATTCCATCACTCAGGCCATTGCCCGCTCGGCGCAGGCTGTCGCCTCACCCGGTACGGAAATTGTCGGCCTCACGCCGTATTTCGGTGCTGACTCGGTTGAAGGCAATTTCGAAAGCTATCTGGCGGCCATCGCCGTGATGGATCGGGTGATGTCCTACGACCAGCCGTTCGACGCCGTGATTCAGGCCGGTTATGGCGAACATGGGCGCGAAGGCTTGCAGGAACTGCTCAATGTACCGGTGGTGGATATCACTGACGCAGCCGCCAGTACGGCCATGTTCCTGGGGCACGCGTACTCGGTGGTCACCACCCTGGATCGCACCGTGCCGCTGATCGAGGATCGATTGAAATTGTCCGGTTTGTGGGACCGTTGTGCTTCAGTTCGAGCCAGTGGTTTGGCCGTTCTTGAACTGGAACACGAGCCGCAGCGCGCGCTGGAGGCGATCGTGCATCAGGCTGAACTGGCCGTGACGCAGGACAAGGCCGAAGTGATTTGCCTGGGTTGCGGCGGCATGGCCGGGCTCGATGAACAGATTCGTCGGCGTACCGGGGTGCCTGTGGTGGACGGAGTGACGGCAGCGGTGACCATCGCTGAAGCGCTGGTGCGGTTGCGGCTGTCGACGTCCAAGGTGCGGACGTATGCGACGCCGCGGCCGAAGAAAATCATTGGCTGGGCGCAGCGGTTTGCTCGCTGAGTTCACAGTCGGATATCGAGTCGACTCATTCGCGAGCAAGCTTGCACAGGTTTTGTGTGGAACGGGAGCCTTGTAAACGACACAAAACCCTGTGGCAGCGGACTTGCTCGCAAATCGGGGCAACCAGGTCTCAGGCCATGCTCAAATGGCACTGAACCGCTGCGCCAAGCCCTGCTGCGCAAACTGCTCAATCACAAAATCGACAAACGCCCGCGTCTTGCCCGGCAACAATTTATGCTCGGCGTAGTAGATCGAAATGTTGCCGTCATCGATGTACCAATCCGGCAGCACGCGCTGCAACGTGCCCGCCTGCAGATAACCCACCGCAAACGGCATGCTCACCAATGCAATTCCCAGACTTTGCGCGGCAGTCGCACAGGCCGCCTCGGAGTCGCTCATGGTCATTCGCGTCTTGAGGGTCAAGGGGCGGCAGAGCTGGCTGCCACTGCTGATCAACTGCCAGGAGCGCACTCGACCGGTTTGCGGCGAGCGAATCAGGATGCCATCGTGGTGTTGCAGGTCATCAGGCTCGACGATTGCTTTGTGACTTTCCAGATACCCCGTCGATGCCACCAACACTCGGTGCGCCGGCGCCAATTTGCGCGCGACGACACCTTGGGGCAATTCAAATCCCCCGCCAATCGCCGCATCGAAACCTTGCCCAATCAAATCGACCTGGCGGTTATCAAAATGCCAGTCAGGGTTGATCGCCGGAAATCGACGTAAAAACGCTTCCAGCAACGGCACGATGTACAAGCGCCCGAATACCGTCCCCATACTGACTTTCAAAGTCCCCGCTGGCAGGCCCTCGACACTGGCCAGATTGGCCACCGCGTTCTGGATGGTCGTCAGACTGGCACTGACCTGACTCAAAAACAGCTGCCCCGCCTCGGTCAACGTCAGGCTCCGCGTACTGCGCTGAAACAAGCGCACACCGAGCCGCGCCTCAAGCTTCGCCACGCTCTTGCCCACTGCCGCTGGCGTCAGGCTCAGGCGCCGCGCAGCCTCGGCAAAGCTGCCGACTTCGGCACTGCGCACAAAGCATTCGATACTGCTGAAGGTTTCCATGGTCGCCACTATAAACTTTTGGTTTACACAGACTATAGCAATCAGGGTCTACACGGCTGTGGATCAGAAGCCGATACTCGGTTCCAACAACAAGGCATTGCGCCTTGAATACTCTGGAGATCGAACATGTCCACTCAACACCTCAGCGGCAAAGTCGCTCTGATTCAAGGCGGTTCCCGTGGCATCGGTGCTGCCATCGTCAAACGTCTAGCCGCTGAAGGCGCTGCGGTTGCCTTCACGTATGTCAGCTCAACGGTCAAAGCCGAAGAGTTGCAAAACAGCATCACCGCCAGCGGCGGCAAAGCCTTGGCGATCAAGGCTGACAGCGCCGACGCCGCCGCCATCCGCCATGCGGTCAGCGCCACCGTCGAAGCCTTTGGTCGCCTCGACATTCTGGTCAACAACGCCGGCGTACTGGCCGTCGCCCCACTGGAAGACTTCAAACTGGAAGATTTCGACCAAACCGTGGCGATCAACATTCGCAGCGTTTTCATCGCCTCCCAGGAAGCCGCCAAACACATGGGCGAAGGTGCACGGATCATCAACATCGGCAGCACCAATGCTGACCGTATGCCCTTCGCCGGCGGCGGTGTGTATGCGATGAGCAAGTCGGCGCTGGTGGGCCTGACCAAGGGGTTGGCGCGTGATCTGGGCCCTCGTGGTATCACCGTGAACAATGTGCAACCCGGTCCGGTCGACACCGACATGAACCCTGCCAGCGGTGACTTCGCCGAAAGCCTGATTCCGTTGATGGCCGTGGGTCGTTACGGTACAGCCGAAGAAATCGCCAGCTTCGTCGCTTACCTCGCAGGGCCTGAAGCCGGTTACATCACCGGTGCCAGCCTGACCATCGACGGTGGTTTCGGCGCCTGATTTTTCTCAACCGTCTGTAAGAAAAACGCCGCCCCTCCTTTAACAGAGGGGCGGCGTTTTTTGATATCTGGCGTTCAGGCCCATTCCAGCGCCGGCAAACCACAGGCGCTCGGGATGAAGGCTTTCAACGACCGCAGAATACCGTCGGCGTGTGCGTATTTCTCATCAGCCATCGCGGCGTCGGGAATGGCAATGGCGGTCATGCCCGCGGCTTTGGCCGCGGTAACGCCAAACGGCGAATCCTCGAACACCAGACAATCCTCAGGCACGACACCCAGACGACGGGCCGCGGTCAGGAAAATATCCGGCGCCGGTTTGGCTGCGCCGACTTCCGGATCGTCCGCGGTGACGATGAAATCGAACAGTTCAAACCAGTCGCGGTGCAAGGTGGTTTTCTGGCCGAACGACTGACGCGACGAACTGGTGCCCACCGCAATCGGAATGTTGTGCGCCTTGAGGTGGCGAATCAATTCCTCAGCGCCCGGCATTGCCTGAGCCTTGGGAAAGCGCTCACGCATCAATGGCTCACGAATCACCAGAAACTCTTGGGCAGTGATCGGCAAATCGAGCGCCTGGACCACGTAATTGGCAAGGTCATTGGCGCCTCGGCCAATAATGTTCTGCTTGACGCCCCAATCGAAAGTGCGCCCGTACCGCTCGGCAATCAGCGAAGTGACCTCGGTGTAAATGCCCTCGGTGTCCAGCAGCAAACCGTCCATATCGAAAATCACGGCCTTGATCGGGCCAAACGCCTTCAGCGGTGCATTCATCATCGGATCCGTTATCAAACATATCCCAGGCGACCGGTAGCGCCGCTGCTCGGACCTGATTAAAGGGTACAGCAGCATAGCGAGCGCAACGGGCATTGAGCAACGGTCAATGTTCGTCGAAGCGACGAACTAATCGCGAGCATTTAGCGAAACGCCCTACAGGCATTGCCTACTCTCCCGACTTCTTTCCTTTTTGATCATCCGCAAAGTCCGCGCACCTCTTTTTTCACGTGCGCGAGTGACTGCGAATGCTCCAACCCGATCGGCTTCTGGCCCTGAACAACAGCATCGGCCTGCTGGTAGTTGCCGCCCTGAACCCTGAACACCCGGACTTCGAAAACCTGATCCGGGAATTTCGCCTTTGCCTGAACAACTACGATGTTTGGGCCGAACAGTTCTGGACGGGCACGGCGCTGGATGTCGAGCAGGTGTTCAAGGTCGGCAACGATGTGCAACTCAGCGCACCGATCAAATCTCGCCAGCCCATCAGCTCATCCGTGGTCATGTGTAAGGCAAGCGGCCCGTTGACCCTGGTGCACATGTTCGAGGCCGCGCAATTCGTCCCCATCGGTAATACCCCGGTGACGCTGGAGCCGGTGATCGACGATGCCAACGGGGTTTTGACGTTCGGAGACCCGATACCCCACACCATCGGCCCCAGCGGCATTCTGGAGCTGAACGACTGCGACCGGGGCCAGCGTTATCGCATCACCTTCTTTCCCGATGTCTGCGCTGAGCATGTCCGAGCGTTGTACGCCTCTTATCAAGGCATTCTCGACGACCTGGAAGTCTGGTTACGTGGGGAGTGGACGGAATTTCAGCCGCTATGGGCAGCGTTTTCCAGCGCCGGATTCATTGAGCGTTACGGTCAACTGCAGCAAGCCGACTGGCGCGGATTCGAGAACGCCCTGCACGGCGTTTGGGATGACATCAAGCAACTGTTTGCCCTGCTTGCCGACTTGCAGGCCAATAGCGAAAAGCTGCTGGAGTACCTGACCGACATTGAGCTGGACGCCCTGCTGCAAGCCTCAAGCGAGGCCATCGCTAACGGTCTGCTGATCCTCAGCGACGAGCCGCTGATGTTCATTCATCTGGCCGCATTCACCAGTTGGCTGAAAATGCTGCCGCCGCAGTACCTGGCCGAAGTGGTGGCCGAGGTTCGCGTCGAGTTGTTGATCAGCTTCCTGTTGATGCGGGTATCTGGCGGTGTCGGTGTACCGCTGCGCTTGAGCAGCAAAGTGTTGGCGAAGATCAAATCGCCACGGGCGCGGGAGTGGCTGGCGGCCTCGGCATTGCGCCTGGCTGAGCTGACCTCTGAGCCCGAACTGAGTCGGCATGCGAGCGTGCTCAAGCCGTTGGTAATCAATGCCCGTGCTGCTGAGCTGAAACCGACACCGTCAATTGCGCTGAATATTCGTCAGGCCGATTCGGTGGTTTTGACGGTGCCGAATCCAGCGCCCGTTGCACGAAAAAAGACTCATGGCATGGCGCGACTGGAGCGCCATGAGGCCCACGACGACGCCCCTAATCAGGCAAAAAACCCCAACGGTGACAGCGCCGATTGCGTGCCGTCGACCTGCACCAACGGCTGTCCGGTGTCGATGGTCACCGGCGAAGAACTGCTGACCCTCACCGATG
>NZ_CAXAPN010000050.1:0-31339 GCF_963971015.1 Pseudomonas sp. RA_15y_Pfl2_54
ACTACCCAAGCACTGGTCGCACTAGCCCGCAAGCTTGCCCGGGTGGTATTTGCTCTGTTGAAAAACCAGAGCGAATACTCACCTAAAGCGGTTTAGGGGCTAGGCATGAACCATAGAATCTCCCACATTCGATCGCGTTTGTTCAGTTGAAATGCAATCAAGTGTGGGAGCGGGCTTGCTCGCGAATGGGGCAACTCGGCGCTGGATCAGTCCGGGTTCTGCGGATTCAACCAACCACGCACCCGGCGGAACAATTGTTCCTGCTCTGCCTTGTTGTCCGGCAGTGCCTTGAGTGCGACTTGGCTGAACGCCGAAGTCTTCAAACGCTTGCTCGCCTGCATCCGTTCCAGCGCCGCATGGCGATCCAGCGGTTTGTCCATGTAGAAAATATCAGCGGTCGGCAACTTCAGCATGGGCGTGAGTTCGGCCAGTGGTGGTTTGGCCTTGGTCGGGACCTGCGCATCGACCATGACAAACTTCTCGACCTGCGCCGTTTGCTTCTCGCTCAAATAACGCGCTGCCCAGTAGGCCCCCGTGCCGTGACCGAGCACCACGATACGGCGTGCGCTCTGCTGTTCGGCGTAGGCAATGGCTGCGTCGATGCGCGCGAAGATGCGTTCGGCATCCGCTTTGGCTTGTTCTTCCGTTGTTTCGGCCACCACCTGATCGGCCACCTCCGCTTCACCGCCAGCCGCTTGTTCGATCGGTTGCGCAGTGGTGGCATCCTTGCTGCCACTTTCGGGGGCTTTCGCTGGTGCCGCCGCTTCGATCACGCGCGGTGCGATGACATCGCTTTGCAGGTCGGGCAGGGTGATGCTCAGGCTGCTCCATTCGACGTCCGGCAATTTTTGCCGTAACGGGCCGATTGCCTGAGGCCAGTCAGCTGTTTCGCCCGCGCCGGGGATGATAATCACCGCGCCTTTGGGTTCGGCGGTATTGGCCGGTTTCCACAGGGCAAGGAAGGTCTCGCTGCCAGCCTGCAATTGTTGCTGTTCTTGCGTCGGGACGATACGTTCCAGTGCCGCCGCCTCTTCCTGACTACGCTCAAGCAGTGGCTGACGTTCGACGGGTTTTTCTTCAGCGGGTTGGGCCGACGTGGTGGCAGGCGCCGGATCGGCCGCTTCGACGGAAAACGCACAAGGCAGGATCAGCGACAGGCACAATGCTGGCATTGCCAGGCGGTAGACAGAGGGCATCGGTTATTCCAGGCCAGAAAGTATCCCGGCAGCCTAATGGGTTGGTCAGAATTTGTCAGTGTATGGGGCTTCAATGAAGCGATTTTGCTGCCTGTGGGTTATCGGCTGTTTGTGGTTTCCCTTGATGGGCTGGGCCGCGCCTGCGCCACCGGCACACGTTGCACAATTGTCAGAGGGCCAGCAGCAATGGTTGGCGCAACACCATGAACTGCGTGTCGGTCTGGTGTTGCAGGCGCCCTTTGCGCAGTACGACCGACGCTTGCAGCGCCTGTCCGGGGCCAACGTCGAGTTGATGAAATGGCTGGCCCGGGCTCTTAATATCGAGTTGAGCTGGCGTAATTTTCAGGATCTGGCGCAATTGGAAACCGCTTTGCGCGACGGCGAGATCGACATCGCCCCGGGCCTGACCCAGACGCCGAGTGCCCTGCGTCTGTGGAAGTTTTCCGATCCATACATGCGTGTCCCGCAACTGGTGGTCAGCGATCAAAAGTCCAGCGGAGCAGTGGATCTGGAAAAAATCGACAGCCAGACTCGCGTCGCCATCCGCATGCCGAGTGCCACCGCCGACTATCTGCGCAGCAACTATCCCCATCTGAATCTGCAAGGCGTGCCGCTGGAGCGTCAGGCGTTGCAGTTGCTGCTGAGTCAGCAGGCCTCTTACGCGGTGATTGATGAGGCACAACTCGGTCGGTTGTCGGCCGAGCCCGAGTTTGCCGAACTGGTGGTGGTCGGTGATGTGGGCCTGCCGCAATTGCTGCGAGTCGCCTCACGTCGCGATTGGCCGGAACTGGCGGGCATTGTCCAGAGTGCCTTGAACGCAATCCCGGCCAGGGATCTGGAGCGCCTGCACAATCAATGGCTGCAACCCAAATACCCGCGACTGACGGAGTCGCCGGGGTTCTGGCAGAACCTCAGTCTGTTGTTCGCGGTGATGCTGCTCAGTTGCGCGGCGATTGTGTTCTGGCAGCGGCGCCAGCAACAGAGCCTTGAGCAACGTCTGCTCGCCGCACGGGAAGACATCGCCCTGCGCGCAGCCAGCGAAGAGGCGTTGCGCCTGACGCAGTTCTCCATCGATCAAAGTACCGTCGGCATTCTTTGGGTCAACTGGGACAGTCATGTTCGCTATGCCAACCGCGCGGCGGAAAACATGCTCGGCTACCCCTCTGGCGCACTCATCGAACGACCGCTGATCGACTTCGAACCGGGTCTGCACATGGACCGCTGGCTCAGCCTGTGGAAGCGCGCGCGGACCAGTGAAGAAGGCCCGCTGAGCTTCGAAACCAGTTGCGTGCGCGCCGATGGCAGCATCCTGCCGGCTGACGTATCGCTGAGCTTTCTGCGTTTTCGCGAGAGTGAATATCTGGTGGTTTACCTCACCGATGTCACGGAACGCCGTCGCGCGTTGGCGGCGTTGCAGGAAAGTGAGGCAAGGCTGCAGGGGATCGCCGCCAATGTACCGGGGCTGGTGTTCCGTCTGGAGCGGGCGCCAGTGACCGGGCAGATCGACTTTGCCTATATCAGCGAGGGCAGCGAAAGTCTGGTCGGTTACGCGCCGGCGGCGATTGCCCACCGCGACATGGGCCTGCGCAGTCTGGTGCACCCGGACGACAAGGCCGGTTATCACCGCACGCAGGATCACGCGCTGGATACCGACAGCGATTGGTCGTGGCAGGGGCGAATCCTCACGCGCCAGGGTGAGCAGCGTTGGGCCGAGATCAAGGCGATCACCCGTCAGTTGGAGGATGGCGCCTATGTCTGGGACGGCATCGTCTGGGACATCACCGAGAGCAAGCGCATCGAACTGGAACTGGCGGCATCGCGTGAGCAACTGCGTGAACTGTCGGCGCACCTTGAAAGTGTCCGCGAAGAAGAGAAGGCGCGCATTGCTCGTGAGGTTCACGATGAATTGGGGCAGATGCTGACGGTGCTCAAACTCGAAACATCGATGTGCGAACTGGCTTACGCGCAACTGGACCCGGGGCTGAATGAGCGGTTGAACAGCATGAAACGCCTGATCGCCCAGTTGTTCCAGTTGGTGCGCGATGTGGCGACAGCGCTAAGGCCGCCGATTCTGGATGCCGGGATCGCTTCGGCGATTGAATGGCAGGCCCGTCGATTCGAAGCGCGCACGCAAATTCCGTGTCTGGTGCAGGTGCCGGATAATCTGCCGGCGCTGAGCGATGCCAAGGCGATTGGCTTGTTCCGTATCCTGCAGGAAGCGTTGACCAACGTGATGCGCCATGCTCAGGCGCATACTGTGGAGCTGACGCTGGCGCTGGAAGGCGACGAATTGTGTCTGACGGTCAGCGATGATGGCGTAGGCTTTGTCGCCCCTACGGGCAGGGCGACGTCGTTTGGTCTGGTCGGCATGCGTGAGCGGGTGCTGATCATGGGCGGGCGCTTGGCGCTTGAGAGTGAGCCGGGGGAGGGCACCAGTCTGAATGTTTGGGTGCCGGTGGATGAGGTTTGACTGAATCTGGAGAAGAACGTGATCCGTGTACTGGTAGCCGAAGACCACACCATTGTCCGAGAAGGCATCAAGCAATTGATTGGCCTGGCCAAGGACCTGCAAGTGGTGGGGGAGGCGAGCAATGGTGAGCAACTGCTTGAAACCCTGCGTCATGTGCCGTGCGAAGTGGTGTTGCTGGACATCTCCATGCCTGGGGTCAACGGCCTTGAGGCGATCCCGCGAATCCGTGCGCTGAACAATCCGCCGGCCATTCTGGTGTTGTCGATGCACGACGAAGCACAAATGGCGGCACGGGCATTGAAGGTCGGAGCGGCCGGCTACGCGACCAAGGACAGCGATCCGGCGCTGTTGCTGACCGCCATTCGCAAAGTCGCGGCGGGCGGGCGCTACATCGATCCGGATCTGGCTGATCGGATGGTCTTCGAGGTTGGCCTGACTGATGCGCGACCGTTGCACTCTTTGTTGTCGGAGCGCGAATTCTCGGTGTTCGAGCGGCTGGCGCAAGGCGCCAACGTCAACGACATCGCCCAGCAACTGGCCCTGAGCAGCAAGACCATCAGCACGCACAAGGCGCGGTTGATGCAGAAACTCAACATTACTTCGCTGGCCGAACTGGTCAAATACGCGATGGAACACAAACTCCTCTGAAGATCACCGCAATCAAAAACGGTGGGAGGCAGTCGCCAACTAAGTTGGATGACCCACTGCATTCGGGAGCAAGCCCCCTCCCACATGGAATCTCTACTGTGTTCCGGATTGTGGGCATATCCGTTAGCGACAGCGGCTAGTGCCTGCTCTGTTGGCTCGCAGCTTGTCGCTCGCGGCGGCCTTATCCGTTAGCGCCATCCTTGTAGGGCAATCCCTACCCCCAACCTTCCATCCGGCTGAGGCGATTCTCTCCTGCGCCCCGATTTGCGTGCCTGTCAGCAGCCACTAGGCTTAACCCACAAGCAGTCATCAACAACAAAGGTGCGGGTATGAGCCAGGTCGATTCAAACGCAGGGGCCAGTGATGTGTTGGTCAGCTTTCGTGGAGTGCAGAAGAGCTACGACGGCGAGAACCTGATCGTCAAAGACCTCAACGTGGACATTCGCAAAGGCGAGTTCCTGACCCTGCTCGGGCCGTCCGGCTCCGGCAAGACCACCAGCCTGATGATGCTCGCCGGTTTTGAAACACCGACGGCCGGGGAAATCCTTCTGGGCGGGCGTGCGATCAACAACGTACCGCCGCACAAGCGCGACATCGGCATGGTGTTCCAGAACTACGCACTGTTCCCGCACATGACCGTGGCCGAGAACCTTGCGTTCCCGCTGACCGTGCGCGGCCTGAACAAGAGCGACGTCGGCGACAAGGTCAAGAAAGTCTTGAGCATGGTTCAGCTCGACGCGTTCGCCTCACGCTATCCGGCACAGTTGTCCGGTGGCCAGCAACAGCGTGTGGCACTGGCTCGTGCGTTGGTGTTCGAACCGCAACTGGTACTGATGGACGAACCGCTCGGCGCCCTCGACAAACAACTGCGTGAACACATGCAGATGGAAATCAAGCACCTGCACCAGCGGCTCGGCGTGACCGTGGTCTACGTGACCCACGACCAGGGCGAAGCCCTGACCATGTCCGACCGCGTTGCGGTATTCCATCAGGGCGAAATTCAGCAGATCGCGCCGCCACGCGCCCTCTACGAAGAGCCGAAGAACACCTTTGTCGCCAACTTCATTGGCGAGAACAACCGCCTCAACGGCCGCTTGCTCAGCCAGAACGGCGAGCGCTGCGTGGTCGAACTCGGTCGTGGCGAGAAGGTCGAGGCGCTGGCGGTCAACGTCGGCCAGACCGGCGAACCGGTGACTTTGTCGATCCGCCCCGAGCGCGTCAGCCTCAACGGTTCGAGCGACCAATGCGTCAACCGCTTCTCAGGGAGGGTGGCGGAATTCATCTATCTGGGCGACCACGTCCGGGTGCGCCTGGAAGTCTGCGGCAAGACCGACTTCTTCGTGAAACAACCGATTGCCGAGCTCGATCCCGGGCTCACTGTCGGTGACGTGGTTCCGCTTGGCTGGCAGGTCGAGCACGTACGCGCGCTTGATCCTCTTTTAGAGGCGAACTGATCGCCCCGGCACTACCAACACCAACCCTGCACGTGGAGAGAACAATAAATGTTGAGATCCCTGAAGTTCACCGCCCTGACCCTGGGCCTGATGGGTGCGGCAAGCGCAATGGCCGCTGGCCCGGATTTGACCGTGGTGTCGTTTGGCGGGGCGAACAAGGCGGCGCAAGTCAAAGCCTTCTATGCACCGTGGGAAGCGGCGGGCAACGGCAAGATCATTGCCGGCGAGTACAACGGCGAAATGGCCAAGGTCAAAGCCATGGTCGACACCAAGAGCGTGTCGTGGGACCTGGTCGAGGTTGAATCGCCAGAACTGTCCCGTGGTTGCGACGAAGACATGTTCGAGCCACTGGACCCAGCGTTGTTCGGCAAGAGCGAAGACTACGTCAAAGGCGCGATCCAGCCCTGCGGCGTTGGCTTCTTCGTTTGGTCGACCGTACTGGCGTACAACGCCGACAAGCTGAAAACCGCGCCAACCAGTTGGGCTGATTTCTGGGACACCAAGAAATTCCCGGGCAAGCGTGGCCTGCGTAAAGGCGCCAAGTACACCCTCGAATTCGCCTTGATGGCCGATGGCGTTGCGCCGAAGGACGTCTACAAAGTACTGGCTGGCAAGGACGGTCAGGACCGCGCGTTCAAGAAACTCGATGAGCTCAAACCCAGCATTCAGTGGTGGGAAGCCGGCGCTCAACCGCCGCAATACCTTGCTTCCGGCGACGTGGTCATGAGCTCGGCCTACAACGGTCGCATCGCTGCCGTGCAGAAAGAGTCCAACCTCCAAGTGGTCTGGAACGGCGGCATCTACGACTTCGACGCCTGGGCCATCCCGAAAGGTCTGGACGCCAAGCGTGCCGAAGCGGCGAAGAAGTTCATCGCCTACTCGGTGCAGCCGCAGCAGCAGAAGACGTACTCGGAAAACATCGCCTACGGCCCGGCCAACACCCAAGCCGTACCGCTGCTGTCCAAGGATGTTCTGAAAGACATGCCGACCACCCCGGAAAACATCGCCAACCAGGTGCAGATCGACGTCAGTTTCTGGGCTGACAACGGCGAGCAACTGGAACAGCGTTTCAACGCCTGGGCGGCGAAGTAACCCGAGGGCTCGCCCTCCTGTGGGAGCGGGCTTGCTCGCGAAAGCGCCAGTACATTCAACATTGATGTCGACTGACACGCCGCCTTCGCGAGCAAGTCGAATCGTCGCACCGTCGCCCCCACATTTGGATCTGTGTGCATCAATCGATCGAGGTGGTCCGCCACCTCTGTAACGATCAAAGATTTGCGGAGTACGTCATGGCCATCGCCGTTCCCCTGAACGAGGGCGCCAGCCCCACCTTGAAGCAGAAGCTCAAGCACGCCGAGCGGGTCAACCGCTGGAAGGCCCAGGCGTTGATTGCGCCGCTGGTGCTTTTTCTGTTGCTGGTGTTTCTCGTGCCGATCGTGGCGCTGCTCTACAAAAGCGTCGGCAACCCGGAAGTGGTCGGCGGCATGCCGCGCACCGTGGCGGCCATCGTCAGTTGGGACGGTCGCGGTCTACCCGCCGAACCGGTCTACAAGGCTGCCAGCGATGACCTCGCCGAAGCCCGGAAAAACTCGACGCTGGGCGATTTGTCCAAGCGCTTGAACATGGAGTTGGCCGGCTATCGCAGCCTGCTGACCAAAACGGCCCGGGCGCTGCCATTTGCCAGCGAGCCGGCCTCTTATAAAGCCGCCCTGGAAGCACTCGATGAGCGCTGGGGCGATCCGGCCTACTGGCAAGCGGTCAAGCGCAACACCAGCAGCATCACCCCGTATTACCTGCTGGCGGCAGTCGACCATCGCATCGACGACCTCGGCGAAATCGCCCCGGCCACCCCCGATCAGGCGATCTACCTCGATATCTTCGCCCGTACGTTCTGGATGGGCCTGGTCATCACCGTAATCTGCCTGCTGCTCGCTTATCCACTGGCTTATCTGCTGGCGAACTTGCCATCACGCCAGAGCAACCTGCTGATGATTCTGGTGCTGTTGCCGTTCTGGACCTCGATTCTGGTGCGCGTGGCCGCCTGGATCGTGTTGCTGCAATCGGGCGGTCTGATCAACGGCGCCCTGATGGCGATGGGCATCATCGATAAACCGCTGGAGTTGGTGTTCAACCGCACCGGCGTTTACATCTCGATGGTACACATCCTGCTGCCGTTCATGATTCTGCCGATCTACAGCGTGATGAAAGGCATCTCGCCAACCTACATGCGTGCCGCGATCTCGCTGGGCTGCCATCCGTTCGCCAGTTTCTGGCGGGTGTACTTCCCGCAGACCTACGCGGGTGTCGGCGCCGGTTGCCTGTTGGTGTTCATCCTCGCCATCGGCTACTACATCACCCCGGCGCTGCTCGGCAGCCCGAACGATCAGATGGTCAGCTACTTCGTCGCGTTCTACACCAACACCAGTATCAACTGGGGCATGGCCACCGCGCTGGGCGGCTTGCTGCTGCTGGCAACCGTGGTGCTTTATCTGATTTACAGCTGGCTGGTGGGCGCCAGTCGCCTGCGCCTGAGCTAAGGGGAATTTGAGATGCTGAGTCCTTACATGTCGCCCATCGAACGGGTGTGGTTCTACAGTTTGCGGATCCTGTGCGGCTTGATTTTGCTGTTCCTGATCCTGCCGGTGCTGGTGATCGTGCCGCTGTCGTTCAACTCGGGCAGTTTCCTGGTGTACCCGCTACAAGGCTTTTCGCTGCACTGGTATCAGGACTTCTTCGCCTCGGCGGAGTGGATGCGGGCGCTTCGCAACAGCATCATCGTGGCCCCGGCCGCAACCGCGCTGGCCATGGTCTTCGGTACGCTGGCAGCGATCGGCCTGACCCGTGGCGACTTTCCCGGCAAACCGCTGGTGATGGCGCTGGTGATTTCGCCGATGGTCGTGCCGGTGGTGATCATTGGTGTGGCCAGTTATCTGTTCTTTGCGCCACTGGGCCTGGGCAACAGCTTCTTCTCGCTGATCGTCGTGCATGCGGTACTCGGTGTGCCGTTTGTGATCATTACGGTGTCGGCGACGTTGCAGGGGTTTAACCATAATCTGGTGCGGGCGGCGGCCAGTCTTGGTGCTTCGCCGCTGACCGCGTTCCGTCGCGTGACTTTGCCGCTGATTGCGCCAGGGGTCATTTCCGGGGCGTTGTTTGCCTTTGCGACGTCGTTTGATGAGGTGGTGGTGACGTTGTTTCTGGCCGGGCCTGAGCAGGTTACGTTGCCTCGGCAGATGTTCAGCGGGATTCGCGAAAACCTCAGTCCGACGATTGCGGCTGCCGCGACCTTGCTGATCGCCTTCTCGGTGATCCTGCTGCTGACCCTGGAATGGTTGCGTGGCCGTAGTGAAAAACTGCGCACCGCCCAGGTCTAAAGCCGTACTCGGTGAAAACGGTGGGAGGGAGCAAGCCCCCTCCCACAAGGGATTTGTGTTGTGTGCGAAGTCTTGGGTTATTCACGACCTGAATAGCAGACAACCCCGAATCCCCAGCTAATCTTGTGCCCAGCTCCCCTATCTATAAGAGGCTGCGCACCATGAGTCTTTCCCAGTTCAAAATCGCTCACAAACTGATCACCGGCGCCGGCGCCATCGAGCAACTGGCGGCGGAACTCACCCGCCTCGACATCGACAACCCGCTGATCGTCACCGACGCCGCGCTGGTCAAATCCGGCACCGTTGAGCTGGCGCTGGTGCAACTGGGCGGGCGCGAGTACGAGATTTTCGACCGCGTGCTGCCGGACCCGGAAATCGCCATTGTCGAAGACTGCATGCGCGCGTACCGCGAGGGCGGGCATGACGGCTTGATTGGTCTGGGCGGCGGCAGTGCCATCGACATCGCCAAAAGTGTCGCCGCCTATGCCGGTTATCACGGCGCGCTGGAGGATCTGTTCGGCGTCGAACAGGTGCCACGCAAAGGCCCGCCACTGATCGCCATCCCGACCACCGCCGGCACCGGCTCGGAAGTGACCAACGTCGCCATTCTTTCGGACAAGGTTGCGCAACTGAAGAAAGGCATCGTCAGCGACTATCTATTACCGGACGTCGCGCTGGTCAGTCCGCAGATGACCCTGACGTGCCCACGCAGTGTCACCGCCGCCAGTGGCGTCGATGCGTTGGTGCATGCCATCGAATCCTATCTGTCGGTCAACGCCTCGCCGATCACCGATTCCCTGGCCATCGGCGCGATCAAACTGATCGCCAAGGCCCTGCCCAAGGCCTACGCCAACGGCGCCAACCTGCAAGCGCGGGAAGACATGGCCACCGCCAGCCTGATGGCCGGGATGGCCTTCGGTAACGCCGGGGTCGGTGCGGTGCATGCGCTGGCCTATCCGCTGGGCGGGCGTTTCAACATTGCCCATGGTGTCAGCAATGCGCTACTGCTGCCCTATGTCATGACCTGGAACAAGATGGCCTGCGTCGAGCGGATGCAGGATATTGCCGAAGCCATGGGGGTGAAGACCGCTCATCTGAGTGCCATTGAGGCAGCGGATAAAGCCGTGCAGGCCATGACCGACTTGTGTGCAGCGGTGGAGATTCCCGCCGGGTTGCGCAGTTTCGGTGTACCGCAAGACGCGATCCCGGCCATGGCCGTGGAGGCCGCCGGCATTGAACGGCTGATGCGCAACAACCCCCGTAAACTCAGCGCTATTGATATCGAGAAGATCTACCGCGCCGCCTACTGATCATCGCCGTCACGGTGCGCGCGCGCAAACTTGAGGTATACAATGCGCGCCATCGTGATTTAGCTCAGTAAAGGTGCGTCATGCAGCCCTTCGTAATTGCTCCGTCGATTCTTTCCGCCGACTTCGCCCGCCTCGGCGAAGAAGTGGACAACGTCCTCGCCGCGGGTGCCGACTTCGTTCACTTCGATGTCATGGACAACCACTACGTGCCCAACCTGACCATCGGCCCGATGGTTTGCGCGGCATTGCGCAAGTACGGCGTCACTGCGCCGATTGACGCGCACCTGATGGTCAGCCCGGTGGATCGCATCGTTGGCGACTTCATCGAAGCCGGCGCCACCTACATCACCTTTCACCCGGAAGCCACGTTGCACGTCGATCGCTCGCTGCAACTGATCCGCGAGGGGGGCTGCAAGTCCGGTCTGGTGTTCAACCCGGCGACTCCGCTGGACGTGCTCAAGTACGTGATCGACAAGGTCGACATGGTTCTGCTGATGAGCGTCAACCCAGGCTTTGGCGGGCAGAAGTTCATTCCCGGCACCCTCGACAAACTGCGCGAAGCACGGGCGATCATCGATGCGACGGGGCGTGACATCCGTCTGGAAATCGACGGCGGCGTCAACGTCAACAACATCCGTGAAATCGCTGCCGCTGGCGCCGACACCTTTGTGGCCGGCTCGGCGATCTTCAATGCACCGAACTATCAGGAAGTCATCGACAAGATGCGTTCCGAACTGGCGCTGGCGCGCCCATGAGCGGTTTTGAGCAGCTGTTCCCGGGCAAACTGCCACGGTTGGTGATGTTCGATCTGGATGGCACGCTGATCGACTCGGTTCCCGACCTGGCAGCGGCGGTGGACAACATGCTGCTCACCCTCGGCCGCCAGCCGGCGGGCATCGAGTCGGTGCGCGAGTGGGTTGGCAATGGCGCGCCGGTATTGGTGCGTCGTGCGCTGGCCGGCGGTATCGATCATGCCTCAGTGGATGACGTCGAAGCCGAGCAAGCGCTGGAAATTTTCATGCAGGCCTACGGCGCCAGCCACGAGCTGACCGTGGTCTATCCCGGCGTGCGCGACACGCTCAAATGGCTGCAAAAGCAAGGCGTGGCCATGGCGCTGATCACCAACAAGCCGGAGCGTTTCGTCGCGCCGCTGTTGGACCAGATGAAAATCGGCCGCTATTTCAAATGGATCATCGGCGGCGATACCTTGCCGCAGAAGAAACCCGACCCGGCCGCGCTGTTCTTCGTGATGAAAATGGCCAACATCCCGGCCTCGCAATCGCTGTTTGTCGGCGACTCGCGCAGTGACGTGCTGGCCGCGAAAGCGGCGGGGGTCAAATGTGTGGCACTGAGTTACGGCTACAACCATGGCCGACCGATTGCCGAGGAATACCCGGCACTGGTGATCGACGACCTGCGCAAGCTAATTCCCGGTTGCCTGGATCCGGCCGCTGAGATAACGTTGCCCGACGCTTCTCAATCCCCTTCTGGAAACGCCATCGTGGTGGTCACCCGCAAACTCTGGATGAAAGTCATCAAGGCCCTGGCCCGCTGGCGTTGGCGCGCCTGACTTGTTTCTGGCCGGCCTGCCGGCGCGTTTGCACACCTGACTGACAGCACCTCACACCACGAGGCATCTTATGATTCGCGAAGAATTCCTGCGCTTGGCCGCTGATGGCTACAACCGCATTCCGTTGGCCTGCGAAACCCTGGCCGACTTCGACACGCCGCTGTCGATCTACCTGAAACTGGCTGACCAACCCAACTCCTACCTGCTCGAGTCCGTGCAGGGCGGCGAGAAATGGGGCCGTTACTCGATCATCGGTCTGCCGTGCCGCACCGTGCTGCGGGTTTACGATCATCACGTCAGCATCACCGTTGATGGCGTCGAGACTGAAAGCCACGACGTTGAAGATCCGCTGGCCTTCGTCGAAACCTTCAAGGCCCGCTACAACGTGCCGACCATTGCTGGCCTGCCGCGATTCAACGGCGGTCTGGTCGGTTATTTCGGTTACGACTGCGTGCGTTATGTCGAGAAACGCCTGGGCAAGTGCCCCAACCCTGATCCGCTGGGCGTACCGGACATTCTGTTGATGGTGTCCGATGCGGTCGTGGTGTTCGACAACCTCGCCGGCAAGATGCACGCCATCGTATTGGCCGACCCTGCGCAGGCGGATGCCTACGAGCAAGGTCAGGCGCAATTGCAGGGACTGCTGGAGAAGCTGCGCCAGCCGATCACCCCGCGTCGTGGTCTGGACTTCAGCAAGCAGCAGTCCGCTGACCCGGTGTTCCGCTCCAGTTTTACTCAAGACGATTACGAAAAAGCCGTCGACACCATCAAGCAATACATCCTCGCCGGTGACTGCATGCAGGTCGTGCCGTCGCAGCGCATGTCGATCGACTTCAAGGCCGCACCGATCGATCTGTATCGCGCCTTGCGCTGTTTCAACCCGACGCCGTACATGTACTTCTTCAACTTCGGCGACTTCCACGTCGTCGGCAGTTCGCCGGAAGTGCTGGTGCGGGTCGAGGATAACCTGATCACGGTGCGTCCGATTGCCGGTACTCGCCCGCGTGGCGCGACAGAAGAAGCCGATCTGGCGCTGGAAGAAGACCTGCTGTCCGACGATAAAGAGATCGCCGAGCACTTGATGCTGATCGATCTGGGGCGTAACGACACCGGACGTGTCTCGGAAATCGGTTCGGTGAAACTCACCGAGAAGATGGTCATCGAGCGTTATTCCAACGTGATGCACATTGTTTCCAACGTCACCGGCCAGTTGAAAACCGGGCTGACGGCGATGGACGCGCTGCGGGCGATTCTGCCGGCGGGCACCTTGTCCGGGGCACCGAAGATTCGTGCGATGGAAATCATCGACGAACTCGAACCGGTCAAGCGTGGTGTGTATGGCGGTGCGGTGGGTTACTTCGCCTGGAACGGCAACATGGACACCGCGATTGCGATCCGTACCGCGGTGATCAAGAACGGCGAACTGCACGTACAGGCCGGTGGCGGCATCGTCGCCGACTCGGTGCCAGCGCTGGAATGGGAAGAAACCCTGAACAAGCGCCGTGCGATGTTCCGTGCCGTGGCACTGGCCGAGCAAACCCCGGATAGCTGAGTTCACGCCAATACCTGTGGGAGCAGGCTTGCTCGCGAAAGCGGCGGATCTGCGAATATTCATGTCGACGGGCACTGCGCTTTCGCGAGCAAGCCCGCTCCCACCGTTCGATTGGTGTTCAGCATAAAAAAACGCGGCGCCCGAAAGGACGCCGCGTTTTTTATTGATCCTAGAAGTCCAGCACGACGCCGACGTTAACCCCCTGCTGGGTAAAGTCATCGTCCTTGCGCAACGTATAACCGCCACGCAGCGCCAGATCGGCCGTCAGTTTATGGCTGACGCCCAGGCTCAAACGGTTCAAATGACTCTGCGGTGTGTAGCCCTCGAGTTTGAAGTCGTTGGCCGGCAGGGTATTGAGCGCGATGTTGACCTTCTGCACGTCATCCTCGTACTCACGTTCGTGGGCGTACTCACCAAACACCTGGGTTTGTGGGGTGATGTTGTACTTGCCCTGAATACCGAGGCCCAGACGTTTCGAATCGCGCGCCTGGTCATCGAAGGTCAGCGCTGTGGCCCGGTTGCTCTTTTCCGAGTAACCGTCGACATCCACGCTGGCGTAGTCGGCGCTGACGAACGGCGACAAATGCCATTCACTGCCCGGTTGGGCAATGTCGTATCCGATGCGGGTACTGAACGCCCACAGGTGGCCGTCGGTATCACCTTTCTCCGCACCTTCACTGACGCCCAGATCGAACTTGCGCTTGAGGTTGTCGTAGTCGAGTTTGCCACCGGTCAGCGCAGCGTCAGCCCACCAGCGGTTTTGCTGGAACTGGGCGAAGGCTGTCGCCAGATAGCTGTTGAGTTTGTAGTCCGAATCGTTGTGGCCTGCCTCCAGATTCTGCCGGTAGAAACCTGCCGCTACGCCTAACCGCCAAGCGTCATTGAGGCGATAGCTGCCACCCACGTTGAGGTTGTAACCACTGCCGTCGGCGCTGGCGCCGCTGCTTTGGCTGTCGACATCCAGGTGCTGGCCACCGGCGGAGACAATCGCCCGCCACTGACCGACGGGTTGCCAGTTCTCCCAATCCGCTTTCCATTGAGTACGCAGTTCATCCTGGTGCGCACGCAGCGTGGCGTGGGCCATTTCCGGCAGCAGTGTCAGCTCCCACGGTGCGGCCAACAGCGAATAGGCGTAGTCGGAGATCAGTTTCTGCCCGGTTTCGGTCGGGTGTACGCCGTCGTTGTAGATCAGCTTGCTCGGATCCGGCGTCGCACTGTTGATGCCGTAGCGGGCATTCTCCGTGCAACTGCTGCCGCTGAAGCAGGTTGCGGTCAGGTTCTGGTCGGTGGCCAGGCCAAAACGTCCGGGATCTGCGAAAGCCTCCGACAGGAGCACTGGAATATTCAACGGAATGATTTCAGCGTTGATGCCCTGTAAACGTGTCACCAATTGGCTGTTGAACTGGCTGGCGAGTTGACTGCTGAGCGCCTGAAAAGGCGTACCGTTGATGGCCGGGGTCAAACCGACATCAGGCAACAGCCAGACCATCACGTATTTGGCGCCGGCCGTTTGCAGGGCTTGTACGCTGTCAGCCAATCGGTCGGCACCCGCGTTAGCCTGAGGCAGGCTGAGAATTCGACCCTGCAGGAAGTCATTGCCACCGCCCGAAATGTAGTACAGCGCATTCGGGTCGGCGCGCAAGCCGTTCGACGGCAGGTAGCCGGCGCGGGTGCGTTCCCCTGTGGCAGATTGCGTAGTGATCGAGTCAAGGATCTGGTCAGTTCGATACCCCCCCACCGCCCAGTTGTTGCCGTCCGGCAGGCCTGCGTTGGCGCGTACAGCGGAGCTGGAGGAGGCCGTTTGATCCGCCGTAAACCCGAGGCGTCCGCCCAGCAGTTGCGTGGAGTTCAGCGAGCGCAGTTCACCGCTGCCATCCAGATAAACCGGGCCGGTACGGTTGGTATAGCGCTGGGTGGCGCCCGCCGGGCCGCCGGTGTCGGTGAATGTCCCGGCATCGTTGAGGCTGTCGCCAAAGACAATGAAGCTTGAGTATGGATTGGGTGCAGCATTCGCCTGGGCGCAGGCCAGGGCGAGCAAGCAACCGGCCAGCGGTGCAAACAACGTCTGTTTGATCATGAGCAAGTCCATTTATTTATTGTTGTAGGTGAACGAAACGACAGTACCAAAAACTTTCGACCTTTAGCCATCGGTCACGAACCCTTGCGTAGTTTTGTCCCCAGTCAGCCCCGCCATATTGCACGCTCTGCCCAGCTAAGTTACTGTGCCGGAACGTATGAACGAGACCTTCCCCGTGTTGATCACCAGCAAACTTCTGGATCAAGTCATCAAGGCACACGCCCGTTGGCGTTGGCGCGCCTGAATCTTTTCTGCCGGCCTGGCCGGATTTGTATCGCTTTGCCTTCCTTGCCCGTTTGAAATGCCGCTTTGCCGACGCCACCTGTGCGCCCGACATCGTGCAGCGCCCTGCGGGCAAGTCATCTGAAGGCTGTCTTCAAGTCAGAATTCAAGAGGTTCGAAACGCCATGTTGCTGATGATCGACAACTACGACTCCTTTACTTACAACGTTGTGCAGTACCTCGGCGAACTGGGGGCCGAAGTCAAAGTCGTGCGCAACGACGAATTGACCATTGCCGAAATCGAAGCGCTCAAGCCAGAGCGCATCGTGGTTTCTCCGGGGCCTTGCACGCCGACCGAAGCCGGCATCTCCATCGAGGCCATCAAGCACTTTGCCGGCAAGCTGCCCATTCTCGGCGTCTGCCTCGGCCACCAGTCCATCGGTCAGGCCTTTGGCGGGAATGTGGTGCGTGCCCGCCAAGTGATGCACGGTAAGACTAGTCCGGTATTCCATGAGGACAAGGGCGTTTTCGAAGGTCTCAACCATCCGCTGACTGTCACCCGCTACCACTCGCTGATCGTCAAGCACGCGACCTTGCCCGATTGCCTGGAGCTGACGGCCTGGACGCAACACGAAGACGGCTCTGTCGACGAAATCATGGGCCTGCGTCACAAGACCCTGAACATAGAAGGTGTACAGTTCCACCCCGAGTCGATCCTGACTGAGCAGGGCCATGAACTGTTTGCCAACTTCCTCAAACAAACCGGCGGCACGCGCTAAGGACTTCCCGTGAATATCAAGACAGCCCTGAGCCGTATCGTCGATCACCTCGACCTCAGCACCGATGAAATGCGCGACGTGATGCGCGAAATCATGACCGGCCAATGCACTGACGCGCAGATCGGCGCGTTCATGATGGCCATGCGCATGAAGAGCGAAAGCATCGATGAAATCGTCGGCGCCGTATCGGTGATGCGTGAACTGGCCGATCAGGTCGAACTCAAGACCCTCGACGGTGTGGTCGATGTGGTCGGCACCGGCGGTGACGGTGCCAACATTTTCAACGTATCGACCGCTTCTTCTTTTGTTGTTGCGGCAGCGGGTTGCACCGTGGCCAAACACGGCAATCGCGCGGTGTCGGGCAAGAGCGGCAGCGCCGACTTGCTGGAAGCCGCCGGTATCTACCTCAACCTGACGCCGGTTCAGGTCGCCCGTTGCATCGACAACGTCGGCATCGGTTTCATGTTTGCCCAGACCCATCACAAAGCCATGAAGTATGCCGCCGGCCCGCGCCGCGATCTGGGGCTGCGTACGCTGTTCAACATGCTCGGCCCGCTTACGAATCCGGCCGGTGTTAAACATCAGGTGGTGGGTGTGTTCAACCCGGCGTTGTGCCGCCCGTTGGCGGAAGTCTTGCAACGCTTGGGCAGCAAGCATGTGCTGGTGGTGCATTCCAAGGATGGTCTGGACGAATTCAGCCTTGCTGCGCCGACTTTTGTTGCCGAGCTGAAAAACAACGAGATCACCGAGTATTGGGTCGAACCCGAGGACTTGGGCATGAAGAGCCAGAGCCTGCACGGCCTGTCGGTCGACGGCCCGGAAGCTTCGCTGGCGTTGATCCGCGACGCACTGGGCAAGCGCAAAACCGAGAACGGCCAGAAAGCCGCCGAAATGATTGTGCTCAACGCCGGCGCGGCACTCTACGCCGCCGACGTGGCCAGCAGTTTGAAACAAGGCGTGGAGCTGGCGCACGACGCTCTGCACACCGGCCTCGCTCGGGAAAAACTCGAGGAGCTGGGCGCCTTTACCGCGGTATTCAAAGTGGAGAATGAAGGATGAGTGTACCGACGGTTCTGGAAAACATTCTGGCGCGCAAAGTTCAGGAAATCGCCGAGCGTAGCGCTCGTGTGAGCCTGAGCGAGCTGGAAAATCTGGCCAAGGCGGCCGATGCGCCCCGTGGTTTCGCCCAGGCGTTGTTGGCGCAGGCCAAGACCAAGCAGCCGGCGGTCATTGCCGAGATCAAAAAGGCGTCGCCAAGCAAAGGCGTGATCCGCGAAAACTTCGTTCCGGCCGACATTGCCAAAAGTTACGAGAAGGGTGGGGCGACCTGTCTTTCCGTACTGACCGATATCGATTACTTCCAAGGCGCCGATGCGTACCTGCAACAGGCTCGCGCCGCGTGCAAACTGCCGGTGATCCGCAAGGACTTCATGATCGATCCGTACCAGATCGTCGAAGCCCGTGCGCTGGGCGCCGACTGCGTGCTGTTGATCGTTTCTGCACTGGATGACGTGAAAATGGCCGAGTTGGCGTCGGTGGCCAAAGGCGTTGGTCTTGATGTCTTGGTGGAAGTGCACGACGGTGATGAGCTGGAGCGTGCATTGAAAACTCTCGATACGCCACTGGTCGGGGTCAACAACCGTAATCTGCACACTTTCGACGTCAGTCTGGAAACCACCCTCGACCTGCTCCCGCGTATTCCGCGCGATCGCTTGGTAATTACCGAGAGCGGCATCCTCAACCGTGCAGATGTCGAACTGATGGAAATCAGCGACGTTTACGCGTTCCTGGTCGGCGAAGCGTTCATGCGCGCCGAAAGCCCGGGGGTCGAATTGCAGCGTCTGTTCTTCCCGGAACGTGGGGCTGCGGTCAGCGGCTCGACCCTCGACTGATCTTTTTTGCAGGCGCCCGCGTCCCCTTTGGGGCCGGGCTTGCTCGCGAAGAGGCCCTCAAATTCTCTAAAGACTTCAAGTCTGTCGGAGCCATGCATGTCGCAGCCAACCGCCCTGACCATCGAAGCCGGACTGCAAGCCGAGCAGGACTTGCTCGCCTCCGTCTGCGCCGGTGATGCGGAGTTCGGTCTTCTGTTCTGGCGACCCAGCGACCGCGCGCTGGTCATGCCGCGCCGCCTCAATCGCCTCCCCGGTTTCGAACATGCCTGCGAAGTCTCTGCCGCTGCCGGCTGGCCGGTGCTTCTGCGCGAAACTGGCGGCGAACCCGTCCCGCAATCTGCGGCGACGATCAACATTGCACTGGTCTACGCGCCACCCCGCAACGAAGGCGATCTGAACCGCATCGAAACCGGCTACCGCCGCTTGTGCGATCCGATCTGTCAGTTGCTTGATGAGTTGGGCGGCACATCGTCCTTGGGTGAGATCGACGGAGCTTTTTGTGACGGGCGTTTCAACGTTAATCTCGACGGCCGCAAAATGGTTGGCACCGCCCAGCGCTGGCGCCAGAGTCAGGGCGGACAGCGTCCGGTAGGCCTGGTACACGGTGCGATGCTGATGGAGAACGAACGCGAATCGATGGTCGCGGCGGTCAATCGTTTCAACCAAGCTTGTGGCCTGGAATCGCGAGTGCGTGCCGAAAGCCATATCGCTTTGCACGAGAAATTCAGCGCGCCACAGGCGTTGGCGCGACTCGATGAGCTCTTTCGTTTAATGCTGGCGCAGATGTACAGCGTCGGTATCTAACGCGTACCGAAGACCACCATCGTCTTGCCTTTCACGTCGACCAGGTTGCGCTCCTCCAGATCCTTGAGCACACGACCGACCATCTCCCGCGAACAACCGACGATCCGGCCGATTTCCTGACGGGTCACCTTGATCTGCATGCCGTCCGGGTGGGTCATCGCGTCGGGTTGCTTGCACAACTCCAACAGGCAGCGTGCCACTCGTCCCGTGACGTCGAAGAACGCCAGATCGCCGACCTTGCGCGTGGTGTTGCGCAGGCGTTGTGCGATTTGTCCGCTGAGGACGTAAAGAATATCCGGATCCTGCTGTGACAATTCGCGGAACTTCGCGTAGCTGATTTCCGCCGTTTCGCACTCGACCTTGGCCCGCACCCAGGCACTGCGCTGCTGTTCCTGGCCGGCCTGTTCAAACAGTCCCAGTTCGCCGAAGAAGTCCCCCGCATTCAGGTACGCAATGATCATCTCGCGGCCGTCGTCATCCTCGATCAGGATCGTCACCGACCCCTTGATGATGAAGTACAACGTGTCCGAACGATCGCCAGCACAAATGATGTTGCTCTTGGCCGCATGCCGGCGGCGTTGACAATGCGTCAACAGCTTGTCGAGGTTCTTGATTTTGGGTGTGGGGGTAATAGCAACCATGGTTGTATCCCGAAAAAACTGCACGGTTATGTTTGATTTTTTATGAGGCGCTGAAGGCGGTCGCTACACAACTGGCTGAGCGCCAGCGAATTGGCGCCAGCTTACCAGACACTTCCGCGCAAATTCGAGAAATTACCTACGCTGGTGGAGCATTCGTCCTATGAACGCTGCTCGCTGCCAGAGCAAAGCCCTGTGATAAGCTGGCGACCCTTTTTTTACAGTGGAGTCTGGGCGATGAAGGCACGCATCCAATGGGCTGGTGAGGCCATGTTTCTCGGCGAATCCGGTAGTGGGCATGTTGTGGTCATGGACGGTCCGCCGGACGCCGGTGGTCGTAATCTGGGTGTTCGCCCGATGGAAATGCTCCTGCTGGGCGTCGGCGGTTGCAGCAACTTCGACGTGGTCAGCATTCTGAAAAAGTCCCGTCAGAACGTTGAAAGCTGTGAAGCCTTCCTTGAAGCCGAGCGCGCGACTGAAGATCCGAAGGTGTTCACCAAGATCCACATGCACTTCGTGGTCAAGGGCCGTGGCCTGAAAGAAGCTCAGGTCAAGCGCGCTATCGAACTGTCTGCCGAAAAATATTGCTCGGCTTCGATCATGCTCGGCGCCGCTGGCGTTGCTATCACCCACGATTACGAAATCGTCGAACTCGGTTGAATCGACATTCAACCGTCATAAAGGCAGTGCAGGATCTGGCGACCCCCGGTTGACGTCTGCATGATGCGCCACTTTTTTAAGGGCGGTGATCGGCCAGCCGGCGGGGCCGAGGCACAAAAAAGGCGACTACTTAGCGGTAGTCGCCTTTTTTATGGCTGGGATAAAGAAGCGGTGGGCGTTGACTGACCAGCGAAGAGGCTCTTTCGCAGGGATGCAATCTTCAGATCCGGTAGGTGCTCTTGGTCATCACCTTCGCCAAAAGACTCATCCCGAACTTGACCGGTGCCGGAAAGCGGAAACCGCCAGCCTCCAGCGCACTTTCGGCATGATGCTCTTCATCGATACGCATCTGCAGCAGAATTGCCCGAGATTTTTCATCCTCAGTCGGCAGTTGCTCCAGATGCTCATTCAAGTGTTTGCACACCTGATGCTCGGTGGCCGCGACAAACCCCAGGCTGACCTTGTCGCTGATCAAGCCAGCGACAGCACCGATGCCGAACGACATGCCATAAAACAGCGGATTGAGAACGCTGGTATGGCTCCCTAGTTGCTGGATGCGTTGTTCGCACCAGACCAGGTGATCAATTTCCTCTTCGGCGGCGTGCTCCATGGCTTCGCGCACCTGCGGCAACTTGGCGGTCAGCGCCTGGCCCTGATACAGCGCTTGGGCACAGACTTCACCGGTATGGTTGATACGCATCAGGCCGGCGACATGGCGGGTGTCTTCGTCGCTCATTTGTGTTTCCGGCTGCAGGATGGCCGGCGACGGGCGATACGGCTGGCCACTGAATGGCAGTAATGTACGCATCGCGGCATCGGCTTGCAGCAGAAGACGGTCAATCGGCGAGTAGTGACGTTGGGTAGTCATGCTGACCTCCGGGAAGAATCTCGATGGCCAGTTTAACCGAATCGGCCAGGGAAGGTTTGCGCTGGGTCATATGCCGCAGGGGCATGCTGCTTTGTGGGCGCGGGGTGTGCTCGCGAAAACGGTGTGTCAGCCGAAGATGCTCCGAAAGTACTCACATCTTCACGAGCAAGCCCCACCCCCGCAGTGGAGGGGATTGTGCCTTAGCCCGGTGGCCAGTTCATCTGGCGCTGACCCAGTACGTGCATATGAATGTGATAGACGGTCTGCCCACCTTTTTCATTGCAGTTCATCACCACGCGAAAGCCTTCTTCACAACCCAACTCCAGCGCCAGACGCTGTGCAGTGAACAGGATATGCCCAGCCAGTGCCTTGTCGTCTTCAGTCAGATCATTGAGGGTACGCACCGGTTTCTTCGGGATCACCAGAAAATGTACCGGTGCCTGAGGGGCGATGTCGTGGAACGCCAGAACCTGGTCGTCCTCGTAAATGATGTTCGCCGGGATTTCCCGGTTGATGATCTTGGTGAACAGAGTATCCACTGCTGTTTTCTCCGTTGTGTGGGCTGGCCTGAGTGTACTCATGGGGAATGGGCCCGCCCAGTGTTTTGCCGTAGGACAGTTCAGCGCGGGCAGTAAGCCTTGTTGACCATGCCGACGAGGGTGCGATTGAGCCAGCGCGAACCGAGTCGCGGCAGAAACGCGAGCCAGCGATTGCGCCGTCCTGGAATGATGATCGCGCGGTTTTTTTCCAGTGCGCGCACGGTGTATAGCGCGACTTCTTCGGGACTCATCAGCATTTTGCTGTCGTTGAGTTTGTCGTTGTTGAGCTGCGCGGTGCGGAAAAAGGCTGTGCGGGTAGGGCCAGGGCACAGAACCGAAACTTTTACTGCGCTCTGCTTGAGTTCCACGCGCAGCGCTTCGGAAAAATGCAGGACATAGGCCTTGCTGGCGTAGTACGTGCTCATCCACGGGCCGGGATTGAACGCGGCAATCGAGGCAACGTTGAGAATCTGCCCGCCACCCTGCAGCGCCATGCTGTTGCCGATCGCATGGCACAAGCGGGTGAGGGCGAGGATGTTGACCTCGATCAGATCCTGTTCGGTCATCCAGTCCTGAGCCAAAAAGGGGCCACAGGTACCGATGCCGGCGCAGTTCACCAACAGATCGATCTGTCGGTCACCTTCTTCCAGCTCCAGCAAAAAACCGGACAGGCGCAACGGCTCGCCCAGATCGCAGGCGCGGAACAGCACCTCGACGCCGAAGCGCTGGGTCAGTTCGATCGCAATGCTTTCCAGCTGATCACGCTGTCGTGCCACCAGAATCAGGTTGCGGCCGCGCCGGGCCAGCGCTTCGGCCATGGCCAGGCCGATTCCGCTGGAGGCGCCAGTGATCAGAGCGTAACGGGTCATGCCATTCTCCATCGCAACAACTGCGCGCCAGCGACGCGGGTGTCACGGCGGTGAGCGCTGTTCATTCGTTCGCAGAGTCTACAGGGGCCTGCGCGGCTTCGGCTGCCTCGTCAGCGGAATTTGCTGCCGGCTCGACTTCGACATCGATTTCGTCGGTGGTCACAGAGCCGCTTTCGTAACTGCTTTCCAGGGTGCTTTCGTATTCCTGCTGAACCGCCGAGATTCCACCGAGTATTGCGCCCGCGAATATCAGCGCGACAAACACGATCCACAGGGAGCACAGCACTTTCACTGCGGTGCTGTTGGGGGGCGGTGGAGGGCCATAGCGATTGGCGACGGTATTGCCGGGGACGGCCATAATCACCAGCGGGAAGAAACTGCCCACGAACGGTACAAGGTTCAGTAACCACAGCCAGCCTGACCAGCCGATGTCGTGCAAACGTTGAACGGTGAACAGGATGCTGACAATCATGAATCCCAGAAACAGGAAAAAGGCAAAGATGCCGCCGATGATCAGTCCGGTGGTGGAGTCACTGCTGACCAGTCCCAGCGCAATCAAGGCGAACACGCCGACGATGGGCATCGTCACCAGGCTGAGTACCATCGTCCAGGCCAGAAAGCGTAAACGTCCAATCCTGCCTTCGACGCTGAATGGTTTGAGCGTGGCGAATGGCGGCAGGCTCTCGCCTACGCTGGCGCGAGGTGGTGCATAGGGTGAGTCCGGTTCTGCCACGCCAGCGGATTGTTCGTGGACGTCCGATAGCTTCAGCTCAATGGCTGTTTCTGTTTCGATGCGCGCATCGATCCCGGTTTTGCTCAGCGCTTGCAAATAAGCTTGGGCATCGCCATGGGACAGGTCGCGTTTGAGTGCCACTGTACTGCCATTGAACAGACGCTCGATGGCGGTCACTTCGGTTTTGAACAGATCCGCCAGATTGAGTTTGGCAGTGGTGATATCGACACCGGGCTGTAGAGCGCCGTCGAAAACGATCTTGTAACGGGTGTCGCTCATGAGCGAGGCATCCTTGTCGCGAGTAGATTGAAAGGTCGTTAGTGTAAGGCCTGTCCACCAGGGACGGGCGCAATTTTCTCAGCGAGGCCAGCGTTTGGGCAACTGCGCTGCGCGCTCCTGGGCCTGGCGGTACTCGGCATCGAGGCGCGCGATCAACTGATCCACGCTTGGCAGATCATCGATCTGTCCGACACCTTGACCGGCAGACCACACGGTTTTCCAGGCTTTGGCTTCGTCGCTTATCGGTTTGAGCTTGTCGCCGAAATTCACTTCACCCTTGCCTTGTAGCGCGGTCATGTCGAAACCGGCCGCCTCCAGGCTTTGACGCATGAAACTGGCCGGCACCCCCGAGACCGCGGGAGTATGAATGATGTCTGCCGCTTTGGCTGTCAGCAGCATCTGCTTGTAGGCGTCAGGTGCATGACTTTCAGTGGTGCCGATAAATCGCGTACCGAAGTAGGCCAAATCCGCGCCGAGCATCTGTGCAGCAAGAATCTCATGCCCATGGTTCAGGCATCCTGCAAGCAACAACGTTTTGTCGAAGAACTCACGGATCTCGGCAATCAGTGCAAACGGGCTCCAGGTGCCAGCATGACCACCGGCGCCAGCCGCGACCGCAATCAAACCGTCGACACCCGCCTGGGCAGCCTTCTCGGCATGACGGCGGGTGGTGACGTCGTGGAAGACCAGACCGCCATAGCTGTGCACGGCGTCGACCAGCTCCTTGACCGCGCCGAGACTGGTGATGACGATGGGCACCTTGTGCTCGATGCAGATATTCAGATCCGCCTGCAAACGCGGGTTGCTGTTGTGAACAATAAGGTTCACTGCGTACGGTGCCGGGTTGCTCAGTGTCGCCAACCCCGCTTCGATCTGTTCCAGCCAGGCTTTGAAACCGCTGCTTTCGCGTTGGTTCAGCGCCGGGAAGCTACCGACCACGCCATTACGGCAGCAGGCGATCACCAGTTCAGGGTTGGAGATCAGAAACATCGGCGCCGCTACCACTGGCAGGCGCAGACGTTGTTCGAGCAGAGCGGGCAGCGACATTGGAAGTACCCCAAAGTGTTGTGTTCGTTGAAGTTAGAACGGCTTGACCACGACCAGAATTACGATAGCCAGCAATATCAGAACCGGCACTTCATTGAACCAGCGATAAAAGACATGGCTGCGGGTGTTCTCGCCACGAGCGAAACGTTTTACCTGCGCGCCGCACATGTGGTGGTAACCGATCAGCAAGACGACCAGGGTCAGTTTCGCGTGGATCCAGCCCCCCTGGCTGAAGATGCTCGGGTTGAGGTAGATCAGCCAGCCGCCAAAAATCAGCGTAGCGATCATTGCCGGGCCCATGATGCCGCGATACAGCTTGCGCTCCATGACGCTGAAGCGTTCCTTGCTGACGGTGTCTTCACTTTGCGCGTGATACACGAACAGTCGCGGCAGGTAAAACAGCCCGGCAAACCAGCAAACGACGCTGACGATGTGAAAAGCCTTGATCCACAGATAGAGCATTTTGGTTTTTCCCTCATTCACGGTAAGCCGGATAGTAGAGGCTTGAGCGTCCGCACGTCACCTTGATGGTTGTCGCAGGCGCGCGTGGCCCCTATTATCGACGGCTTTCCAGTGGGTTCGTTGAGGGCAGGTTTATGGTCAAGGTCGGTATCGTCGGCGGCACGGGTTACACCGGTGTCGAACTGCTGCGTCTGTTGGCGCAGCATCCGCAGGCAGAAGTGGTCGTGATCACTTCCCGATCCGAGGCCGGTCTGCCCGTGGCTGACATGTACCCGAACCTGCGCGGACACTACGACGGCCTTGCGTTCAGCGTGCCCGATATCAAAACGTTGGGCGCTTGCGATGTGGTGTTTTTCGCGACGCCGCACGGTGTGGCTCACGCACTGGCAGGTGAATTGCTGGCCGCAGGCACCAAGGTCATCGACCTGTCTGCGGACTTCCGTCTTCAAGACGCTGAAGAATGGGCAAAGTGGTACGGTCAGCCTCACGGTGCTCCGCAGTTGCTGGATGAAGCTGTCTATGGCTTGCCTGAAGTCAATCGTGAGCAAATCAAGAAAGCACGCCTGATCGCGGTGCCGGGTTGCTATCCAACCGCAACACAGTTGGGTTTTCTGCCGTTGCTTGAAGCCGGTCTGGCCGACACCACGCGTTTGATCGCTGACTGCAAGTCCGGTGTCAGCGGTGCAGGTCGCGGCGCGGCTGTAGGCTCGCTGTACTCCGAGACGTCGCAAAGCATGAAGGCCTACGCGGTGAAAGGTCACCGTCACCTGCCGGAAATTCGCCAAGGGCTGCGTCGTGCAGCGGGCAAGGATGTCGGTCTGACGTTCGTTCCTCACTTGACCCCGATGATCCGTGGCATTCATTCCACGCTCTACGCGACCGTGGTTGATCGCTCGGTGGATCTGCAGGCATTGTTCGAAAAGCGTTATGCCGATGAGCCGTTCGTCGATGTGATGCCAGCCGGCAGTCATCCGGAAACCCGCAGTGTGCGCGGCGCCAACGTTTGCCGTATTGCGGTTCACCGTCCGCAGGATGGCGATCTGGTTGTGGTGTTGTCAGTGATCGACAACCTGGTCAAAGGCGCGTCGGGGCAGGCGGTGCAGAACATGAACATCCTGTTCGGCCTGGACGAGCGTTTCGGTCTGTCCCACGCCGGTATGCTGCCGTAACCTTTCGGTTGCACAGTAAAAAGGCCCGTTGAACGGGCCTTTTTGCGTTCTGAACCGCCGATCGGCTTGATTGATATACCGTAACAATAGTTGACCGATTTTCTCGGACAAGCGGATAATGCGCGTCATCACGCATTATGGCGGCGTAACGCCGGGAGATAGTCAGCATGAGCGTCGAATCCTTCACCCCCACGGCTTTGCAATTCACCCACGGTGCCGCGCACAAGGTGAAGAGCCTGGTCGATGAAGAGGGGAATGATCGCTTGAAGCTGCGCGTATTCGTTACGGGCGGCGGTTGTTCAGGGTTTCAATACGGTTTCACCTTCGATGAAGAGGTGGCAGAGGACGACACCATCGTCGAGCGCGAAGGCGTGAGTCTGGTGGTTGACCCGATGAGCTTCCAGTACCTGGCCGGTGCCGAGGTGGATTACCAGGAAGGTCTGGAAGGTTCGCGTTTCGTGATCAAGAACCCTAACGCCACCACGACCTGTGGTTGCGGATCTTCGTTCTCGATCTGAACGCACTTCGCTGTACACAGCAAAACGCCGCAGAGCCTCACGGTTCTGCGGCGTTTTGTTTTCTGTGAGTTGAGTCAGGCCGGGTAGATGGCGCCAAGTACTCGAAAGCCGCGGGCGCCGGTGACACTTGGGCGGTTGGCGGCAATGCCTTCGAGACAGCAATGGGCCAGCCAAGCGAAAGCCATGGCTTCGACCCAGTCCGGGTCTACACCGCGCGTGGCGGTGCTGGCGACTTTTGCCTTCGGCAGCAGATCGGCCAGTCGCTTCATAAGCGTGGCATTGTGCGCGCCGCCACCGCAGACCAACAGTTCTCTGGTATCGGATTGAGCGCTTTGCAGCGACTCAACGATAGTCAGCGCAGTCAGCTCCAGCAACGTGGCCTGGACGTTTTCAGCAGCAAGCTTCGGTAGGTGCGAGAGGTGCTGCTCCAGCCAAGGCAGATTGAACACTTCCCGCCCCGTGCTTTTCGGCCCTTTGGTCACGAAGAAAGGGTCGCTGAGCAGTGCTTTGAGCAGGCTTGGTTCAACGGCGCCAGTGGCTGCCCACTGACCATTGCGATCGTAGTTTTCTCCGACTTGTTGTTGAATCCAGGCGTCCATCAACACGTTTCCGGGGCCGCAGTCGAAACCGGCTACAGGCTTGTTCGGCTCGATCAGGCTGAGATTGCTGAAACCGCCGACATTCAAGACAGCCTGGTTGCCGGTACGCTCTTCGAACAAGGCTTCATGGAAGGCTGGTACCAGTGGCGCGCCTTGGCCTCCGGCAGCGACATCGCGGCTGCGGAAGTCGCTGACCACGGTGATCCCCGTCAACTCTGTCAGCAGGGCTGGGCTGCCGATTTGTACGGTGAAGCCGCGTGCGGGCTCATGGCGAATGGTCTGGCCGTGACTGCCTATCGCGCGTATGGCTTGAGGTTGGAGCTTCTGCTGATCGAGGAGGGTGTGAATGCCCCGAGCGGCGAGCTTTACCCAGTTCTGCTGTGCAATCGCAGAGCGGGCGATCTCGTCAGGGCCGCTGGCGCACAAGCCAAGTAGCTCGGCGCGCAGGGGGTCAGGCATAGGGATGTAATGCGAGGCGATCAGTTTGATCGCCGGGGCAAGTTCGATCAGCGCGATGTCCAGGCCATCGAGGCTGGTGCCTGACATTACACCGATATACAGGGTCATGGCTTAACGCTTGCTCGAAGCCAGCATTGTGGCCTTCTCTTTATCCATGCGTGCCATCAGCGGCTGGCTCTGAGCCATGAAGCGAGCGCGCTCGGATTTGGCGATCGGATCGGCCATTGGCAGCTTTTGTCCCAGTGGATCGACGTGAACGCCGTTGACCTGGAATTCATAGTGCAAGTGCGGACCGGTGGAGAGGCCGGTGGTGCCAATGTAGCCGATCACTTGGCCCTGCTTGACGGTACCACCGGTTTTTACGCCTTTGGCGAAGCCTTGCATGTGGCCGTAAAGGGTACGGTAAGTATTGCCGTGCTGGATGATCACTGTGTTGCCGTAGCCACCGCGACGGCCGGCCAACAGCACTTTGCCGTCACCGGCAGCCTTGATGGGGGTGCCGCGTGGTGCTGCGTAATCGACACCTTTATGAGCGCGGATCTTGTTGAGAATAGGGTGTTTACGTCCCATGGAGAACTTCGAGCTGATGCGGGCAAAGTCCACCGGGGTACGGATAAACGCCTTGCGCATGCTGTTGCCGTCAGCCGTGTAATAGCTGCTGTTGCCCTGTTTGTTGGTGTAACGAACTGCGGTGTAGGTCTTGCCTCGGTTGGTGAACCGCGCGGACAGGATCGGACCGTTGCCGACAGCTTTGCCGTTAACCACTTTCTGCTCGTAGATGACGTCGAAATCATCACCCTGACGGATGTCCTGCGCAAAGTCGATGTCATAGCCGAATACGTTGGCCATATCCATGGTCAGGCTGTGAGAGAGACCAGCACGCGCAGCGGACTGCGACAGCGAGCTGTTGATGACGCCGTGTGCATAAGCAGTGCGAACGGTAGGTTTCGCGATAACACGGTTGAAGGAATAACCTTTGTCATTCTTGGTCAGGGTGATGGTTTCGACATCACTGACCTTGCTGTGAAGGCTGGTCAGTTGCCCTTCCGGATTCAGATCGAATTCGAGTTTCTGGCCGTGTTTGAGCTGGCTGAATTGCTTGGCTTGCTTGTCACTGGCCAGTACTTCATGCACGGCCGAAGCCGGCAGCCCCACCTTTTCGAATAATGTGGACAGCGTATCGCCCTTGGCGACGACGATTTCACGGTGTCCGGGGTCTTTCGGTTTTTCGGGGGGCTGAGCTGTCGCAGAGGCGGTTTCAGGGGCGTTTTCGCTACTGTTTTCTACCTGTGCAAATGGCGAAGCTACTGGCTCGTTTGTGGCTTGAGCCGCGTCAGCGGCGTCTTGATCTTGTGCCAGTTGATCAGCAGGACTTTCCAGTTCAAGGCTCAGGGTTGTCTTTTTGGCTTCAACATCACTGGAAGGAAATACCAGGAGCGCCAGGCTGAGAAGGGCGGCGATTCCACTTGCGGCGAGCAGGTGGGTCTTCGGGTAAAGCGGCGGCGCTTTAGACTGTTCTGTGGTCATAAGTAATTTTGACTTTGAAAAATGATGAATTGGAAAAGATGAATGACATGATGAAGATGAAATAACTGTATAAAATATAACCAAATCATCTCTGAAGCAAGTCTACAGACCTCGCGTCTGTGGATTGGTGTCCGTGCGCCGGGCAAAACTTGTAATTGGTGCGCGATCTTGTATGGTTGGTTCCCTTTGAATCTGAGCCTTGCGGGTCTGTTATGAAGTCGGTTGAAGAGCAGCTAGCGCTGATTAAACGTGGTGCGGAAGAACTGTTGGTCGAGTCCGAGCTGGTCGAGAAGCTCAAGCGTGGCCAGCCGCTGCGTATTAAGGCTGGTTTCGATCCAACCGCTCCCGATCTGCACTTGGGTCACACCGTGCTTATTAATAAGCTGCGCCAGTTCCAGGAGCTGGGGCATCAGGTGATCTTCCTTATAGGTGACTTTACCGGGATGATCGGTGATCCGAGCGGCAAGAGCGCAACACGGCCGCCGCTGACTCGTGAGCAGGTTTTGGAAAATGCCGAGACATACAAGACTCAGGTGTTCAAGATTCTTGATCCGGCGAAGACCGAAGTTGCGTTCAACTCCACCTGGATGGATCAGATGGGGCCGGCAGATTTCATTCGTCTGACTTCGCAGTACACCGTTGCTCGCATGCTTGAACGTGATGACTTCGATAAGCGATACACCACCAATCAGCCGATCGCGATTCACGAATTTCTCTATCCGTTGGTTCAGGGTTATGACTCTGTCGCTCTGCGTGCGGATGTCGAGTTGGGTGGTACCGATCAGAAGTTCAATCTCCTGATGGGGCGTGAGTTGCAACGTGGTTATGGTCAAGAGGCTCAGTGCATTCTGACTATGCCGCTGCTGGAAGGGCTGGATGGCGTGAAGAAAATGTCCAAGTCGCTGGGCAATTACGTCGGCATCCAGGAGGCGCCTGGTGTCATGTACGGCAAGCTGGTTTCTATTCCGGATGCGCTTATGTGGCGTTACTTCGAGTTGCTCAGTTTCCGTACCATGGATGAGATTGGTGCGTTCCGTGCTGATGTAGAGGCTGGAGCCAATCCGCGCGATATCAAAATCAAACTGGCTGAAGAGATCGTTGCACGCTTCCATGGTGAAGAGGCGGCTGCCAATGCTCACCGCGCAGCGGGTAATCGTATGAAGGATGGCGAGTTGCCGGATGATCTGCCGGAGATCGAATTGGCTTCTGCTGAAGATATGCCAATCGCTGCTGTCCTTAACAAGGCGGGCCTGGTGAAGAACTCCGCTGCTGCACGAGATCTGCTGGCTTCTGGTGGTGTGCGGGTTGATGGTGAGGTGGTTGATCGCTCCTTTATATACGTACTGGGGGCGACTCACGTTTGCCAGGCCGGTAAGAAGGCATTCGCGCGTATTTCGTTGAAGTCTGAGGGGAATTGAAAATAGGTGTTGACGGCGAATTCCAGACGTCTATAATTCGCCCCACTTCCGGCGCAGTCGAAACGAAAAACTCCCTGAGATTCAATGAGTTATGAAGTTTTCGGCAGCAAGTTGCTTCAGTTCATCGAAGCCAGAAAGAAGTTGAAAAAGAGGTGTTGACAGCAGCGTGTAACGCTGTAGAATTCGCCTCCCGCTGACGAGAGATC
>NZ_CAXAPN010000051.1:0-28239 GCF_963971015.1 Pseudomonas sp. RA_15y_Pfl2_54
CTGGAATACTGGCGTAGATGCATAGAGTTCGGAGGCAGCGGAGACTGGGAAAAATTGGAGAAAGCTCTGCGCGATGAGGTGCATCATCAGGCGCAGAGCCTGGAGTAGATTTGTGGGGATCCCTCAGAGTCTGTCCCCGTTTTACCCAAAGAGGGGATGATAGGAACAATCAATTTCCGGAGGTCAGAGAGTGATTGCTGAAGATTTTGAACTTGTGACAGCCATTTTTCAGCTGGTTGAGGCCGGAATTGTTCACGGTTATGACGCCTTTCGATACCGCGTTGAATGGGGGGGGAACTATATGGAGGCAGACCTCGCCGTTGAAAAAAATGGCTCAGAAATCTGGGACGCTGAAACTGATTTCAATCATTCGAAAATCTATGCGCTTGTAGAAAAATTACACGAGCATGCAGTCGCTCGCGGTGAGCCCTGGAAGGCATTTGTTCTCTCCTATCGCGAAGGCGAACAAGTGAAAACGAAATTCGACTATTGATTTCGATTGTCTTCAGCCTTTTATCCCTAAAGCAAAATCGAAAGATCGCAGCCTTCGGCAGCGCCTACACATACCCTCTGTAGGAACTGCCGAAGGCTGCGATCTTTTGCTTTTACTTCGGATAAAGCGGCGGCAACCCGCTATCACCCACCGGATCCTGCACCCGTTCCGCCGCCGGAATCGTGCGGATCGCCCGCCACAAATCCTCACCCTGCCAATGCTGCCCCGTCTCGCTGTACAGCGCACCATTCAACCCATCCAGCGCATCCGACAACGGCACAAACCGCGCCGCCATATCCGCCAGCGTCTCCGGCTGCTGGCGCGCCCACGCATCCAGTGCCTGCCGTGTCGCCTGCGGATCATTCGCCTGGCTCGCACGCTTGATGTCATCCATCAACGTGCGTGGACTCGGGCCGGCTTGGGCGGCGCGGTGCACGGCTGGTTGCCAGCGTGCGCGCCACCACAGGCCGAAGCCGAGGAGGGTGGTGCAGGCGAGGATCAGGGTGCTGAGTTTCCACCACCACAACACATCGTTATCGACGATGCTCGGCTGCAGGTTGCCGGTCGGGGTGTCGACTTGCAGGCTCGGGTTGTTGGCCACTTGCAGAGTGCGCGCCGGCAGGCTGCTGTGTTCCAGGTGGTCTTCGAAGGTGTTCCACCAAACCACGTCCACCGTCGGCAATTCGATGGCGCCGCTGCGGCTCGGCACCAAGGCTTCGCGTTCTTCACGGCTGCCGACAATGCCCCGGTCAGTGCTCTGGTTGCTCAGCACCGGTTGATCCGGGTAGCGGCGCAGGCCGTTGACGTCGGTGGCGGGCAGTGCGGGCAATTGCGAGGCGGCCAGGCCTTCGACTTTCAATGTCAGGCTGCGGGTCAGGGAATCGCCAACCTGAGTGTGTTCAGGTTCCGGATTCCAGCTTTCGCTGAGGCTCAGACTGCGCGCGGGCAGCCACGGCGCATCGACCGGATAGGTCAGGGGTTTGGGTTTGACCGTCAGGGGGATTTCGGAGGAACTGACGCGCATCAATTTGCCCGGTTTCGGCCCCTGCGCATTGGCATCCTGAGACGGCTGCGTATCGACCAGTGTGGCGCTGAAGGTCTGCGGCGCGATGGTCAGCAAACCGCTGTGCTGCGGGTAGATCGCATAGCGCATTTCGATCACGCCATGGCGCACACCGTTGAGGTCTTTTTCGTAGGTACGCGTGTCGCCAAGCTGTTCGATGCGCGCGTCGGCGATTTTCAGCGGGGTCAGGCTGCTGTCGTCGTACAGCGACACTGAATGGTAGATGCGCAGGGTCAGGATGGCCTGGGCCTGCACATAGACGCTGGACTGATCGAGGCTGGCTTCGATAAACACCGGGTCGAAGCTGTTCTGGTCTTCGCGGGTGTCGCTTTCGACCACTTGCACGCTGATCGGTTGGCTCTGCACATCGCCCATCTGCAACGCTGGAATCACCACGCTGCCGTTCTCTTTCGGCAGCAGGGTAATGATCCAGCGTGTGGTAGCGCGGTTGTCGCCATTGAGGGTGTTCAACTGGTTGACCTGCCGCGTGCCGCGCACTTCGAACAGGGGCTCCAGCGGGGTCAGGTCGGGTTTGCCGAACTGGGTGACGTCGCTGGTTTCGAGGGTGAGTTCGACCGTCTCGCCGGAGTTCAGGCGACTGCGATCCACGCTGGCCGTCAGCTCGGCCGCGTGGGCAGTGGCCGTGCAGATCAGCAGGGGCAGCAAGAGAGCGGTGAAGCGGGTCATCGAGTGTTTTCCTGATCCTGATGTTGTTGCTGTTCGTACCAGAATTTGCGTCGCAACAGTTCGCCCGGATCGTCCGGGATCTTGCCCAGCCATTGTTCCAGTGCCTGACGTTGCTCGCCTGCGAGGTTGTCCTCGCTTGGCTGCAGTGTCGGCGTCGTGTCTCGTTGCTCTTCCGGCTCGTCGCCCGGCACTTCATTGGGGCCCGGTTGCGGCGGGGTGGTCGGCGGCGGCTCGTTGGCCGACTCGGCAGGCTGGGCCTCGCTCTGGGATTCACTTTTCACCGCCGCCGGTGGCGCGGTGGCGGTCGGCGGTTCTTCGCCCGGCGAGTTTTGCTCGGCGGGTTTACTGTCCGGTTCGACGGGCGGCGGCGTGTTTTTCTGCTTGAGCAGATTTTCCACCAACGCCTTGTTGATCTGCGCCGGGCGCAAATCGGGTTGCAACTCCAGCGCCTGCTCATAGGCGTCAATGGCCGCTTCCAGCTCACCGCTTTTGGCCAAAGCGTTGCCACGATTGTAGTGGTCGCGAGCATCACCGCCTTCGGCGAAACGCTGGGCGGCGCCACTGTAGTCGCCGGCCTCGTACAGCGCCACCCCTTGCCACTGGCGATCGTCAAAATGTTGCGCCGCTTCGGCCGGGCGCTTTTGATTGAGCAAGTGCAGACCCTGTTGGTCAGGGCGCAGCCACAGGTCTTTGAAGTCAAAAGCGTAGCTCGGCTGTGGCAGGCAGAACAGCAGCGGCAGGCAAAACAGCCAGCCGCGTCGTCCGGCACTCGCGGCCAGTAGCAACAATGGCAACAGCAGCCAGTAACCCTGATCGGCCCACGTATCCAGGCGCACGGTCTGACCGTCGTCGCGTAAGCTGCGCGGGCCATCCAGCAGGCCGAGGGCACGCAGGTCGGTTTCGTCCAGCCGTGCAGGGTGATACTCGCCGCCAACGCTGTTGAGGAAAGCACCAAGCCCCGGACTGTCGAGTTGCGGTACACGAATCGCGCCTTGCTCGTCCTTGAGGAAACTGCCGTCCTCCTGAGCAATCGGTGCGCCTTCAGCGGTGCCAATGCCGAGCATCAACAACTGCGCCGAATGCCCGTTCAGCGCGCGGCGAATGCCTTGGCGTTCCTCTTCGCTCAGCGATGAGCCGATCAGCAGAATCCGGCCCTGACCGAGTGCGCCCTGCTTGAGCAATGCCAACGCTTTGCCCACGGCAAGGTCAGCACGATGACCGCTTTGTGGCATCAATGACGGTTTAAGCGCGTCGACCAGGTTTCGGCTGGTTGCCAGGTCATCCGACAGCGGCACCAGCGTGTGGGCGCTGCCGGCGTAGACGACGATGGCGGTCTGCGCGTCGCTGCGTGCCTGGAGCAGATCGAACAGCTTGCGCCGCGCCTGTTCCAGTCGCGTCGGCGGTGAATCGGTGGCGAGCATTTCCGGCGTCAGTTCCAGCACCACCACCAACGGATCGGCGGGTTTCTGGCTGGTCTGTTCGACGCGCTCCCAACTCGGCCCGAGCAGCGCCACAAGGCCCAGCAACCATGCCCCGCCTAGGACGATCCACGGCAGTTTGCTGTCGCGACCGTTACCGCCACTGAGCAGGGTGGCATGAAACGCCGGCGGCAGAATCATCTGCCAGCGCCCGGCACGCTTTTGTCGGTGCCAGAGTTGCCAGATCAGCCAGCCGAGCAGCGGCAACAACAACAGCCACCAAGGGCGGAACCAGTGTGGCCAGAGGGCGATCATCGGCGCCTCCGCAGACGCAGGCGTTTGAGGCGCTCACGCCAGTCAGGCAGCGGACTTTGCAGATACAGCTCCTTGGTGAACAGGCGTTGCAGCGGATTGTCCGGCCATAATTCGCGGGCGACCAGTAACAGGCTCAGCCACAAGGCCAGCGCCAGCGGCCATTGATACAAGGCTTGCGCCGGGCGCGCCTGGGTGGGTTGCTGGGTCACTGGTTCGAGCTGATCGAGGGTGTCCTTGATCGCTTGCAATTCTTTGCCGTCATGCGCGCGGAAATACTGGCCGCCGGTGACTTGGGCGATAGCCTTGAGTGCCGGCTCGTCGAGGTCCAGGCTCGGATTGACCCCGAGCAAACCGGTCGAACCGCTGTCTTCAGGATTGGCGCCGATGCCGATCGGGTAAATCTTCACGCCCTCGCTGGCGGCGAGTTTCGCTGCGGTCAGTGGATCGATTTCGCCGCCATTGTTGGCGCCGTCGGTGACCAGAATCAGCACGCGGCTCTGCGCCGGACGCATGCGCAGGCGTTTGAGGGCCAGACCGATGGCGTCGCCGATGGCGGTGTTCTTGCCGGCGATGCCGATCCGCGATTCATCAAGCCACACGCGCACGGTGTGGCGGTCGAAGGTCAGCGGTGCTTGCAGGTAAGCCTGACTGCCGAACAGGATCAAGCCTACGCGGTCGCCGTCGCGGCTTTCGAGGAAATCGCCGAGCAGGTGCTGTACCAGATTCAGACGGCTGACTTCTTCGTCCTGCCATTGCATGTCGGGGAAATCCATCGAGCCGGACACGTCCACCGCCACCAACAAATCACGGCCACTGGCGGCAATCGGCAGCGGTTCGCCGAGCCATTGCGGGCGTGCAGCGGCAATCAACAGTAACAACCACAGCAGCATGAACGGTGCCTGCTGGCGCCACGCCGGCAGGTTCGCCCGGGCGCGGCGGCGGGCGAGACCTTCCAGATCAGACAGGAAACTGACTTTTAGCGCTGGCTCGCCACTGTCCGCCACCGGCAGCACCAGACGCATCAGCCACGGCAGCGGCAACAGCACAAAGATCCACGGCCAGGCGAACTCAAACATGTTTGCGAATCCACGTGTCGACAGCTTGGGTCAGGCCGGCGATGGCTTTGTCGTCGAGTTTGCATTCCGGTTTGTACGCGCCTTCAACCAGTACCATCCAACGGGTGAGGCCGGCAGCCGGGCAACGGTTGTCGAGGAATGCCAGCCACTTGCGGCCATTGAGCGTATGACTCTGGCTGTAGGGGTAATGGTTGCGGCACAGCCGTTTGAGCAGGCCGTTGAGTTGCTGCAACCACGCCCCGGCCGGCGCGCCGTCGTAGGGTTTGGGCATTCGCGCCAGTTCGGCGAGGGCGGCGATGCGCACCGGGTCGAGCGGCTGTTCGGCACGCACGATCGGGCGTTTCTTGATCGGGATGAAACGCCGCAGCCGCCACACAGCAAAACCGAGCAGCGGCAATAACAGAAGCAGCAGCCACCAGCCCGGCGCCGGTGGCCAGAAGGCGATCGGTGGCGGCGAAATCAGCGGTTGTAGCTGATCAAGGTCGTTCATCGACCTTTCCCCGGACGCTGCGGGTTGAGGAATTCACGCATTTGCTCGACTAACTCGCTTTGCGTGCTCAACGGCATCAGCAGCACGCGCAGCTTTTGGGCGAGCAATTCCCAGCGCGCGATGCGTGCTTCGGCCTGGGCGCGATAGGTCTGGCGCAGCTCAAAGTTGAGGGTGTCGAGTTCAAGCTGTGCACCACGCTCGGCGAATCTCAGCAATCCCGCGGCGGGCAGGGCGTGATCGAGCGGATCGGACAGTGGCAACATCAACAGATCGCAGTGGCGCGACAGCAGGCTCAGTTGTTGTTCGGCGCTGTCGGACAAGGCGCGCTCATCGCAGATCACGATCACCAGACTGCCCGGGCGCAGCACCTCACGGGCGCGCCGCAGGGCCACGCCAAAGGCATCGCGATCCGGTTCACGTTCGCTGTGCAGCGATTGATTGACCTTGACCAGGCGATTGAGCAATTGCAGCAAACTTTGCTTGTTGCGCCGAGGCTTGATCTCGTAATGCTCGTTGTCGCCGAACACCAGTCCGCCGACCCGGTCGTTATGGCCGAGCGCCGCCCAGCCAATCAACGCCGCCGCTTGCGCCGCCAGCACCGACTTGAACATCAGGCCTGAGCCGAAAAACAGCCGCGTGCTTTGCTCGACCATGATGAAAATCGGTCGCTCGCGCTCTTCATGGAACAGTTTGGTGTGCGGTTCTTGCGTGCGCGCCGTCACGCGCCAGTCGATGGTGCGTACGTCGTCGCCGGCCTGATAGACCCGCACCTGATCGAAGTCGACGCCGCGACCACGGAATTTCGAATGATGCAGACCGATCAGCGGGCTGCGCTGACTCGGCGTGGAAAACAGCTGCACTTCGCGCACGCGATGACGCATCTCGATCAGCTCGGCGAGGCTGACGCGGATGCCCGGTTCGGACGGCAGAGGGGCATTCATGGGGGTCAAGCGACGGCTACGACGTCGAGAATCCGCTGCACCACACGATCCTGATCGATGCCAGCGGCTTCGGCTTCAAACGACAAAATGATGCGGTGGCGCAGCACGTCGAACAGCACCGCCTGAATGTCTTCGGGGCTGACGAAGTCGCGCCCGGCGAGCCAGGCATGGGCGCGGGCGCAGCGATCGAGGGCAATCGAGCCACGCGGGCTGGCGCCGTAAGCGATCCACTCGGCCATTTCCGGGTCGAACTTGGCCGGGTTGCGCGTAGCCATGACCAGTTGCACCAGGTATTCCTCCACGGCGTCGGCCATGTACAGACCGAGGATTTCCTTGCGTGCGGCGAAGATTGCCTGCTGGCTGACCCGGCGTTCGGGCTTGGTCTCGCCGTTCAGCGCTTCGCCACGGGCTTGCTGGAGGATGCGGCGTTCGACGGCGGCGTCGGGGAAGCCGATTTTTACATGCATCAGGAAACGGTCGAGCTGCGCTTCGGGCAGCGGATAGGTGCCTTCCTGCTCGATCGGGTTCTGCGTGGCCATTACCAGAAACAGTGGCGACAGCTCATAAGTGCTGCGCCCGACACTGACCTGACGCTCGGCCATGGCCTCGAGCAGCGCTGATTGCACCTTGGCCGGGGCACGGTTGATTTCGTCCGCCAGCACCAGGTTATGGAAGATTGGCCCCTGTTGGAACACGAAGCTGCCGGTTTCCGGGCGATAGATCTCGGTACCGGTGATGTCGGCGGGTAACAGGTCGGGTGTGAACTGGATACGATGGAACTGGGCTTCGATGCCCTCGGCGAGTTCTTTGATCGCTTTGGTCTTGGCCAGACCCGGAGCGCCCTCGACCAGCATGTGGCCGTCGGCGAGCAGGGCGATGAGCAAACGCTCGATGAGTTTTTCCTGGCCGAGAATCTGCGTTGAAAGAAAGGTTCGCAGCGCCAGCAGCGCTTCACGATGTTCCATCGATGACTGTTCCTGGAAAGGGGTGGCCACGGTCGTCTGGATAACACCGGGGCTGGGGGCGTTACTTTAATCCATCGCGGGGGGTGGCGACTAACGGCATTTTGCAGAAAGGACCTTTTAACGCCCTTTTATTGGTTAACGGTTTGAAGGTCACTTAGCAGCCGTTTGATCGATGCTCTGTCCACCAGATCATGCCAGGGGCCATCTTCAATGATTTCGCCATTATGCATAACAATGACCCGGTCGAAGCGGTGTAGATGGCTGACATCGTGCGTTACGCAAATCAGACCTTGGCCGGCAAACGTCTCGAACAGCAACTCCCAAACCGGTGCGGCGAGCTTCGGCTCTATTGATGCGCTCGGTTCGTCAAAAAGGTTGAATTTACCCGGCCGGTTAATCAGTCGCAGCAGCGTCAGGCGTTTGGCTTCACCGCCGGAAATGTTGGCGGCATTTTCGTTGATGTCGCGCCCGCTGACGATCTCTTCAAGCTGTAAACGCTGGATGGCGCTGCGCAAATGCAGCGAAGGATTAACACCAAACAAAACTGACCTGTCGAAGGTGCCCTCCAGGAATTGCGGGGATTGAGGGCAGTAACGCAGTACTTGCAGATGGCTCTGAGCGTTCAAGCGATCAACGGGTATATCGTCAATGTTCAGTTGGCTCCTTACCGAAGCGTTCAGTCCGGCTAGCGCTTCGAGCAAGGTGGATTTGCCTGCGCCGCTAGGGCCGGTGATCGCGACCGATTGCCTTTGTTTGAAGTCAATCAGGTTTGCGATGGATAGCCGGACGGCGCCATTGTCGGTGATGACGCAGGGTTTGAGCCGTAACGTTGATTCGTCCTGTTGGGTCACTTCGCCTCTACGACCTTCATTATCAAAATCGGCTGTTTTGAGCAGTTGCTGGAGACGGCGTTGATCCGCTAAAAACTGATCCAGCACTCGATAGCCTTCGGTCAAGGCTGTGATGTTCAGCAGGAACGTACTGGCGATGGAAAAGATCGCGACCAATTGTCCGACGCTAATGCTCGCGGCCCCCGACAATTGATCGACAACCCCCCAACTTAACAATCCTCCTGTGGAAAGACTGATAAACAAGATCTTTGCCCCGCTTAACAATCCACCGGATCCCGCGACGGTTACCGCCGCTTCGGCATATTGGTTGAAGGCTCTGTTCAAGGGTTGCAGTGCGGTCTGCTCGGCGCGCTCCAGTTTTATCGATTTGCCTGCCTTCAAGGTGTTGAACAGGATCGCGCTCAGTTCATCTTCCTGCTCATTCACGGCATCAATATGTTTTCTGCGCCACCTGATGATTCGATGGGTGGCAAAAAGGTAAAGCACTCCAAGGCTCGCCATCGCGCAAAAGACCCAGGTGCCGCCCATGTACCAAAATGCGGCGGCAATGATCAGGAACTCCAGACACAGTGGAAAGCCCACCGTGACAAAGAACGTCAGCAGTTGCTCGTGGGCGGTGATTCCGCGCTCTACCGATTTGATGAAGTGACCGATGCGCCAAGTGCTGAATCGAGAGAATTCTTTTCCTATCAATTGCGCCATCCATGTAATGGACGCGTTCATTACAATCCGCTGGACGAGTTTCGAAAGAAGTAGTGTCTGCAGAGGTGCAATTATCGCCTGAGCGCATCCGGCCAAGACAAAGGCCGCTGTAAAGAAAAGTAGCGTGTTGAGCGTGGTGTGATCTGCGTTACTGAGCGAATCGACAATGGCACCCAGTAACAATGGCGGCGCAAGGGCTAGAAGCTTTAGCGAAATAATGGCGGTGATTGTTGTGATCAATAGCAGTCGATGCTTTTTGCAAGCTGTTCTGATGAGTGTCCGCATGGAGAAACTGCCTGTTGGTCGTTTTAATTAATTGCCAGGGCGCTTGGTGTTATTTAGCAGTATGTGCTGTGGAGCTACCAACTGGCCTTTTCTGATTATGTTGAACCTGTCGAGGCCGGGTATGTATATCTGGGTGACGATGTTTGTGTTGGCGTACTGTGCGACAGTTCTATGGAAAATTGCTTTGCCGACGCTTTTCAAGTTTCGTTGCAGTAATGCTATTTGCTGTGCAACGGTGCTTGTTTGGCTTTCTGAGGTGGGTTCAAAGGTTCTAAGCTTCAGGTTTTTCAACGGAGAAAAGTCTATTAAGTTTTTTAAGGCGTCAGAGGTTGAAAGCATGTCAAAAGCCTTGCGGTCAGAAGTTTCTTCACTGATACCATATAGCGTGCTTGACTGGAACTGTTCCGTGACTGCTCTTTGTACAGCGATGCAGATATCCAATGAGCAGCCCGAACCGATGGGGGAAATATGCAAGTCGCCTGGCCCCATCTTAGGGAAAGCAACCGAAAAATAGACACCGGATTCATCTTTGATAACGATGATTTGCAACTTGCTTGCAGCCTCTAAAGCATATGGGCGATGCAGCAATGCTTCAGCAAGTAATGCTTTTGAAGGTGTATAAAGGTCCATTGCCGGTCGTATTGCGCAAACGGCAAGAAAAAACTGCGATAACAAGTGTCGTTCTATTACCTCAAGAGTGCCGTGCAGCAGCGCTTCGGCCTTGGTACAGCCGAAAGCAATTCCTGAGTTAGAGGCGTAGCGGCTTAAAAATCGGGTTTCCCGAGAACCTGTGTTGTTATTTTCGGCAGTTGGATGGAGGAGGGCGCATGGCACAAATAGTTCGCGCTTGTCATCAAGGGCTGTAAGCCTAAAACATTCAACAAGTTCGTTAGTGCTTGGCAAACTTGCAAGTATGCCGTCGCATTGAGCATCGCGCTGAACTGCAATCGAATCGCAGCTAATTCGTGATCGCTGCGACTGTCGGCAGTGGAAGGTGCCGTAGTGTTCAAGGCTCTCGGCCATCGCTCCGATAAGGGCATCAGGTCCCTTGCCTGCTCCAGACTCAATCAGTTTTTCGTCTTTGTCGTAAAGTTCAGCGATTGCAACCAGATCACCTTCGCCGACATAGCGGACAATTGCTCTAAGCTCTAGCGCCTGGATGGAACAGGTTATTTCATTCAGAGCTCTGCTGGGTGTTATTTCACGCTCGAACATAGCTTGCCTCATTAAATTTAAATGCCGAAAGACAAGCTTTCGGCATGTGAGCTGGTTGGTGCATCCAATCAGCGGGTTAATGAAGCGAAGAAGTTCAGTTTGGTCGCAAGGAAACCTTCTGAATGACCTGTAGCCTGCGGCAAATCATCGAAGGTGTTTATTTCAGAGCGTTTTTTACCCATGGTATTAACTCCATTTGATCTTGGATTTTCGATGCTGTTCTATCAGTACCGAACCTGCGAGATAGTTCGCAGGTGGGATAATTAATAGCAATGAGCGCGCGACCAGGCAATCAGATATCGGTGTAGGACTTCCGATGATTGTGTAGGGCGGTTCTTGTCGGGAAGTAGGATGAAACTTTACTCGGGTAAACGTGCAAGGCAGTGTGCTTGCATATTTATTGATATGTATGGTCTTTAAGTGTTTAAGGTTTTCAGCGAAAGTTGAAGCGAAACGCCCGTTACAGGACTGACAGTGGCGTGGCGCATTTTACTTGGGCACCATCGCCACTCAATTTACGTTTGGGATAGCAGGCCTGATCAGCCTAGCTCACTGACATAGGTGCCAGTCCCATCAAGGATATTCTTCAGGGTCTCCTCAACCTCATCCAGATCCACCATATCCGGGTTAAAGGTGATCTCCAGCACATCATCCCCATTCAACGCATCGGCATCCGCCGCTGCAATCTCGATCTTCAGCAGCGTCGAGGTCAAAGTAACTTTCACCCCATCAAGCGTCGAAGGCTCGCCATCCAGCGTAATCTCCAGCTCGTCCTCGTCCGGATAGCGGCTCATCAGGAACATGTCGCCCTTGTCGCTGTGGCAGCAGAGCATGGCCATGTTGTCTTCTTCGTCATCGCACGGGTTGACGATGAGTAGGGCGGTGGTCATTTGCATGAGGGGATTCCTGGTTGAGCGGGCGCGGCAGGCGGGACGCAAAAAAGGCGATTTTGCCAGCCTCAAGAAAATTCTGCTGCACATCATTGAGCCAAGGCGTGCTCTTAAGGACATTTCCTCACGGCGGGTACGAATTGTCCGACGGCCTCGTAGGGTTTCAGAAAAGGCGATGGATGGCGCAAGTTAGAGGTGTTTTCGCTTGTTTTTGCGGCTTTTTCCCGGCAGATTTTATTGCTCAAACGCAAGGGAGTGCGATGGACGACATGATAAAAAGGATCTCTTTTGATGAAGCAGTATTTCGAATGGGCGCAAGAAATCCGCCATCTGTCCGAAGAGCAGGTTGAAGCGCTTTACCAGCGCTACCTCAATGGCGAAAAAACTGCTGACTTGATCGATGAGTACAAGCTCGCGGACACAGTGCGCAGTGTGCTGAAAGTGTTGCCACCGATTGTCAGCGCCGACCTGAGATGCCCATATTGCGATTTGCCGATGTGGATGCGCCGGCCTGCCCGCGGCACCCCGGTTTCCCTGCGCAGCGCTTACAAATGTGTGAATTGCGAGCATCAATACTTCACCGCCGGTTTTGGCTCGCGACGCAACGTGTGTGGTTGTGATGCCTGTGTCCGGCTGCGCAAACAGCAAATCGCCGATCAGGCCGAACGTGACCGCAGCGATCTAGCCATGCGCTACGGCACACCACGCCCACCCGTGCCCTTTACCAGTCTTGGATTCCAGCAAAAACTTGCTCTGCTGGCGTTACTGGATGACGGCGGCCAAGGCGCAGGCGAACGCATTGCCGCGCTTGATGCTGAACTCAGAGGAGAAAAGCTCACGTCCACTGACACTTTCAGTGAGGAGTTGGTGAAAGGCCTGCACGAGGCGGGCGCCTTGCAGGTCGATACGGCATCGGACATTCGGGCGTTCAATCGGGCCGACGATTTCAGCATCAGCACTTATTCGACCATTTACTGGCGAGCCAACGTCGCACTGGAAGAAGGCGTGCGCTGCACGCGCGATACGCTCTACCTCGCGCTGTACGAAGAGTTGTCCGGGCCTGTGCTGCCAGGATGGAAACGTGAGTTGTATGCATTGATCTTCAGGCTCGCGCGGGAGGAATCGATTCAATACGTTCACTTGCTGGCCAATCAGGTAGGTATGGCGTTCACCGCCGAAGCCCGCGCCGACTCGGTGATCGGCACTTTGCTGCAGAACTTCTCGGTCAGCCAGATCTACTACTTCGCCAGAGTGGCGGTGAAAAGTGCAGCACACTTCTATGCCACCGGAAATTCCAAGGGCCGCACTCACGCCTCGAACACCATTCCGCGCAACATGCAGAGCACCGCGCAACTCGCCTTGGCGGAGAACTGGCGCAAGGACAGCTACCGCGATTCGCGCGTGCCGCAGCCGGCCATGACCCGCCTGCTTTACGATGTCGTGTTCAAGGATAGCGGCGCCGGTTTTTCCAAGTCGCCGGGGCTGTTCTGGCGAGACGAATTTGTGCCTCGGTTTCTCACAGGCTCGCCGATCGCCGCGCCGCAATTCGACCATCCGCAGCTGTTCTGCCGCGAGTGCGACTCCAGCAACATCGACGCCAGCATGGATAAATTGACCCTGCAGATGCAGTGCTACGACTGCGCCACCGTGAGCAAATTTCGCGCTTACGAAGAGTTGCCCGACTGATCCGCGTCAACCGCTGACGCTGAACCCGATGCCACGCTCAAGGTCGATAGAACGGCCTTGGGCGTTTTCGTTTCTGGATATGTAAGGGCAAAAGGTCTGCATCTGGGACGGATGTCCCGTAAATACGGGCATGCAACCCGGCGTTTTCCGCCACGACTGCTAGTGTTTACCGGTGCGAAACCCTCGGCTTGCGTGCCATTGACCGAATATGTCGCAGCACCGCAAGCAGACACATTGTCGCACCCATTAAGCTGCGCAACGGATGAGCACCCGTAAAGGCATTGTTGGCAGCCCTGACAGTCGCTTTTGCAGATGCCCATTCATGGAAGGTGAATGTGACCTGAGCGTCCCGTCCAGCTTCATCCACCTGTCACCCTGTTTCCTCTGCCCGAGAATCAGGAGCAGGGCGATACAAACCCCGAAAGGGGTGTTGCACGCGACGCTTTCCATCAATAACAAGCTTAAGCGGAGTACCACAGATGGCGTTCTTCACCGCAGCCAGCAAAGCCGACTTCCAGCACCAACTGCAAGCGGCACTGGCGCAGCACATCAGTGAACAGGCACTGCCACAAGTGGCGCTGTTCGCTGAACAATTCTTCGGCATCATTTCTCTGGACGAGCTGACCCAGCGTCGCCTCTCCGACCTCGCTGGCTGTACTCTTTCCGCGTGGCGCCTGCTTGAGCGCTTCGATCACGCGCAACCGCAAGTGCGTGTCTACAACCCTGATTACGAACGCCACGGCTGGCAGTCGACCCACACCGCGGTCGAAGTGCTGCACCACGACCTGCCATTTCTGGTCGACTCGGTGCGCACTGAACTGAACCGCCGCGGCTACAGCATCCACACCCTGCAAACCACCGTGCTGAGCGTGCGTCGTGGCAGCAAGGGCGAATTGCTGGAAATCCTGCCAAAAGGCACCCAGGGCGACGACATTCTGCAAGAGTCGCTGATGTACCTGGAAATCGACCGTTGCGCCAACGCGGCCGAACTGAATGTGCTGAGCAAAGAGCTGGAGCAGGTGCTCGGTGAAGTCCGCGTCGCGGTCGCCGATTTCGAGCCGATGAAAGCCAAGGTGCAGGAAATCCTCACCAAGCTCGACAACAGTGCATTCGCCATCGATGCCGACGAAAAGAACGAAATCAAAAGTTTCCTGGAATGGCTGGTGGGCAACCACTTCACCTTCCTTGGCTACGAAGAGTTTGTGGTCACCGATCAGGCCGATGGCGGCCACATCGAGTACGACCAGAACGCCTTCCTCGGCCTGACCAAACTGCTGCGCACCGGCCTGACCTACGATGACCTGCGCATCGAAGATTACGCCGTGAGCTACCTGCGTGAGCCGACCCTGCTGTCGTTCGCCAAGGCTGCGCACCCAAGCCGTGTGCACCGTCCGGCCTACCCGGACTACGTGTCGATCCGCGAAATCGACGCCGACGGCAAAGTCATCAAGGAACACCGTTTCATGGGCCTGTACACCTCCTCGGTGTATGGCGAGAGCGTGCGGGTCATCCCATTCATCCGCCGCAAGGTCGAAGAAATCGAGCACCGCTCAGGCTTCCAGTCCAAGGCTCACCTGGGCAAAGAACTGGCCCAGGTGCTCGAAGTGCTGCCGCGTGATGACCTGTTCCAGACCCCGGTCGACGAACTGTTCACCACCGTGATGTCGATTGTGCAGATCCAGGAGCGCAACAAGATTCGCGTGTTCCTGCGCAAAGACCCGTACGGTCGTTTCTGCTACTGCCTGGCCTACGTGCCGCGCGACATCTATTCCACCGAAGTTCGCCAGAAGATTCAGCAAGTGCTGATGGAGCGCCTGAAGGCTTCCGATTGCGAATTCTGGACATTCTTCTCCGAGTCTGTGCTGGCTCGCGTGCAGTTGATCCTGCGTGTCGATCCGAAAAACCGTCTCGACATCGACACCGTACTGCTGGAAAAAGAAGTGGTTCAGGCTTGCCGTAGCTGGCAGGACGACTACGCCGCACTGACCGTCGAAAGCTTCGGCGAAGCCCACGGCACCAACGTGCTGGCCGACTTCCCGAAAGGCTTCCCGGCCGGTTACCGCGAGCGTTTCGCCGCGCATTCGGCTGTGGTCGACATGCAGCACCTGCTGAGCCTGAACGAAAAAAATCCGCTGGTGATGAGCTTCTATCAGCCGCTGGGTCAGGTTTCCGGCCAGCGCGAGCTGCATTGCAAGCTGTATCACGCCGACACGCCACTGGCGCTGTCCGACGTCCTGCCGATCCTGGAAAACCTCGGCCTGCGCGTGCTGGGTGAATTCCCGTACCGCCTGCGTCACACCAAAGGCCGCGAGTTCTGGATTCACGACTTCGCGTTCACCGCCGCTGAAGGCCTGGAACTCGACATCCAGCAACTCAACGACACCCTGCAGGACGCTTTCGTCCACATCGTTCGTGGCGACGCCGAGAACGATGCGTTCAACCGTCTGGTGCTGACCGCCGGCCTGCCATGGCGCGACGTTGCGCTGCTGCGTGCCTACGCCCGTTACCTGAAGCAGATTCGTCTGGGCTTCGATCTGGGTTACATCGCCAGCACCCTGAACAACCACACCGACATCGCTCGCGAACTGACCCGGTTGTTCAAAACCCGCTTCTACCTAGCCCGCAAGCTCGGCAGCGATGATCTGGAAGACAAGCAACAGCGCCTGGAGCAGGCAATTCTGACCGCACTGGACGATGTTCAGGTGCTCAACGAAGACCGCATCCTGCGTCGCTACCTGGACCTGATCAAAGCCACGCTGCGCACCAACTTCTATCAGACGGATGCCAACGGCCAGAACAAGTCGTACTTCAGCTTCAAGTTCAACCCGCACGCGATTCCTGAACTGCCGAAGCCAGTACCGAAGTTCGAAATCTTCGTTTACTCGCCACGCGTTGAAGGCGTGCACCTGCGCTTCGGTAACGTTGCTCGCGGTGGCCTGCGCTGGTCCGACCGTGAAGAAGACTTCCGTACCGAAGTCCTCGGCCTGGTAAAAGCCCAGCAAGTGAAGAACTCGGTCATCGTGCCGGTGGGTGCGAAGGGCGGCTTCCTGCCGCGTCGCTTGCCACTGGGCGGCAGCCGTGACGAGATCGCGGCCGAGGGCATCGCCTGCTACCGCATCTTCATTTCCGGTCTGCTCGACATCACCGACAACCTCAAAGACGGCGCACTGGTGCCGCCGGCCAACGTCGTGCGTCATGACGACGATGACCCGTACCTGGTGGTCGCGGCGGACAAGGGCACTGCAACCTTCTCCGACATCGCCAACGGTATCGCCATCGACTACGGCTTCTGGCTGGGTGACGCGTTCGCGTCCGGTGGTTCTGCCGGTTACGACCACAAGAAAATGGGCATCACCGCCAAAGGCGCGTGGGTGGGCGTACAGCGTCACTTCCGCGAACGCGGCATCAATGTTCAGGAAGACAGCATCACCGTGGTGGGCGTCGGCGATATGGCCGGTGACGTGTTCGGTAACGGCTTGCTGATGTCCGACAAGCTGCAACTGGTTGCTGCATTCAACCACCTGCACATCTTCATCGATCCGAACCCGAACCCGGCGACCAGCTTCGTCGAACGTCAGCGTCTGTTCGATCTGCCGCGTTCGGCTTGGACCGATTACGACACCAGCCTCATGTCCGAAGGCGGCGGTATCTTCTCGCGCAGCGCGAAGAGCATCGCAATTTCCCCGCAGATGCAAGAACGCTTCGACATCAAGGCTGACAAGCTGACCCCGACCGAACTGCTCAACGCCTTGCTCAAGGCTCCGGTTGATCTTTTGTGGAACGGCGGTATCGGCACTTACGTCAAGGCCAGCACTGAAAGCCACGCCGACGTCGGCGACAAGGCCAACGATGCGCTGCGCGTGAACGGCAACGAACTGCGCTGCAAAGTAGTGGGCGAGGGCGGTAACCTCGGCATGACCCAACTGGGTCGTGTGGAATTCGGCCTCAATGGCGGCGGTTCCAACACCGACTTCATCGACAACGCCGGTGGCGTGGACTGCTCCGACCACGAAGTGAACATCAAGATCCTGCTGAACGAAGTGGTTCAGGCCGGCGACATGACCGACAAGCAACGCAACCTGTTGCTGGCGAGCATGACCGAAGAAGTCGGTGGTCTGGTGCTGGGCAACAACTACAAGCAGACTCAGGCCCTGTCCCTGGCAGCGCGTCGCGCTTACGCACGCATCGCTGAGTACAAGCGTCTGATGGGTGATCTGGAAGGCCGTGGCAAGCTGGACCGTGCCATCGAGTTCCTGCCGACCGAAGAACAGATCAACGAGCGAGTGGCAGCAGGCCATGGCCTGACCCGCCCCGAACTGTCGGTGCTGATCTCGTACAGCAAGATCGACCTCAAGGAGCAGTTGCTGGGCTCTCAGGTGCCGGACGACGATTACCTGACCCGCGACATGGAAACGGCGTTCCCGCCGACGTTGGTCAGCAAGTTCTCCGACGCCATGCGTCGTCACCGTCTCAAACGTGAAATCGTCGGCACCCAGATCGCCAACGACCTGGTCAACCACATGGGCATCACCTTCGTTCAGCGACTCAAAGAGTCGACCGGCATGAGCCCGGCGAACGTGGCGGGCGCATATGTGATTGTGCGTGACATCTTCCATCTCCCGCACTGGTTCCGTCAGATCGAAGCCCTGGATTACCAGGTTTCCGCTGACGTGCAACTGGAGTTGATGGACGAGCTGATGCGTCTGGGCCGTCGTGCTACGCGTTGGTTCCTGCGTGCCCGCCGCAACGAGCAGAACGCTGCCCGTGACGTCGCGCATTTCGGTCCGCACCTGAAGGAATTGGGTCTCAAACTCGATGAACTGCTGAGCGGCGAGATCCACGAAAACTGGCAGGCGCGTTATCAGGCTTACGTCGAAGCCGGTGTGCCGGAGTTGCTGGCGCGTATGGTGGCGGGCACCTCGCACCTGTACACCCTGCTGCCGATCATCGAAGCCTCCGACGTGACGGGCCAGAACCCGGCAGAAGTGGCCAAGGCCTACTTCGCCGTGGGCAGTGCGCTGGACATCACCTGGTACCTGCAACAGATCAGCGCACTGCCGGTTGAAAACAACTGGCAGGCCCTGGCCCGTGAAGCGTTCCGCGATGACGTCGACTGGCAGCAACGTGCGATCACCATCTCCGTCCTGCAACAGGGCGACGGCACTCATGAAGTGGAAGAACGCCTGGCGCTGTGGATGGAACAGCACGAAAGCATGATTTCGCGCTGGCGTGCCATGCTGGTGGAAATTCGTGCTGCGAGCGGCACTGACTACGCCATGTATGCAGTGGCCAACCGCGAACTGCTGGATCTGGCGTTGAGCGGGCAAGCGGTAGTGCCTGTAGTTGCTGCGAATGCCGAGCCTGAATTGGCGTAAGTAGTGGCTGAATGAGAAAGCCCCGGTGTCGTGAGATGCCGGGGCTTTTTTTATCAGTTTTCAATGCACTGCAGAACAGCGCAAGGCGAAACTGCATACACCTTGTGGATGCGGCAGAGAAGTGCCGGATACGACGATCTGACCTTTCTGAATGGCAATGCCATTTGCCATGTCCAGCACATCAGTCAAATCAATCATTAACTTGCCTTGATTGCCGAAACCGAGATCAGGTTCGCCAGTTGGGTGGAATTGGGCCAGGAGCAATTTTGAGTTTGATTCGCCCAAGGTGTTGGCAATAACCACTATTTTGTTGTCATCTCGTTGCGCGCCAGATATCCATTGGATGCCAAGCGGCGCTTGAGGAAAGGGCGTGAGGAGCGGATTGCCTCCGTTGAAAGAGCCAGCAAATGCACCTTTCGAATCAATACATACCATTACACCCGAGAATATTCCGGTCTGTCCGGTGCTCCCCATTCCGAGAATATTGCCGTCAGGCATTTGTACAAGCTCGGTTATTTCACTACTAGGATTCTGGAAATCAAACAGAACAAAACCATTGCGGCCAAAATTTCTGACAGGAATGCCCTGAGCGTCAAAACGAGCAATCATGGCGAACGACGTGCCTTCTACGTGTGCTGAACCTGCGACGGCAAATGTCCCGTCTTGGAGGTGAAGCAGTGAGCCAGCCCAAGTAGAGTTCGCCAGGTACTGGATGGGAACATAACCTTTCCCATCGCCAAACGTCGTGTCCAATGATCCGTTTGGGTTAAGCCTCATTTACCCCGCCTTCTCCAAACGCCGACACGAGGGCGCCCTTGTCGTCGTAAAGTGCAAGCCCGCGTACCGGTGGAGCGCCAAATTCCTCTAGGTCGAAAAGTCCATCAAGCAATATTCTTTGGTCCTTTAGCACGCGAATGCTTTTGCCTGTTGATTTGAAACCGCTGGCAAACATACCCGTGACGGTTCCTCGATTACCAAAGCTGTCGTCCTGCTTGCCATCCGCAGTCAATCGCACAATTGAATACTTTTGTCCCGATCTGGCAGCAATCAGTAACTTGTGGTCCGGCGTAACGGTTATGCCACTGGCGAAGCCATTATCTCCATCCGGATATTCGAGCCAGGAAATGCCCGTGCCATCAGGCCCGAAGTCGGGATCGAGATCTCCAACTGTTGAATTGCCGAATTTATCAGACATTTTTTTTTCCTCAATAACCGAAATTACCAACGTACTGGCCAACGCAAGTTTCATGGTGAATCTCCCGTGAAACAACTTCAGTCGGAAAGTTGCAATTGCCGAGTTTTAAAAGGGCGCTCGGCTTTAATTCAGACTAAACCGGAGAGTCTGTAAGGCAGCTGACAATTTGTCGGTTTATCAGCGCGTGGATAGTTTCATTTGCTTTAAACGGAACCGGTTAATTTCTCCGAGCAATAAAAAGGCGCAAATCAACGATTTGCGCCTTTTTATTTATGGCAGGCCGAACAACTATCAGTCTTTCAGGGGGATCAGCACTTGCTCGTCCGGGGCCAGCACCATAAACACCAGCAACTTGGCTGGTTTGCTTTTGCTGGCGTTTTTCGACACCAGATGTTCGGAACCGGCCGGTTCGTACCAGAACTGGCCTTTTTTGTAGGTGATCGCCTGTTCACCTTTCACCTGGGAAATCACTTCGCCTTCCAGCACATAGGCCATGGCGGTGCCGTCGTGTTTGTGGGCAATCGAGGATTGGCCGGGCTTGTAGTCGACTTCGATCATCATGGCTTTTTTACCCGGTGCGTTTTTCAGCATCTGGTCTTGCAGCACAGTGACTTTCTCGGACGAGTCGTGGGCCAGGGCCGAGGCGGAAATCGTCAGGGCGAGGGCGGCGGCGAGGACGTGCAGGGTTTTCATGGCGGATCACCTGTGAAGTGGGGATGTCGGTGATCACAGTAGTGCGCGGGGTGGCGCATTCAAACGGCCAATATTCGGGAAGATCGGGTGACCAATACCGGGGGATGCCAGAAAAAACCGGTGTGCGGCAAACGCCTTCGCGAGTAAGCCCGCTCCCACAGTGGGTCGCATTCCAATGTGGGGGCGGGCTTGCTCGCGAAGGCGTCGGGTCAAACGATAGGGAAACTGTTGAAATCCACGCTATTGGCCAGCCGGCTATCGATCAAGTCGATAAACCCCTGCGCCTCGGGCCGGTTGAAATGCGCCTGCATCGCCGCTTCCGACTGCCAACGGGCACTGACCATCCAGCGGTGGCTGTCCTCGGGGCAGCGGTCGACCATATAGGAATCACAGCCCGGCGTTTCGCGCAGGGTTTCGACGATCTTCTGCAGTTGCCTGCCCAGTTCATCCGAGCGGCCGGCGGCTGCCTGCACCTGTACGGTGTTGATCACTTCGTTGGACATTGCTCACACTCCTGAATCAGGCCGGACGAATCCTGCTCATTGAGGGAAAACGCCTGTGCAGAATAGGCCGGCACCTCGCTATCACCAATAACCAATCGGCGGTTAATCGGTTAGGCCAATCAATCAAGCCACTTGCTGGAGTATGTCGCGCAGGCGATCGAGGGCGATATCGATGTCCAGGGTTTCGATGGCGCCGAAGCCAAAGTACAAACCGTTTTTCGGCGCTTGCTGATGATAGAAACCGTTGATCGAGTACAGGCCCACTTCAACCTTTTTCGCCAGTTCGATCACCAGCGGCAGGTCGATCGGCCGTTTGCAGAACGCCGCCATGTGGAACCCGGCGCTGGGTGGCACCGCCTCAAGCCACGGCGACAGATCGCTGGCCATGCGCGCCAGAATCCGTTCGCGGCGCTGGGCGTAAATCGTGTGGCAGCGGCGGATATGCTTGAGCAGGCAACCCTCGGCGATGAACTTGGCCAGCGCCCATTGCGGCAGGGTAGAGGCGTGCAGGTCGGTGAGTTGTTTGGCGCGGATCACCGCTTCGAGGATCGCTGGCGGCAGAATCGCATAACCCAGGCGCAGCTCTGGCAGCAGGGTCTTGGAGAAGGTGCCGACATAGGCGACGATGCCGCGCTGGTCGAGGCTGAACAGTGAGTCGGTGGGCCGACCTTCGTAGCGAAACTCACTGTCGTAGTCGTCTTCGATGATGATTGCGCCCAGCTCATAGGCGCGGGCCAGCAAGGCTTCGCGCCGCGCCGGACTCATCGGCATGCTCAGGGGAAACTGGTGCGAGGGCGTGACGTAGATCAGCCTCGTGCCCTCGGGAATTTGCTCAACCACAATGCCTTCGTCATCCACGGGCACGCCGACCACATCCGCGCCGTGGGTGCCGAACAGCAAGCGCGCCGGCGGGTAGCCCGGGTCTTCCATCGCGACCCGACTGCCGGGGCTGATCAACACGCGGGTGATCAGGTCCAGCGCCTGTTGCGCGCCGTTGCACACCACGATGTCTTCGTCCTGGCAGTTCACCCCGCGAGAAAACGCGATGTGCCGGGCAATCGCATTGCGCAACGCCGGCAAACCTTCGGGCACGCTGTAGAAGCCTTTTGAACCGGCCATCTGGCGCATCGCATGAGAGACACAGCGGCGCCAGTCGTCATGGGGAAACTGGCCCTTGCTGGCGGCGCCACCGATGAAGTCGTAGCGCAGCGAACCCTCCAGCGTCGGGTGGCGCAGGAACACCGGCAGATTGCGCCAGCGCTCGATCACCTCGGCGCTGGCCAGCTCGGTGTGGCTTTGCTTGCGTTGGACCTGCGCCGGGCGTGCGTTGACGTAGGTGCCTTTACCGATCACGCCGGTGAGGAAGTTTTCGTAGGTCAACTGCGCGTAAGTGTCGGAAATGGTCTTGCGCGAGATCCCCAGTTGCTCGGCCAGCAAGCGGCTGGGCGGCAATTGTGTGCCAGCGGCCAGACGCCCGGATTCGATGGCGTCGCGCAGTTGCTGATACAACTGACCGGCCAGATCCTTGCGGCCGTTGATCACAACGTGAAGTTCCATACCGACGAGGCTCCCGAGGCTATTTGGCGTGCCCGCCAGATTACCGCTGTTGCGTGGTCGGCAATAGTTGCGCAGCACAAAAACCCGAAATTGGTCACCGCTCCCACAAGGGGGATTTGTGTGTGGCCGGGATTTCAGTGGTGTAGCGATATTCCGTGGAATTGGGGCTGTAACGCCGGCAGCTCTGCGCTTACCGTGAACTCATCATTGCGCTTCCCGAGACCTGCCATGCCCCCGCGCCTGGACTACTACAACGCTTCGCCCAAAGCGATGAAAGCGATGATTGCCATGGAGGCGCTGACCGCCAGCCTCAGCATCGAGCAGCCACTGCTGCAACTGATCCGGATCCGCGCCTCGCAGCTCAATGGCTGCGCGTTCTGCACCGACATGCATTCGGTAGACGCACGGCGGGCCGGGGAGAGTGATCGGCGCTTGTACGCGATTGCAGTGTGGCGCGACAGCGGGTTTTTCAATCCTCGCGAACGCGCGGCGCTGGGCTGGGCCGAAGCGGTGACGCTGCTCGCCGAAAGCCATGTGCCGGATGACGTTTATCAGCAGGCACGCGAGCAGTTCAACGAAGCCGAAATGGTCGACCTGACCATCGCCGTAACCACCATCAACAGTTGGAATCGCCTCGCAGTGAGTTTTCGCCAGACGCCCAGCGACTGAAACGTTTTCAATTCGTTGGTCGTTGCGGTTTTACCGACGAGCCAAAGGTATTGCCCATGCGCGTGCTGGTGCCGGCGGGCGTCGCCAATCCCATCTGATTGGGTGGCCGCTTGTTCACCGGCACATTCAACGCCTCACGGTTTTTCTCGGCGGCCGCGGCGCCTTCAGGGTTGTTGCCCATCTGCTGGGTCAGGCAATCGTAATTCGGTGCCTTGTAGCCGCCGACCGCGACCTCTACGCAGCCCAGCGGTTGCTCGGCCTGGGCGTTGACCAATGCGCTCAGCAACAGCCCGCCAAGGGTGATCCTCCAGAGTGTTTTCATGCCTGCCTCCTGGCCAGCCCGAAGGGGCTGCTCTGGTGCTTGAGTCTAGTGCAAGGCCGATACAAAACCCGTGATGGTTTTTTTGCAGCGCCCGTCACACCAGATTCATAAACAGCCCTCAGGATGACGAATTTCAGGGATACGTCAGCCGTGCAGCGAGGCAGTTCCAGGGGCGGTCTTCAGCGTTCAACGAGGCTTGTACGCCGGATGTGTCTGGGGTGGCTGCTTGGCTGTGCGGCGAGCCACGCAATGGCCGACGCGGTGCCGGCGGACCTGCGCATGACGCTGCACATTCCGGCGCAGGATCTGGCTCGGGCACTGGATCAATACAGCCACGCCACGGGCGTTGCGGTGCTGGTCGACAGCCAGTTGAGTCGAGGCAGACGTTCGCTGGCGGTTGAGGGTCAGTACACCGCCGCTGATGCCTTGCGTCGTTTGCTCGGCGGCAGCGGCTTGATGGCGCGCTATGCCCGTGATGATGCGTTCACCTTGCAGGTGGCACAGGTCGAGGACGTGCCATCGACCGGGGACAAGCCATCGCCCGCCAGCATCGCGGTCAACCGCAGTTACGCCACGGCGGTACAAGCGGCGATCGAGCGCAACCTGTGCCGTTCACCGCTGACCCGTCCGGGCGGTTATCGCGCGGTGTTGCAGGTCTGGGTCGGGCGCGATGGCGTGGTGCAACACAACCGGTTGGTCACCTCCACCGGCGATGTACGGCGCGATACCGCGCTGGTAGAAAGTTTTCGCAGTCTCAGGATCGACCGGCCGACGCCCAGCGCCTTGCGTCAGCCGGTCACGTTGCTGTTGTTACCGCAGTCGTCAGGGAAACGCATGGAATGCACCAAATGGGAAGGAGTTTCCGGGGGATGAAAGACACCGGACAAGGTTCGATGGTCCAACTGTTCCTGACCTCTTACGAGGATTTTCGGGTGCGCCTGCGTCGGCGTCTGGGCTCAGAGGATCTGGCTAACGACGTGCTGCACGAAACTTACCTGCGCGTCGACCGCATGGAGCCGCCGCCGAACCTCTTGCGGCCCAACGCCTACCTGTATCGCATGGCCCTGAACATCGCTGCGGACCGGCGCCAGGCCGACGCGCGTTTGCTCACCGGAAGCGAAGTCGAAGAGTTGCTGCAAATCGGCGACGAGGCGCTCGATCCGGCACGGGTGGTGGGCGGGCAAAAGGAAATCCAGTCGCTGCTCAGCGCGTTGTACGAACTGCCGGCGCGGCGCCGCAAGATCTTCATTGCCGCGCGCCTGGAGGAGGCTCCCCACCTGGAAATTTCCCAGCGTTTCGGCATTTCCACGCGCATGGTGGAGAAGGAAATCAAAGCCGCACTGGGGCATTGCGCTGCAAAACTGGAAAGAAAAGTGTTTCAGCGGTTCGGTCGCGGGGCCGGAAAACCGTCTTCTGAATAGTGCCCGATCAATTCGTTGAGAATCTGCGCGTTTGAACATCTTTCGACTGACACCTGCCGAGCCATCGGCGGCCGAGAAACTGCACAGCGAAGCCCGCGACTGGCTGGTCCTGCTGACCTCCGGCCGCGCCACCGTGGCCGACGCCCGCGCCTTGCGCCAATGGTGTGCCCAGAGCGCCGAACATGCGCAGGCTTTCGAGCAGGCCAAGGTGTTGTGGCACAACCTACAACCCGCCGTGGAGCAAATGCAGGCGCCACGCCGTTTCGGTCGCCGTGCCTTTCTCGGCGGTGCGGTTGCCGCATCGGCGGCGTTCCTGCTGGTACGTGGGACGATTCCCGGTGGCTTCGAAGGGCTGGGTGCCGACTACATCACCGAAGTCGGCCAACAGCGGCGCTTCGAACCGACGCAGGGTGTGAGCCTGGAACTGAACACGCAGACCCGCATCAATCAGCGTTCCGTGGATGACGGCGTGCAAGGTTTTGAACTGGTCAGTGGTGAAGTCGAAGTGCAGACCGCGCGGTTACCGTTGGCGATGCAGGCGGGGGGCGGGTGGTTGCGGGCCAGTCAGGCGCGATTCAATCTGCGCAATACCGATCAGCAGGTGTGTGTGACTTGCATTGAGGGTGCTGTGGAAGTAGACGTTGAAGGGCGCAGTTTGCGTCTGGAGCCGGGGCAGCAAGTGACCTATGACGCGGGGCAGGTTGGCGCGGTACAGAACGTTGACACGGCGGCGGTGATGAATTGGCGGCAGCAGGTGTTGGTGTTTAATGGGGCGACCCTGAGCCAGATGATTGATGAGATTAATCGCTATCGGCCGGGGATGCTTTTGCTGCTCAACCGTGAGCTTGGACAGCGTCGAGTGCAGGCGCGGTTTAGCCTTGATCAACTGGCGGGTGTGGCGTTGTTGATTCGCGATGCCTACGGCGTCAAATGCACTGAGTTGCCCGGGGGGGTCGTCGTTCTCAGCTAGTGGGGGCGGTGGACATTGTTTGGCTTCGCCAAACGGTCGCTGCGCTCCCACCCCCGGATCAATCCCGGAACGAAGCCTGCCGACGGGCGCTTTAAGATCAAAAGCGGTACTCGAGCTAACGCTCATTGTGTTGAGTGGGGCGGCATGCGCCGCGTGGGGGCTGTACTCAATTCTTTCTGGGAGCCTGCCAGCGATGGCGGCCTGACAGCCGACCAATTTGTAACTGACCAATCGCACTGTGGAGCCAGCCAACCAGTCTCCAGCTGACCTCACCCAATCCCACTGTGGGAGCGGGCTTGCTCGCGAAGGCGGCCTGCCAGCCACCAGACTTTGGCAGGTACACCCGATCCCAATGTGAGCTGCCGAAGGCGCGGGCCGCGTTCGGACGATCTTTTGATCTTGCTTCTGAAAAATAAAATCAAAAGACCACAGCCTGCGGCAGCTCCAGGGTGGACGGGGCAGGGGATCTCAGGCGTTTGTCAGTCCAGCGGCCCAATCAGCTGCCGATATTTCTCCACCCCCTGCGGCGTCTGCCGATTCAACCGAATCTCCAGCCCTTGCGGATCCTCGCGCCGATTACCACTCAATTGCCGCCAGCCCTTATCCGTTTCCCATACCCGAATCTGTGCATCGCTCACATCGTTCAGCACAGCAACCCCGTCAGTAGGTGCCGGCAACGGATACCGACTGCGCGCCGCCGCCACCGCCCGATACAGCGTGTCGCCCTTGACCCACCACCGCACCCGCTGCAACGCCCCCGGCTGATCCGCCGCCGTACGAATGATGTCCAGGCGAAAGCCCTTGTTGTCACTGCTGCGCACAGTAATCGCGGGCGGGGCGCTGGGCGGCTCGTCGTCCACACCGACTTTCTTCGGCTCAGTCAATTCAATGCCCGCGCGCATGTCCACATCCCGCTGCAACTGATTCAGCGCCCGCAACAGGCTGTCACTCTGCTCACTGCTGGCCTGCAAATGGCTGTCAGCCCGCGTCACGCTGTCGAGCCCACGCCAGGCAATCAAACTCACCACCGCCATCAGCAGAATCGCGACCATCACCTCAATCAGGGTGAAACCTTGTTGGTCTTTCATTGCACGCTGATCCGGCCGGCGACATCGCGCAGGACACTCAACTGATTGGCGCCATCGGACAACGTCAGTTGCAGCGGCGGATTGATCCACTCAGCGTTGAGCACGACTTTCTGTTTCGGCTCGACCCGCACCTGCACCTTCGGGCTCTGCCACGGCCGCGGGCGCAGTTGTGCATCGTCATTGAAATGCTCGAAACCCTTGCCGTTGTCGCTGCGCCGACTAAACCGAAAACCCTTGGCATCACTGACCCAAACAATCGGCCGGCCATCAGCGCGGGCCTCGGCCTGCGCCACCTGCAGCAACTGCGCCACACGCTCGGCGTCCTTGCGCAGCAATTGCAGCGGATCGGGCTTGATGCTCAGGCTGATCGCCGCACTGGCGATACCGATGATCACCAGCACCACCATCAACTCGATCAGGGTAAAGCCCTGTTGCCTGTTCATCGATTGCGCGCTCCTTTGCGTTGAGGATCATCCTGCACCGCCAACATGTAAGGCGTGTGAAATAAAACCGAGAGAATTGCCGCGTAGTCTGTGGGCAGGGACTAAAAGGAGATTCAGCCCATGATGTTCACCGCACGCTTTTCCCCACCGCAAATGGTCCAGGCCGCGGCACTGCTCGCCGCGCTGGTTGGCGTGGCGACGTGGTCGTCGCTGCTGCTGACCACCGCCGAATCCCACACCCCGCCGGCAGCCCCGCAATTGCTCGCGGTGCGCAGTGACAGCCCGGCGTTGCAGTGGTTTTCCAATCAAACGGCGCCGGTGGACATCAAGGTGAGTGGGGTGATGGCGAGTAGTCGGGGGGCGGTGGCGATACTGAGCCTGAACGATGGGCCGCCGCGTAGTTTTCTGCAGGGGGAGACGGTTGGGCCTGGGGTGAAGTTGGTGGCGGTGGAGGGGGATGGGGTGGTGATTGAGCAGGGGGGGGAGAGGGTGCGGTTGGGGGTGGAGAGGTTGGTGGAAGGGCCCGTGTTACCGAAGCTAACGAGGCCCTGAATTGTATGGGTTTAGTGGGCAATTTTTGCCGTTTAGTCAGGTGTCAGTTCAAGCATCTGTGCAAAAAATGAACTGGCAAGCAAAGTATTCGTTGTTGATTTCGACCAGAAACAGGTCGTCGTGAATTCCCGCTTTCGGCCAATACCGGACGTTCATGACGACCGCTTCCGCCCCAAAGCTGACAGTGGACGATCTGCAGTTGCTTCGACGCTTTTCAATGAGCATCATCAGTACTCGACAAGGAGATGTCCCCCATGACTCAACCAATGCTTCATTTGATGTCAGGCAAGATTGCATCCGGCAAATCGACGCTGGCCAAGTCCTTGGCATCTGAACGGTCGGCTATTCTGATGAGTGAGGATTATTGGCTTTCA
>NZ_CAXAPN010000052.1:0-26351 GCF_963971015.1 Pseudomonas sp. RA_15y_Pfl2_54
CTCGAACACCCGAAACCCCGCGTCCTCGGCAGCCAGACCGCCCACGTCACCGGCCCCAAAGGCGAAGAAATCCACTGCGACCAATACGGCCGCATCAAAGTGCAATTCCACTGGGACCGCGAAGGCCTCGCCGACGACAAAACCAGCTGCTGGCTGCGCGTCTCCAGCTCCTGGGCCGGCGACCGCTACGGCGCCATCAGCATCCCGCGCATCGGCATGGAAGTCCTCGTCACCTTCCTCGAAGGCGACCCCGACCAACCCCTCGTCACCGGTTGCCTGTACCACAAGGAAAACCCGGTGCCGTACGCACTGCCGGCAAACAAGACTCGCAGCGTCTTCAAAACGCTTAGCTCACCGGGCGGTGGTGGGTACAACGAACTGCGCATTGAAGACAAAAAAGGTGCGGAGCAGATCTACATTCATGCGCAGCGGGATTGGGATGAAAACGTAGAGCATGACCAGAAGATTCGGGTCGGCAATGAACGTCATGACACGGTGGTGAAAAACACCTACACCGAGCTGAAGGCTGAAGAACACCGCACCACGATCTCCGACCGCAAGGTTGAAGCGAAGCTGGATGATCACCTCACGGTTGGGCAGAACCAACACGTCAAACTCGGCACGGCGCAGCTCACCAGCGTGGGGAAAGAGATTCACCTCAAGGCTGGGGACAAGATTGTTATTGAGGCGGGGACGGAGCTGACCATTCTCGGGGGTGGGAGCTTTATCAAGCTGGATGGCGGTGGTGTGACGGTGGTTGGGCCGGTGATCAAGATCAATGCGGGTGGTTCTGCGGGATCGGGGACTGGCATCGGGATTAAACCGCCGGTGCTGCCGGGGGCGGCGGATAAGGATAAGGCGGGGAGTTTGATGGATCAGGCGTTGGGGAATGCGGTGCCTGAGAAGGTTAAGCCGACAGTTGATTACCCTTTCTCGCTTTGAGCGGACGGACAAGCGTCAATATGAACAAGGAATTTTTTGAATGATCATTAGCCCTCCTTTTCTGCCGAAACCGAATGCGGGAGAAACTGACGATGTTTTCCTCTCACGCGCTATGGTCGGAGGTATCCCTGGCGATGGTGGCTATCCGCTAAGCTTTGACCTCAACTGGCATGGCGGCATCCATTTGACTGCACCTCAAGAAAGCGGAAAAGCTTTGCCGGTATGTGCAATCTCAGATGGAATACTGGTTTATTTTCGACAGCCGACCCAGGAAAGTGAGGCGGCGCCTGATCATGGCCTTAGGTATCGCGAAAAGTGGACAGATGATGGTTGTATTGTAATCAAGCACGAAACGGAGATAGGCGAAGGCGAAAAAGGAAAGATCGTCTTCTATTCAATCTATATGCATCTCACAAAAATTAGTTTGAGCGCGCCAGCTAAAGGAAAAAAGATATATCGAAAAGATATCATAGGTGAGGCTGGCAAAATTTACGGTGAGGAAAATAGGATTCATTTTGAAATTGTTGCTGACGACAGCAAAATCGAGAATATCGTTGGGCGAAAAGAAAAAGACCTGGCATTCAAAACTAGCGATGGTCGAAAGGACTGCTGTTGGGGGGATATTTTTTTCTTTATTCCTCCAGAAGTTTTTGGTTACGAGAGTCAGCCATCCAGCCACTTATCCGCTCTAAATAACTCGCAGATTATTTATCGTTGCCCTGCTATGCCCGCAGGACCCGCGCCGATTGAGGAAGCGGGGGGCACTCCTGCAACTAATGTGTCAAATACAGTTGATGGTTATGAGTGGGCGCTGGCGACAGAGTTACAAGATGGGCTTTTTGTTAGAATGAGTTTCGTTAAAGGCTCATGTACGCTAACTACATATACCCGGTCTGGATTTGACTTGGGTGGGGTAGACGAGAAAAGTGAGTTTGAGTACTCGCTATTTAAAACTTCCAGCGAGCTATATCCCCAATCTCCCAGTGCGGGATTTGAACTGCTACGCTTTGGAAGAGTTATTGGTGAGGAGCGATTGCAGCCGACTGATGCTGCCCATTGGCGTAAAATAAAATTCCCCGCAAAAGTTGGCGAGGAAAGTAAAGTAGGTTGGGTTAACTTAAACTCTCCTACGGTTGGGAAGTTCAGCGATGCAGATTTTCCTCATTGGCAGGGTTGGCAGTTGGTTGATGACGATAAGGATAAAGATAGCCACTGCCAGTCACCTTTTATTCGAGAACTACTAGCTTTGGATGTTGGAAAAGTAGTTTCCGATAACACCGATGCCATAGGGATAGCTACTTCTCCTGCTTACTCCTCTCTATCGGAAGAGGCAAAGCAGCAGCTTTCTGAACGCTATGTGAAGGAAAGAGATTTAAGTAAGCAAAAGCTTGAAAGTACAGATGCTCAAAATCGGATTAAGCGCTTGGTATGCATGTTTCCCAGCGAGTGGTGTAAAAACGATTTTGATGCTCGCTACGACTGGCTATTAAAAGTGGCTGAAAATGGACCGATGCCGCAAGAGGCTTATGATAAGTTGAAGAGGCATCAGGTTGCATTAGGCTTTTGGGAAGATGCCGCTATCGAAGGCATTGAAAGTAGGCACTGGCATTTTCCACCAAAAGAATTTATTGCGACATTTAGGAAATGTAGTTGGTTAAGCAGAAATGAGCTTGTCCAGTTGCTTCCAACGAACTCGTTGAGGAAGGCATCTACTTGGCAGTGGGAGTCAATCAGCTTACCAAATGCGGGCACCCTGCTTTCTAGTTCAAGTCCAGATGCTTTAACTCGTCGGAATGATCTTAATAAGGCTTTGCGTAAATTTCTGGTAGTTACCCCGGTGCGATTGGCATGTTTCTTTGGTAATGCTACACAAGAAACTCAGTGGTACCAAAAGTTTCATGAGGGTAGCCCATATTGGTATAAGCCGTGGGATGGCAGAGGCTTTCTTCAGTTAACACATGCCAGTAACTATATAAAGTACTGGGAATTTAAGGGTGAAGTAATAAGCTCGCAAGTTAAACAGGTTTTAGCTAGTCATACAACGATGGCGAACAATAACAGACCTATAGTTAATGGTCACAAAACTATGTACGATCCAACAAACTCATTGAGCGATGCGTCTACTGGCATTCCACAAGCGATCATCACAAAGCGTGACGCGGTAAAAGGTTCGTATGATGCAGCCAATAGTGCTGGCGCCTACTGGGCTTGGTCTGGGGCCTCCAAACAAGCTGATGGCTACTACACCAGTTCAAGCAGTACGTTAAAGACTCTAACAACTAATGCTCAAACAAAACATTATTATGAGAATTCTGCTTTCGGAAATGTTGCCGCTACTGTAAATCTAGGCTCCCCTTCATCTAGCTTCAGCTCTATTTGGGGAGTGCAAGCAAGATTTCTCGCTTTTGCAAACGCACAAATGGTTTTAATGGATACCTTGAGCTTTCCAACGCCATCTGGATCTTCGTCAGGGACGCCGCAGGACTTTGTTTATCGGAGAGTCGATTAATGAAAAAAACATTTGGTTTTTACCTTGCATTGGTGGTGTGTTCGGCTTCAAGCACGGCGGTGTCTGCTGACAAGGAACAGGCTGACGGAGTTGTAAATGTTGGGAACGAGCCTAACGACTCTATATCTGCGTCTGGAATAGCAGTCGTTAATGTGCGCCAAGGTAGTTGTAAATACTCACTTGATATTAGTAAAGATCAATATATTAAGTTCAATACACCTGATGTTGTATTTCTAGAGTCAAAATCTCCTCCTAAGGATCAGGACTGGCCGCATCTTGAACAGGCTGAAATGGCTGTCGGTTATGATTGGAGCTTTAAAAAAGACTCCAATTTAGGAGCCAAGTGGTTTGGCATGATGTGCGATGTTGTGGACAATTTTGACCTAAAACAAACTGGGGAAGACTCTGGGAGCGAGGATGTTAGTCCAGAGCTTCAGGATGTTAGGCAAGCAAATGCTCTTAAGTGTCCTGCAACGTTAAGTGATGAGAGATGGCTGCCAAATAAAAGCGCTGGCAACTCCGAAGACTACATTTTTCAAGAGTTGAGAGGTTCTGGTTGGTCGGGATTCATCTTCGGGTTTAAGGATAAAACGGGCAAAAAAATTGCGCGTGTTAGTTTTTGTATCCTAGAGGGAGAAAACATGCTGGTAGGTGCAGCGGAAAATTATCCTGATACTTTGACTCTGGATGCAGAGACTTTTCAGGGGATAAGAGACGTTTTATCTTCTTTGCGATTTTCTAAATAGTTTCCAGTGGATGCAGAGTGAACCAAAGGAGCGGACTTTTTTCGTCCTCCCGTTGGATAAAAGGTGCGGGTAAGGGGAACGGATTTATTTATCCAACTGATTTTATCGTTGAACTCAAATAAATCTGTTCCCTTCGTTGTCTTGAAGCGGCGGGCTGGTTTTGGACGAAAAACAAACTGCTGGGAATTGCCGACTCTAATGACATACCCAAAATGACTCGACGTATTAGGGATGACGGTTCTTTAGTCGGGACCGATGCTGCTCACCCTTGGCCGGCTGCCGCGAACTTCTCGGCTCGTGAAATAATGATAAATAAGCTTCAAAGATTTTACTGAGGTCATTTGAATGATTCGCCTAATGGTGTTTTTGTTATCCATTTATAGTGGCGCTGCTTATTCGGCTTCAACTGAGCATAGCCTGATATGTAAAGAAGCTGATCAAGCTAGCTTGACTCTTTCTTTTGAAGGGGGAGTCTTCTCTCTTGATAATGCTGATCGCGGATGTCGGTCAGATTATGTTGCTAGAGAAGTGGCAGGGACCGAAAATATAGCAATTATATTTTCTTATCCAACCAGTGATGATATGGGTCTAAACGCTCAGGTTATGATTTTTTCTGCTGTAGCTAAAGGTGGAAAGGCCACATATATCGGAGACATTCCTGCTAGTGCTTCGGAGTTGGAGGATGGTACCTATAAAGATATTCAACAGTTCGGTGATTCAATTTACGAAAACGTTTACCGTATTGAAAGCACAAAAGTTGTGACTTTGATTCCAGGTAAAGAGCTGATCATTTCTGGCGAGCAATGTGTTTATAAGGAAGCGGGTAGCACTGTCTGTCAAAGGATGAAAGGCACCTTCAAAAAACCTGTGTGCGTCCTCAATAATGGTGAACGCAAGGTCCTCGCGGATGCGAAGGAGTGCATGGACATGAGAGAAAGTCTTTGAGGAAAAGGGGACTGAGGAAAAGGGGACGGATTTATTTGTTGCGCTCGACCGCTTTGAATTTGGTTGAGAACTTAAATAGATCTGGCCCGCTTGTCGGTTCTGACTCTATCTTCTGTCGCAGGCCCGTTCAGAATTGAACGGATCACTGATTTTTTTACGGACGCCAAGGGATGCAGTTTTTCAGATTCAGCCTCATTTTTTTATTTTCAATACTGTCGCCTGTGGTCATGGCTGAGGGCACGATGATTGCCACCATCCTTCAGGCCGACTTTTCCAAGGACCCGGAAGTCCGGTTGCTTGTCAGAGTCGTTGATGTGGGTGGTGGTTCGGATACCCCTTCCATGGCGGTTCGTAATCAATGCCTGGAGAGGAAGGCGTCCGCAGAACGTCCTGGGCCGGATCCGTGCTTTTCGATAGAGATCACTGAGAGCAATAAGCAACGGGCCATTGTTCGGCAAACGCTATTGAATGATCCTCAGCGCACAACCGACCCTATCTATTTGGAAATTGTTTATCGCTCGGAGGTCAGCGAAAGCGATCCGACGAATCACCATCAGCGATCCGCCACACTGAAGATCGAAGAAAACGGCCTCTACAATTGGAACAATGAGAGCGAACAGGCATTGGCGGACGTTGAGTGGTTTCCTTCGGGAAATGGTGTTCTTGATCTGATGGTTCCTGACGCGGATGCATTGCTGAATTCTGTATATCGGGATCGTATGAGTCGGCTGGACGAAAGCGGTCAGAAAGCACTGAGGGAAACTCAAAGAGCCTGGATGAAATTTCGAGATGCGGAGTGCCAGTCCGACCCGAAATCGCAGAAATCAGTTTTCGGTGAGTGGTCCGATGCCTGCCTAATTCGCGCGACGATAGAGCGTGCTCGCCAATTGGCTTTGGCACCGGACAAGAACAGACGTTGAAACGGACAAGCCAGTGCATTCGCGCGAAAGCGTCGACTTGGATGAGCATGAACAAACTTTTCTTTTTCTTTTTTGCGCTATTTCCTTTACGTGTGAAAGGGAACGGATTTATTTGTTGCGCCAAAATTCTTTGATTTTGAGGCGGAGCGTAAACGTATCCGTTTCGATGGTGGGAATACTTCTTTGATGGCTGATTCAATGAAAAATATATATTCGCTCCCTGGCTTTTTACCGTTAGCCTTTTTGCTTTTCAGTTCGGTGGCATTTTCTGCGAGTTTCGACTGTGGCAAAGCTTCAACGGACGTAGAAAGGAAAATTTGTCGTTCTCCTTCTTTGTCCGCAATGGATGAAAAGCTAAGTGAAGTCTTCAAGTCGATAAAAAGTCGGCGGGTTTTTCAATTAATTGAAAGTGATTGGCTTGAGTCAGAGCGTAATTCTTGTGAGTCAGTCGAGTGTTTAGAGGAAGTTTATGTTCAGCAGATAAGCTTTCTCACACCGGTTTCTATTGCGCCTAGGCCGACTCAGAAAGATATTAAGTTAATGTTGGGTGATAAACCCTACACACAGTTTGACCGCTCATGGAAGGTCATTAATTTAGCATGGCTTCCCAATGAAAAAGGGGCTGTTGAACGATTTGTGATCTCCGCTGAAACAATTTCAGGCATGTTGCATGTCATCGTGTTCGAAGGGCATTTTGATGCGGCGGTGATTGCGTATCGGGGTAATCTATATGAGTACGTTGATCGCAACGACAGGCCGGTATTGCACACGATTGCGAAAGATATCGGTTTTGATGGTGCTTTGAGTTTGGGTTCAAACGACGAAGGGAAAAGATTCGCGGGAATCTTGGATGGGGCGTTTTACTATCGACAGCAGCTCTCTAAGAATCAGCTGCGGGGGATGGTTTATAAGCTCGGTTCAAAATCTCCGCCATTGGAAAGCAGTTTGCTGTTCCAGCAGTGGCCAAATACTGATGAAAATGCTGTTAGTGGTTTGACATTCGGTTGGGGTGGTGAGTATGGAAAATTGCAAGCGTACTACTCGCACACCTCAGGGTATGAAACGATAGCGCAGGCTGGTCGGCCCGAGGCTGGTTGGAATATATATGCTCCGATTTGGAGCAAGTCACGGCCGACGTTTTATTTCAAGAATGGTGATGAAACTATTTGGCGTGCCAATGTTGCGGATAAGACGTTAACAAAAATTGCGAAGGCTAGTGATGAAGGAATGATCCAGAATCCTACCCCTGTCGATATTAATGGGCGCGAAGCAGTCGTTTATCTGAATGGATCTACTCTGAAAATGGCTATCTCCCTTGAAGAATAAGCACGACTTAAAAATACACTTTCGCAAAATATTGTTGGAATTTGCCTTGAGTAAATATCTTATTCCGGTGCTTCCCGCCGTGCTGATTGGTGGTTTATCTCTGTTGGGGGGACATGCATTTGCTGACGATGCATGTGCCGATATCACTACGAACTCTCAGAGGGAAAGATGTTCTGTGAGTGCCAAGGTTGCTGCAGATAAACAGTTGAATACCAGTTATCAAGAACTGATGGTTCGGCTCGAGGGTGGGTATCAAACCGATCCAGTTCTTGCGGCGAGCCAAAAGGCAACGGTTCAGGAGGCTCAGCGCGCCTGGATCAAATTGCGCGATACCGATTGCCAAGTCGATGCGTTGGAGACGGAACCGGGCTCTTCGGCGCATGTGTCAGCGGTGAACAATTGCATCGCCAGTATGAGTCGCGACCGTTCAGTGTTTTTGGACAATATCGCGTCCGATACCGGGAGTGGCCCGACAATTGGACGTGGCTCGTGCCCTACGCAAGACTTTGCACAGTTTCTTCCAGCATTCTCCGCTAATGTCGAGTCGCAGAAGCGACTAACTGCGCAGGCCGTGAAGCTGCTGGTATTAGAGGGGACGTCGGATATAGGGCGGATTGTGACTTACGTTACTGCGGAGGTGGGACGCGATATGGCGTTTCCCTTAATGGTGGCTGTGCCCGATGGGAAAGTGGAAGGAATAGAGATCGAGAAGGTGGATGACCGCCACGTTAACGTTGTGGATAAACGCGCCGGCAACAGCAATATCAAGATTTTCAACTTTTCTCGGAAGTCCTGCTGGACGCTTGATGGGGTTGAGGACTGGTCGATTCCTGAAAAAGAGCTTTCTGTAGCCACCACGCGGAAAATGAGTCGTGCAGAGAATTTCTGTTGGCAGCGCGGACAAGGATTTGCTGGCTTGGGCGGCCTTGAGCAATACCGGCTGACAGGAGAACTTTTTGAGGCGACTTTGGAAAATTACCTGTGCGCGGCCGCTTCAGGCGATCCTATATCTAGTTCGGCTGCGGCTGGGCTGAGTCTGTCGGGTATGGCCCCGCAATTGGAATACGGCAAAGTTGAGGCTCTTTTCAAAGCAGCAGCCGTTGATTCACCGAGCGGTGCTGAGTCGTTGGCTGGCTTCTATTGTTTTGGCAATGAATTGGCCGGTTCAGGACCCTGCCAGCGCCCGCTGGACGTTGAAAAAGAGTTGATTCGTGCTACCACCATGGGATCAACGCACGCATTCGTTTCGTTAGGCGATTATTGGAAAAGCGGCGATCTAGGAAAGAAAGATACTCCTCGCGCCTTGGCCTGTTATCAGCTTGCTGCCGACAAAGGTAACGACTCGGGCATCAATGCGATTAAGCGACTTCAGTCCGAAGTGGCCGAACCGATAGTGGCCAGCAGCTGCTTTTAGTGCGGTTAAGTGAAGAAGGGCGTTTATAGCGCCCGACGCCTTTTCACCTCGATGTGATCAAACGCGTTCCACCACCATGGCTAACGCGTTTTCATAGGCGCTGAGCCAGAATCCGCAGCGCTTGAACGTTTAATACTTGAGCATCTGACGACCGCGATTTTCCTTTAAACTCCCCACCCCCAAGGAATGCGCTCAGGACACGGAATGCCAGCCCCCTCGATCTCCCTTCGCCCAGCGCTAGTGCTCTGGTTATACGCCGCCGCAATCGTGCACATTCTCGCCGGTCTCACCCTGACCTGGGCCGGGCATTCCGGTTTACTCGACGGCTATCTTGAAGTTCTCGAACTCGCATTCTGGGGCGCCGATGCGGTACCTGCGGCCGGCCACGAACAACAAGTCTGGTGGCTCGCGCTGTTCGGCGCGACGTTGCAAAGTTATTCGCTGTACATGCTCGCGCTGGTGCACTTGGGCAATCGCTCGAAAGCCCCGGCAGTGTGGGGCTGGTTGATCGCCGGCATTCTGTTATGGGCGCCGCAGGACATGTGGCTTTCAGCGCAACAGCAGGTCTGGTCGCACCTGTGGCTCGACGGCTTTGCATTGCTGGTGTTGTTGCCGCCGTTGTTCTGGCTTTATCGGCATGACCGCCGAAAGTCTCCTGCAGTAAAGACTCCGAGCCAATCCAACCCGTTTGCCGACAGCGCTTTCAAACGCGTGCTGATCACTGGCGGTACCGGGTTCATCGGTGAAGTCTTGGTCAATCAATTACTCGACGCCGGCCACTCTGTCAGCGTACTGACGCGCGATCCATTGACCGCGGCCAATCTATTCAACGGTCGCATCCGCTGTGTGCATTCGCTCAGCGAACTCAGCCACGACGAAGCCTTCGACGTAGTGATCAATCTCGCCGGCGCCCCTGTCGCCGGCCCACGCTGGACTCCCAAACGTCAGGCGCAACTGCTCGCCAGTCGAGTCAGCACCACCGAAGCGTTGATGACTTGGCTGAAGAACACCAAGCAAAAACCAGCGCTATGGATTCAAGCCTCGGCCACCGGTTTCTACGGCGTGCGCGATGCCAGCGAAAACCTCGACGAACACGCCAGCAAGGGCGACGGTTTCATGGCCGAACTCTGCGCGCGTTGGGAAGCCGCCGCGCAACCGGCCACCGAGTTTGGCGTGCGTCAGGTGGTGCTGCGCCTCGGTGTGGTGTTCGGCCCCGGCGGTGCGTTGACGCCGTTGCTGCTGCCGTTCCGTCTGGGTTTCGGCGGGCGCATGGGTGACGGTCAGCAGATCATGAGCTGGGTGCATCGTGACGATGTGCTTCAGGTGATCGCGCGGGCTTTCAACGACGACACTCTGCGTGGCACCTACAACATGGTCGCGCCCGAGACGGTCAGTCAGGCAGCGTTCGCCGAGCAGGCCGGCAAAGTCCTCAAACGCCCGGTGTGGTTCCACATTCCCGCCGCGCCCGTGCGTGCGCTGGCAGGGGAAATGGCTCAGTTGTTCTTCGACGGTCAGCGCGTGGTGCCGCAGCGTTTGACCGAGGCCGGCTACACATTCCGCTATCCAACCCTCGACGCCGCTCTGCGCGATCTGACCTGAGGATCGCCCATGAGCAAGCCGTTGATGTACCTGCTGGCCGGCAATGGCAGCGCCGCCGATTGGTGGGATGACGCGTTGCCGCACTTTCAGCGCTACGACGTGGTGCCGCTGGAATTGCCGGGCTTCGGCGCCAATCCGCAGCCACCCTGTGAGGATCTTGCCGACTACGCGCAGACCTTGCTGGCGATGACGCAGCAGGGCAGTGCGATCATGGCCGTCGGGGTCAACGCGTTGCTGGTGCTGCATGCGCTGCAACGTCGGCCCGGGCACTTTTCTCGCAGTGTGTTGCTGGCGCCGGTGGGCGCCTTTTTGTGGCAGCGCCGATTGCCGGCGTTGATGTCACCGCTGCCGATCCGCAAGTCCATTCACTGGCTGCTGTCGAACAAACCCACGCTGTTCGCGCGCAAGTTCTCCAACCAGACCTGGACGCCCGCGCAGTATCAGCGCATGGGCGCCGGTTATGCGCGCTGCCGTGCGTTTGTGCCGCACTGGGATCTGATCCGTGCCGACACCGCGCAGCCCTTGCTGGAGTGGATCACCGACCCGGTCGAACTGGTCTGGGGCGATCAGGACAAGGTACTGGGCATCGAACAAGCGGCGGCATGGTCGGCGATTCTTGCGCGCGCAGATCTGACCATCAGCCTGAAACCCGGTTGGGGCCATTACCCGTGGATCGACGCACCCGCGCAGTTTGCGCAGTGGCTGGAGTCGGGCGAGCGCGGGTTTGTTGCGCACACCAAGGGCGGGCGTTTGCGCTTGGCTGAACTGGCCCGGCAACCGGTGCCGGCGGCGCTGACGCTCAACGATTGCGCTGATCCGCGTCTGCCTGCGTTTCTCGCCGCCCAACCCGACGTGACCTGGGCGGTGCGCTCCTCCAGTTATGGCGAGGATCAGGCCGATTCAGCCAATGCCGGTTTGAGCACGACTTATCTGCGCGAGCCGACCGCCAACGTGCCTAAACGCATCGCCGAACTGACGGCCGAAGGCGTCGAGGAAGTGGTGGTGCAGCGCTTCGTCACCCCGGTAGTGTCCGGGATCGCCTTCGTGCGACATCTCTCGGTAGAGCTGGAGTGGGTTGAAGGCCATCTCGAATCGCTGGCCGACGGTCATGTCAGCCCTTCGCGGGCAACGCTTTCGCGGGTTGGCGATGCCTGGCGAAGCGGCGCGTTCACGCCATCCCACGGCTTGACCGAAGAGCGGCTATGGCAATTTCTGCAAGACGTGCTGCGGGTATTTCACTACGTACCAGGCGACGTCGAATGGGCCTGGGACGGCGGGCAACTGTGGCTGCTGCAATACCGGCCGATCAGCGATTACGGCTGGCGCCGACACCTGACCGCCGCCAACATCGCCGAGATCCTGCCGCCGCAACCGAGCGTATTGGTGGAGTATGCCCAGCGCCGGGCAGCGGCAAGTATTCCGGCGATCATGGCGCGCTGGGATGCGCGAGTGTTGCAGGACAACGAGCCGTTCACCGCCGTGTTCGGCGGCGCGTCTTACATCAACAACGACCTGTTCCTCGCCCGACTCGCCGACTGGGGCATCAGCGCCAGCAACTATGCCGGTGAAGTTGGCGGGGCGACTCCGCATCTGCCGTGGCAACCGCTGAAAATGCTGCGTTCGTTGCCGCTGTTTTTGCGCATGCAACGCAGGGCTCGTGGGCATTTGCTGAATCTTGAAAATGGTTTGCAGCGCTTCGATCGGGAACTGGCCGAACTCGTCGCCCAAGCTGCCGATGGCCAACAACTGGCGGACTGGTTCACCCGGTTTTACGTGTTCGTGGTGCAAGGCAATCTGTGCATCGCCACGGCGCTGGCCAGCAGCGGCGGCGATTGGCTGGGGCGCCCGCCGACCGCGTACGACAACCTTGAAAACAGTCCGCATCGATTGCCGTGGGAGACCGATCCGGCCACGCCTCGACCCACGTCGAGTGAGCTGCCGTTACAGGCATTCCCGCAATGGTCAGGGCTGATCCGCCTCGCGCATTCAACCGGCCTGCCGGGCCTGCGTGGTTACTACCTGCAAGTGCGCGAGTGGTATCGCGACAACCTGATGCGCATCTTCTTTCGTCTGCACCACGCAATGCCGTTGGCGGACCGCGAGCACTGGTTTGCGCCGCATCCCGACGTTCGCACCCGAGACGGCAGCTTCTGGCAGGACGGTCGCGAAGGTGCGGAACAGGCCACCGGGTTCATGATTTATCCGGGGCAGGTGCAAGGCATTCTCGGCGCCGACATTTTGCTCGAAGACTCCCTCGATCCGGGGCGACATGCGCATTACCAAACCGCGCGGGCGGTTATTGCCCGCATGGGTGGGCGCTTGTCGCATGGCTCGACGTTGTTGCGGGAGTTGCGCAAGCCGTCGGCGGTAATGCCGCAGGTGGATCCGGCGTGGGTGGGGTGTGAGGTGTTGTATCGGGATGGTGAGTTGGAGTTGATCAATTCGAAGGATAGGAAGTGAAACTACGATACCTCCGCGAATTGATCTTTGGTCTGGTCGTGCTTTTACAGGTGGGTTATGTGACCGCCGCAGCTGCTGTGTTGGTCGGTAACGAGCCCGGCCAGTCGCCGGTTGCGCAAGGCCCGACCGAGACAGTTGTAGACATGGGTTCGTGTCGATTCTCCATGCCGCTGCTGCAGAACCAATGGCTGAAGTTCGACGATTTCTATTCGGTATTTATCGCAGCCAAACAACTGCCCAAACCGTCCAGCGCCCCCAGCTTGTGGCAAGCGCAGACGTCGAGTGGTGCCGACTGGCACTTCGAGAAACATGGCGACCTGAGCCAGCCGTGGTTTGGTTTGATGTGTGAAAACTCGGAGTACTTTTCGCTTCTCACCGACTGGAAACCCGCAGCAGACGATGCGTTTGCGGTGCAAATCCTGCGTGACGACAACGACCGCAGGTGCCCGGCGACCCTTACCGATCAGGGCTGGGTGCCCAATTCGCTCGCGGGTCGTGCGAACACCTACACCTTCGAGCAATGGGGCGGGGAGAGTTTTTCGGGTTTCATCTTCGGTTTCCACGACAAGTCACGACGGCACATTACCCGCATCGCTTTTTGCCTGCTGAGGGGTAAAGACGTGCTGATCGGCTCGGCGGAATCGGGTTCATCCACTCCATTGGCGATCAGCAACGAAGGGTTCGAGCAAATCAGGAAAGCGGTGCGCGGCATTGCCTTCGAATGAACACACCCAAAATGCATTGCCTCGATGGAGTTACAGCGTGAAAAGATTTTCAGTTCTTCTCGCCAGCTTGATATTAGCTGCCGCGTCTATGGCATTCGCTGCCGATCCAGCCTTCAAGGATTACACCGTCACGCCAGTTTTCAACGGCCCCAACCATAAACTGGTGCCGCAAGAAAACAGCAGCCCAATGATGGATCAGGCACGGGTGCAAGCCCTGAAAGGCAAGGTCAACTTCGCCGGCCATTACATCCTGCACAGGCTCGGCTGTGGCGGCAGCGCGATTTGCGGCGAAGTGCTGGACGCTCAGACTGGGGAAGTCGTTGGCGGTCTGCCGAATGCTTACGACGGCAGTACGTTCGGCATGGTTTACCAGCCCGACAGCCGCTTGGTCATCGTCTCCGGCATCACGCTCGACGGTGAGCAAGACTCCCAAGGGAATGCGTTGGAAAGCGGTAATCGGGATCGTTACTACGAGTTTGTGAACACTGAGTTTCGGCTGCTGAGCATGACCGACGTGGAATCGTCGCCGATGGATGAGGAGTGAGTGGATGAACCGTCTTCTCGCGGGCAGCCTTAAGCGGATGATGATTGTCATGAGCCTGTCAGCTTCAGCCAATGCCTTGTCTGAAAATATTGAGATCGTGGGGGTTGGCGGGAACTTAGTGACGCTGAATGACAAGACATGGGGCAGGCCTGCTGCGGAGTCGGCGGTCGCCTCGTTTACCGCCAATGGAAAAACTTTTCCCCTCTATGTACCCGCGGTGGGTACTGAAACGCATGAGGCTTGGTTAAGTCCCGACAAGAAAACATTGCTCCTCCTTCAGACTCTTTATGGCGTTGTCATTGGCCAGGAGGGTGAAGAAATCCCGACAGAGGAAACTGGTTGCGGGGTCATTTCGATGGAGACCGGTTGTGTGCTCAGTCAGCCCGCAGCCAGGTTTTGCTACGGCAAGTGGGAGGGCAATCGGTGGACTTCCGGGGAAGAGGATGCGCCTGATCTCGTCATGCAGACGCCGTCTCCAAAGGACTTATTGAAGCAGGTCTCAAATATTGAGATGCCGCAATCTCGCGTGGAAGAACTCGCATTCAATCTTCGCACTATAAGTCCAGAGTCCTATATGGCTTGTCACCCACCGGCGCGCAATGCTCAAGCTTTCAACGACCTGGCTTTCTACTTGGCCGAGGGCGGTAGAGATGAACTGGCGCTGAAGTTTTATCGCGGCGTTGAGGCCGTTGGTAAACGCACGGTGCTGATGTTGAACATCGCCGATTCACTCTGGCGCCTTGATCGCAAAGATGAAGCGCAGCGCTATTACAGCCAGTACCGCGACGCGATGAGCGCCGCCGGCAAGGCGCAGAAAATACCTCAACGTGTAGTTGAGCGATCCGTCATTCAGGGAATGAAAAATTGAACATGTTTGCGCGTTTTATCGCGTTGTCCTTTGGATGCCTGTTTGCCTCCTGCGCGATGGCCGAGGACGACTGCAAAGAAATCACCGTGAGCGCCCAGGTCGATCGGTGCGTGGAGGCAGCCCGCAAGGAAGCCGACACGCAACTCAATGCCAGCTACAAGAAACTGCTGGGACGGTTTGAGGCTCAACAAACGCGTGACCCTGAGCAGGGTAAAGCGCTGGTCGCCATGGCCAGAGAATCCCAGCGCGCCTGGATCAAGCTACGCGACACCACCTGCCCGCTTGAAGCCACGGAAATCGAGCCTGGGGTGGCAGCGCATGTCACGACGATCAACAACTGCGTGGCCAGAATGAGTCTGGAGCGTGCGGCTTATCTGGACACGATCGTCGCTGATGAGCCGGGTAATGTAGTTGATCTCAACAAGGTGTACCTGTCCGGCTCCCAGCGCTTCGGCGATGTCGTGGCACGTTATGTCAGCACCTTTGGCAGCCCATGCCTGACGGTCCAGATACTGGCGCCCAACGGCGGTTGGAGGGTGCTGTCCTCCAAGCGGTTTTGCAGTTTTGACGGCAAATCGTTTTGGAATGGTTATGCCAGTGCATTGTTTGAGGATCATGCATTTGCTGCCGATGGTTTACACCTGACGCTCAGCTTGTTCGAGCTTCGTGGGGAAGGAGAGAAGCGGCTCGCTTGTGTGATACCGATCCAGAATGAGCGAATTAAAGAACTGAAGTGCGGCGCGCCTGAACCCGGTGCCTAATCGGACAAGCTCTATTGGGGTGTATTTGGACATCATTTGATTGAATCAAGGATTGAAGAAAGTGAAACGCGTATTGCAGAGCGTTCTCTGCGCTCTAACTTGTTGTGTCGCTGTACCGGGTTCTCCCGCGCTTGCTGCGCCCCAAGTTCTTAAGGAAATCCCGGCTAGCTTGCTGGGTGATGCATCACGGCAAAAGGTATTTGTTCTGGCAGGGGATGCGGACGAGGCCTCCAACCGGTTGTTGATCGCGCCGGTGCAGGCACGTAATGAGGGAATTTTGCTCAATACGTCGAAGGCGCTGCCTCTGATCAAGAGTCAGTACTCGTCTGCGCTTCAGGGTGTATTCAGCGTCCATGTACTCAAAGGTCGCCCTGGCGTCATGACTGTCATTGATCCGCAGGCTGAGGAAGCTTTGATCAAGCAGCCGTTCGTTGAGGCTGGGGATTACATCGCGCTGGTAACCAGCGAGGAAGATAACGCGGTTTACAACTTCAACCTGTTGTTCGCCTTCAACAGAGGTTCAAAGCAGTTTGAGCTGAAAGCTCTGCTGGAAGTGGCGAACAACGACTCCTGTGATCGGTCGCTTGTCAGCGTAGTGGAGTTGCCGGTGCAGACATTGGGCCCGATCACTCTCGCCTCTTTCGATGGGCGTGAGGCGCTGCAGAAGCTGCAGGTTGCTCGTACTGGCAGTATTGAGGGCGTTAGAAAGAAATTGATGACCGTCGATTCAGCTGATCTGCTGGATATGGCGCTGGCAGCCTACCGAAAGGGTGATGACTCTTCCTTCAAGGATACGATGAGCTACGCGTTGATGGGTGGTGGTTCACATGACACTTGTCCCCCGGATAGCTATATCGCCGCAAAGTACTACTACCCGCAGCGTCCCGGCTGGTCCAACGACCTTGGTTTTCTACTCGGCGAAGCGGGTTACTACGTAGAGTCTATTGAACTGTTGAATGCGGTAATTGCACACAACCCAGAGCGGGCGGTGGCTTACCTGAATCTCGCAGATAGCTATTGGGCTATGAACGATAAAGAGCGAGCGGTGGCGGCGTACAAGCAATACGCATCGCGAATGTCTGAAGCGGGAAAAGCTTCGAAAATCCCGGCGAGGGTGGGTGAGCGCAGCGCTGTGGCGCCCGAGGCGTGACAAGAGCTCGTTGAGTTGCTGTAACTGTGTGTTCTGTACCGATGAACCGCTAAAGGAATGTTCGGTTTGAAATTTTCGTCTGCATTGTTTTCCGCGTTGCTCGTTTTCGTTCCTCTGGCGGCTCATAGCGAGGTCACGACCGAGGTTTTTTGCTTCCGCTCCCACGAAGGCAAGCCCATAAATTTTGAGTTCAGAACCTATTACGATTCTGTCGCCAAGTGGAGCGGTGCTGGCGTCAAGTACAGCAAGTCGAAGAAGGCCATCACTCTGGTTCATCGCAATACTGAACAAGAGGAACTGGTCTATGGCCGGCCCTACCAGTACACGACAACTTGGGTTGAAGTAGTTGATGGCGCACTGACAGGTGAGTATCAGATGGTCACTCAGGGTGGCCGGGTTGATGCGATGTCGTATACGAATTACAAATCCGCAAAGAAGTATTCGTTTGAAAACGATTACAACGTGGATTCGAAACCTGAAACAGGTTGCCAATGGTGAAGCAGGGAATATTCAGAAAGGGGACTTAACGTCCCCTTTTTTCATCCACAAATCTCGCTACGACTTGGCCGCCACGCTTCGCACTTCAATCTGGTCGAGCGTCCCTTCCACCATCAGTCGCACACCGTCCGCCATTCTGCTCAGGGCGAGTGCAACCGAGCGGCGGGAGCCGTGGAGGTCGTCGGCGAGGTCGCAGGCGATGACGCTGATGGACAGAAGGTCTTCGGAGGCGTTGGCCATGAGGGCTTCGGCGTCGGTGCCGGGGGAGAGTTTGAAGAGGCCGTTCTCGCGTTTGGGGTGTGGATCGACGGCTGGTTTGAAATGGTGGTCGAGGGCGCGCTCGGCGGCTTCGTGGAATTTCTTTGATTCCAGAGATTCGTAGGGCGAAACATCTGGGTTTTCTGGGGGATTGGGTGTTGGCTTGAACATAGGAATTTCACCGAGTTATGGAGCCAGCACTACTTCGCTTGCTTCGAAGAGGTGGCAGCTGTGTATAGGTGTGCAAGACCGGACTCGGTTACCGGCAGACCCGAAGGCCTCCCACACACAGCCGCCATAACGATTCGCGAGCATAAGAAAACGCTCGGTGAATAGCTATAACCGAATGCATGACGAGTTCGAACTTGCACGTCCGAGTCACCGATTTTGCGGCGACACACAGAGCCTATCGTTAGCAACCCAACTCGCCTAGTTCATGAACAGCCCGGCGTTTTGCAGGAAATTTCCCATAGGTTTGCAGGGTGGAAGATCAGAAGATCGCAGCCTTCGGCAGCTCCTACAGAAATGTGTGTAGGCGTATGTAGGAGGTGTGTGACTTGGTAGTCATCGTGCGAGAAAACTACAGCATCCTCTTCCAACATTACCGAACAGTGGTGTTATCGTCCGAATCCCTTACACTGCCCCGGCCGTTCATTTTCCTTTTGAGGCTGTGCGCATGAAATTTCGTTTTCTTCTGTGGATGCTGGGTCTGTTGATGGGTAAGGCCAGTCGGACAAATCCTGCGTTCCAGCAGCAGTTGGGTGACAAGGAATTGGTGTTTCAGCTACAGACCCTGGACGGGAAAGTGGCGCGGCATTTCGTGGTGAAGGATCAGCGGATCACCAGCAAGTCTGGCGTGGTGGCGGAGCCGGCGTTTGCGATTGCATTTAAAGATGCCGGTTATGGCTTTGCGACGATGCAGGCAAAGAACAAGCAGTTGGCCTTTATGCAGGGCATTCAGGACAAGTCGATCCAGCTCAAAGGTAACCCGGCACTGGTGATGTGGTTCCAAGGGTTGATGAAGTATTTGAAACCAAGAAAGGCGAAGGCTAAAGCTTAGGAAGTCGCTGGCTAGAACACACCCATGCAAGCGCACTGAATAACGGTGCGCTTGTCTTGTAAGGCCATCATTGTGGCTCGCAAAGACGGCCGGACTGTCATTTCTATCAGGTGTTTCGTGCACAGTCGCGATGTTCTACTCAAGTTCCAGTTCCGGCATTAAGGGACTTAACTGACTTGATGGAGCAAGCTCATGACGCAGACACACAGTATTTCGATCCCTAGGTCTCTCGATCCGACGTTTGCTCAGGATGGTGTGTTGACCTTACCGATACCTGGTATCGCGGGCGACGAAGCGGCGGCGGTCCTGGCGCTCCCCGATGCAAAATTACTCGTTGCGATACCTTTAACGGGAGCGAATGCCCCGGTTGCCATTGCGATGCTGAATGACGACGGTTCGCTGGACGAAACCTTTGGTCCCGCGCGCAGAGGTTTTGTTGAAATAGCGTTGGAAGGTGCTCGGATCAGCTATGTATCCGGTCTCGATGCGCTTGAGGATGATGGTTGGCTGATACACCTTCAATATTCCTCGACTACCTCCAATGACGTTGGCCTTGCACTGGTCCGCCTGAAAAATACCGGTGAACTGAACGACGCGTTCGGCACCAACGGCATGCGGTTTATCTCCCATTACGGCAATCCCCATCCCGCTAGCGTGCCGCGTGAGGCAAGTCACCCGAACACCGGATCCTCACAGACTGCCCACGTGCCGTCACGATCAACGGCCCGGCAGGTGGATGGCAAAATCGTCCTGCTCCATTTAGTGTTTTTTGATGATGCACCACTGCCAGCGGGTGTTGTGATTCGTCTGCTAGCGGATGGCTCACTCGATCAATCATTCAACGGTTCGGGCTATGTGGTTGTGGATGTCGCCACATCGAATAACGTCTACGGCATCGCCATTCAAGCCGATGGCAAGGTGCTGGTCTGCGGTTCATACCAGGACGGATCGGGAGGTCGTGGAGTTTTTCTGGCGCGTCTGGACGCCAGTGGCGCGCCGGACAGTCAATTCAACAACGGTGTGGCCGTGTTGATGCCCGATGATGAAGGCGAGAGTTTTCTGCAATCGATTTCGGTACGTGAAGGCGATGGCAGGATTATCGTCGCGGGCCAAGCCCAGCGTGGTGGTCTCGACGGTGGGTTGATCGCTGCATTCACGACCAGCGGCGCGGCCAACCTTGTGTTCAATGGTGGCAAGCCGCTGTTTTCGCCGTTACTAAAAGGGTTGGCGTGGACGCATACCTCGCAGGTGGGTGGTTCGATCGCTGTTGTCGGTCAGGGTGAATCAGCCATGGTGACGGCGCGTTTCCTTGCTGATGGAAAACCGGATACGGCTTTCAACGGTACGGGTCATGCGTTGTTTGAAGACAGCGCAGGGGCTGCCTTTGCGCGAGGTGTCACCGTTATGACGGAAGGCCGGATCGTGGTGTGTATCGAGCTCTCCGTCCATTCTGATCTTCCCAACGTCCCTGGGCGTTTCGTGCGCTATGTGGCGGGCACGCCATCCTTGAATAACGATCCGACCTTCGGCGACGGTGGCATCCTCAGATTTCCATTCCCCGGATTCTCGGGATATGACGTCAGGGCGCTGCTGGCGCTGCCGCAAAACAAATTGCTGGTTGCCGTTCGCCTTTCAACGCCCGGTGCACCTACGCGGATCGTTCGTCTGCTTGAAGACGGTGCTCTCGACTCAGCTTTCGGTGGAGACGGCTCCGGCTACGTCGAGATCAGGCTGAAAGAAAATTTTTACATGAGACGGATTCTCGGGTTTACACCGCTGAGCGATGGCGGCTGGCTGGTTCGTGCTCAGTACACGGAAGAGGGCGCGAATAACTCGACGGGCCTGGTGCTGGTCAGACAGCGCGAGGACGGGCAACTGCAGACGTCTTTCGGGGAACAAGGTGTGCTCTATCTTTCCTACGCGAAGATGGGCGGCGGCGGATATATCGGGGTGGTGCAAGCGTCTGCCAGCGGTGCCCCAGGGGCTGGCGCAGCAGGGATGGTCGCTCAACAACAACTGGACGAAAAAATCGTCGTGGTCAGTAACGTTGAGGATGCTTCCGGCCGGACAAAAGGTATCGTTCTGAGGTTCGAGCCGAATGGCTCACCCGATACGACCTTCAACGGCACGGGCTTTGCGTTCGTAGAGCTTGCAGATATTTCGTCTTTGGACATCGTTGCGCAAGCGGCGGCAACCCAGGCTGACGGCGCCGTGGTGATCTGCGGCAATTATTTTGCGGTGAGTGCGCATGGCGCCTTCGTTACTCGTTTCGACGCTACGGGTAAGGTTGACACAGGTTTTGGAATCAAAGGCGCGGTGGACGTGCCCCACGATCAATGGATAAGCCTGGACGTTGCGGCAATCGTCGACGACAAGATTGTTGTGGCCGGCGGTGCGGCGGTGGAGGGCGTCTCTCAGGGCTTGATTGCGGTGCTCAATCTCAGCGGCTCCTACAATCGGGTGTTCAATGATGGTCAACCACTGATTTCGTCACCTGTGTCCCAAGGCGTCAGATGGTTGCATTGCGTGCCGCGTACGGACGGTTCAGTCATCGTTTGCGGTAACAGTGGCACTGGCGCGCTTGATGAGAATCTCAGCGCGGTCACCGCACGCTTTCTGGCGGATGGTTCTCCAGACTCCTCTTTCTTTGGTACAGGATTTACCGTTTTCAATGAAAGCGCGGGTTTCGAATACCCCCACGGCATGGCGGTAATGGACGATGGGCGCATCGTGGTGGGCGGAGTGTATTTCACCGACTCTGGGTACGATAAAGGCTGGGTGATCCGTTACCTGGACAAGTCGGCTTAAGCCGCAGGTTGGCCCATCGCGGGCAAGCGTCGCTCCAACTGGAGGTCGCTTGCCCGCTTTGCATTCAGGCTTGGCTGAACTGCGAGGCCAGTTCGCGCAGCAGCACTTCGGCTTCGAGGACTTTGCTGACGACGTCGTTGGCTTTGTCGCGAGTCAGGCCCACACGTTCAAGCAACGCATCCGGAATATCTTCATCCGGGCCGGAGCCAATCCCACGGCTGCGCAGCAGGCGCACGGCCAGGCAAACGAGGTTCGGGTATTCGGCGTAGGCACCGTCATAGCTTGGGTCGTGCTGGAAGCGCAGGGCGGTGGCCAGCTCATCGGGCATGTCCCAGTAGCGCATCAGCCACGAGCCGATCTGTTCGCGGCTGATACCGAGCAGGTGTTGCTCGATGTAGCTGTGGCACAGGTGCGGGTTGACCTCCAGGTGACGGCAGATCAGCGAGAAGTGCGGCGGAAAGACGTGGGCCAGCAGCAGGTAACCGAAGTTGTGCAGCAGGCCGGCCAGATAGGTCAGGCCGGCTTCCGGGCGCTGGGCGCGCGGCATGGCGCGGGTCAGGCCTTCGATGACGGCGGCGGTGTAGATCGATTGCTGCCAGTACGGCGTGGTGTGTTGCGGGTGGTCTTTGGGCAGGCTCAGGGTCTTGCCGAGGGCCAGGCCCAGCGCCAGGTTGATCACCAGATCGAACCCGAGCACGCGAACGATCGCGTCTTCCACCGAGCGAATCTTGCCCGGCGAGGCGTAGTACGGCGACGCCGCCCAGCTCACCACTTGCGCGGCCAGCGCCGGGTCGGTTTCAACCACGCCGGTGATGTCGTCGATGGTGGCGTTGGGGTCGACGCGCAGTTTGATGATTTTTTGTGCGGTTTCGGCCAGCGGTGGAATCTCGATGGTCGCTTCCAGACGCTGCTGGATGCGTCGCGCGGTGAACGCTTGCACGGCCTGGGTGATTTCCTCGCGGTCATCGTCCGGGCGGTCGAGGTTGGGGCGGATGCTGCTCAGGGCTTCGCCGAAATTGGCGGCGCTGGCCTTGGTCAGCATGGTCTTGAAGGCTTCGCTGGTGATTTCCAGCAGCAGGCCCGGCTCGCCGGAGTTGATCAGCAGCTTCGGCTCACGCAGCAGGCTTTCTTCGTAGAGGCACGGCGAACTGGTCAGCGCCGGCAGGCCTGGCAGCAGGCTCAGACTGTGTTTGCCGAGCATCTTTTCCAGGCGCTCGGTGGACACGGCAGTCAGGCGCCGGCCAGTCAGTTCGGCGAGGCGATTGAGATCCAGCAACTGGCTCTGTGGAAACAGCACCATCAGCGCGCCGACGGTGTCGTCCAGCAACACGGCTTGTACCTTGCGCGATGCATTGAGGCCGTGGTGGTCGAGCACTTCTTCGTAGGCGATGCCCAGCTTGCCTAGCAGCAGCCGAATGACAGACGGCGCGTGCGGGGGTTCGGGGGCGAGAGCGGCTTCGGTCATGGTCTGTATCCGTTTTTGAAACAATGGCAGGAGTATAACCAGCTTGATCAGAACGATCTGTCAGAAACTGCGACGGTGCTCACACTTGGCCGTATTGCTGCCCGTGGCGCAGCCAGCGGTCGAGCAATGGGCTGACGTGAGTCGGCCAGCGTTCCAGCAAGGCTTGTGCGGCGTCGCGCACGGCAGGCAGCAGGTCGGCGTCGCGCATCAGGTCGGCGACCTTGAATTGCAGCAGGCCGGTTTGGCGGGTGCCGAGCATTTCGCCGGGGCCGCGCAGTTCGAGGTCTTTTTCGGCGATGACGAAACCGTCGTTGGTCTCGCGCATGATGCCCAGGCGCTGGCGACCGATCTGTGACAGCGGCGGATGATAGAGCAGCACGCAATGGCTGACGGCGCTGCCCCGGCCAACGCGGCCGCGCAACTGGTGGAGCTGCGCAAGGCCCAGGCGCTCGGGGTTTTCGATGATCATCAGGCTGGCGTTGGGCACGTCGACGCCGACTTCGATCACTGTGGTGGCGACCAGCAGTTGCAGGTTGCCGGCCTTGAATTCAGCCATGACGGCGGCTTTCTCGGCGGGTTTCATACGCCCGTGGATCAGCCCGACTTTCAACTCGCCAAGGGCGGCGGTGAGGTCTTCGAAGGTGGTTTCGGCAGCCTGACAGGTCAGCTCTTCTGACTCTTCAATCAGCGTGCACACCCAATAGGCCTGACGTCCTTCGGCACAAGCACCGCGCACCCGTTCGATGACTTCGACGCGGCGGGTGTCGGTGACCAGCACGGTGTTGACCGGGGTGCGTCCGGGCGGCAGTTCGTCGAGGATCGAGGTGTCGAGGTCGGCGTAAGCGCTCATCGCCAGCGTCCGGGGAATGGGCGTGGCGGTCATGATCAGTTGGTGCGGGCACATGCGCCCGCCGACGCCTTTCTGCCGCAGCGCCAGCCGTTGCTGCACGCCGAATCGGTGCTGTTCGTCGATGATCACCAGCGCGAGGTTCTTGAACTGCACTTCGTCCTGGAACAGCGCGTGAGTGCCGACCACCATTGGCGTGCCGCTGGCGATCTGCTCCAGCGCGGCGACGCGGTTCTTGCCTTTGAGCTTGCCGGCCAGCCATGCGACGTCGATGCCCAACGGTTCGAGCCAGCGCTTGAAGGTGATGAAGTGTTGCTCGGCGAGGATCTCGGTCGGCGCCATCAGTGCGACTTGATAACCGGCCTCCAGTGCTTGCAACGCGGCGAGGGCGGCGACCACGGTTTTACCGGCGCCTACGTCGCCCTGAATCAGCCGCAGCATCGGTTCGTGCTGACTGAGGTCGTAGGCGATTTCGTTGCCCACCCGTTGCTGGGCGCCGGTCGGGCTGAAGCCGAGGTTGGCCAGGTATTTCGGTGGCAGTTTTTTCGCTTTCGGCATCGCTGGCGCGCGCAGGGAGCGCATGCTTTCGCGCAGACGTTGCTGTGACAGTTGATGGGTCAGCAGTTCTTCGAAGGCCAGACGATGCTGGGCCCAGTGATGACCGAGGGCGAGTTCGTCGACGTCGGCATCGGCGGGCGGGTTGTGCAGGTAGCGGATCGCATCGGCCAACGGTGCCAGTTGATAGTCGCGAGCGAGTTCGGTCGGCAGCCAGTCGGGCAGGGTGCTGGGCTTGAGCAGGGTCAGGGTCTGCATGCACAACTGGCGCAGGCGCGCTTGGGTCAGGCCTTCGGTGAGCGGGTAGACCGGGGTCAGGGTTTCATCCACCGGCGGCGGTTCGTCACCGGTGATGGCGCGGTATTCCGGGTGGTAGATTTCCAGTCCTGACGCACCGGGTCGGGCTTCACCGTAGCAGCGAACCCGCGTGCCGCGCTTGAGGCCTTCTTTCTGTGCGTTGCTGAAATGGTAGAAGCGCAGGCTGAGACCGCCGGTGCCGTCCTGCAGACGCACGACAAGGCTGCGCCGGCGACCCATGACCACATCGGCGCCGCTGACGGTGCCTTCGACCACGGCGTCCTGTCCCGGCCGCAACGCGCCGATCGGCACCACACGGGTGCGATCCTGATAGCGCAGCGGCAGGTGAAACAGCACGTCCTGAAGATTCTCCAGGCCGACCTTGGCCAGTTTCTCGGCCATGGCTTCGCCGACACCCTTGAGTGCCGTCACCGACACTTGCGACAGCTCCGTCATGACGCTCGCTTAACCGGCGGTGACCGGTGCCGCTGGCTTGGCCACCGAGCACAGGCGAATGGAGTCGGCGAGGATCTCGATGGCTTTGGGCCGCGGGAAGCTCGCGCGCCACGCAATCGCCACGGTGCGGAACGGGACCGGCGCCGACAGCGGCCGCACTTCGATCACGCCCGGGGCGTAGTGGTGGCTGTCGACTGCCGACAGCGGCAGGATCGAGATGCCCAGCCCCGACGCGACCATGTGGCGAATGGTTTCCAGCGAGCTGGATTCGACCGTGGTGTGCTTGGCGCCATCGTTGCCCTTGGTCAGGGTCGGGCAGGCCTCAAGCACCTGGTCGCGGAAGCAGTGGCCTTCGCCGAGCAGCAGCAGGCTCTTGTCGTTGAGCAGGCCGGCGTCGATGGTTTCTTTTTGCGTCCACGGGTGCTGGGCTGGCATCAAGACGTAGAACGGCTCGTCGTAGAGTTGCAGGGTCAGCACGTCGGCTTCGTTGAACGGCAGGGCGATGATGATCGCGTCGAGCTCGCCGTTGCGCAGTTTGTCGCGCAGCACGTGGGTGAAGTTTTCTTCGATGTACAACGGCATCTGCGGGGCGACCCGGTGCAGTTGTGGAATCAGGTGCGGGAACAGGTACGGCCCGACGGTATAGATCGCGCCGACTTTCAGCGGCGCGGTCAGCTGGTTCTTGCCGGCCTGGGCCAGTTCGCGAATGCCTTGGGCCTGCTCAAGGACTTTCTGCGCCTGGGCGACGATGCCTTCGCCGACCGGGGTCAGGCGCACGGCGCTTTTGCTGCGCTCGAAAATCAGCACACCGAGTTCGTCTTCAAGCTTTTTCACGCCCACCGAAAGGGTCGGCTGGCTGACGTGGCAACGCTCGGCCGCGTGGCCGAAGTGCTGCTCTTGGGCGAGGGTAACGATGTAGCGTAATTCTGTGAGGGTCATAGCAAGCGTCCATGAAGATGCGGGCCAAGCATACCGGCTGCGATCGATAGACGCACGTTATCAGACTGAGGGCGGCGCGCGACACCGGGCAATGTGGGGTTTGCCGCGGGCAGATAGGCAAAAGGCACCTTTGCAGACTGTGTGAAAACACACTGATGAAGGCCCAACAAAACGCCCCGACTTGTTCGGGGCGTTTGTTTTTGTGCGGGCAACAGACGAAAAAAGGCCTTTCAGCCCATTAGCGCCATCAACTGGCGGG
>NZ_CAXAPN010000053.1:0-25751 GCF_963971015.1 Pseudomonas sp. RA_15y_Pfl2_54
TTGGGATAAGAGCTTCGTTGGCGCATGAAAATCCTGGCGATTAAGGGCGATCGCGTCCGCTTAAAAATACGCGGACACCATCGCCCTTAATGCTGGAGTTTTGAAGGTGACTTGGCCAGACGCTTACTCTGAAGCAAGCTGGGAGGCAATCGCAACACGATGCCGGGACGAAGAAATTGCAGATATCAGAGAGCGCATAGAGGTACTAAAACTAGAGTTGGCGTCAGTCGAAGAGTGGGATGGCGACGCTCAGGATGAGATCAATGTTGCAATCTCTAAACTCTCGTACCTACTGAAGCTTGCCTCGGCCAATGCCTGAGGAGAATCGTTTTGTTAGAGCAAGCGTTCGCCGAACAGATCTTGCGCGGTTAAATGGGCGCCAAACTGTGCGGCAACAGCTCGATTCAGCCATCTGGTAAATAAATTTTTTCAACCCCTCTCCTACATTGACAAAGATGCAGGAAATATATATTTTAATTATAAGAATGGGTATCAGCACGACCCCTACCAACTTAAAAAGTTAGAACAAACAATTTTTTTGCATCCCGCAAGTCGCCGTAATTAAATGAATTATCGAAGCTCAAGTAACAGCCTACAGGGGCTGACTGAAGTACTCATCAATTTTTGGAAAGCTTCGTACCTGAAATTGAATAATTAATGCCAGCTGAACAATCGGGCATTATTTGTTCTTGGCTCATGAATACAATTCAGTAAAAGCATCATACAACTTCAACTCCAAGCGCTCTGACCAAGTTGCAAATCTGCTCCACCTCCAATTTTGCCCCGTAGAGATTCACCCTTCTAACATCAAGCACTCCAAGATCTGAGCTGCTCAGATCACACCCTCTAAAGTCCGCATGCTCCCAGTCAAATGAGTTGAACTCTCCACCTGACAGGTCTGAGCCATTAAAGCTTGCACCTTTGACGTTTGTTCCAACCCATCTATTGCCCCATAGATCGCATTTCTCCAGTATTACTCTCGAAAAGATTGCGTACGAGAGGTTGCAGTCCGTAATTGTTGCGTGGCAGAACCAGCTCTTGTGCGTAATCATGTTCATGAAACTTGTATTAGAAAAATCGGCACCTTGTAATTTGCATCCGGACATCTCTATACCTAATGCCTTTGCAAAGCTAAAGCTGCACATTGTAAGATCGCACCTTGTGAAAGCAGACCTCGCTAAATTCGCGCTCCTAAAATTGCACCCAAGTTCAGCGTCATGATCATAAAACTTACAATCAACGAATTGTGTCTCACTCAAGTCGGCTTGTGAAAAATCACAGTTATAAAATTCAGCGCCCACAATCTTTACGCCGGTGTATTCATTCTTCTCCACTCTCCTGTCCCGCTGAACAAAACTATTCATAGTGACGTTCAATCCTCATCATATAAAAATCAGTAAAGTATAGGGCTAAAAATGGGCGATAAGAGCAGTTGTAATGATTAATAACATGTCCAAGGCAACGCTCATCCATAGGCACACGGCAGTAATTGACTGACATCGTTCGTCTGCTACGTCCGACAGTCGCGTCAGCACATTTTTGAGATACGCATACGGCTTATGCCATTCATGCGCGCCGGTTAGATCAGGCTAATTATCGCCAACGCTCGATTGCTGCTGCGTAGCGTCCTGCAAACATCCAGTTCACCCTCCGCTTACAGAGGGCATACGGGCGGGGCGCTTCACTTCGGCCCTTGCGCGTTGGTGGGGCATTTTCCAGATTGGAAGCCTTGAAGGTATCGGCTAGATCTTCATTGGTTAGCCTGGGACGCTACAGCCATTGACTGTTGATCAACGCCTGATCCGCTTGGATGCGCCTGTTGCATTGAGTTCACGATCAAGCTTCATCCGAATGAACCGGGACAGACGCTCTACACCGTCCTCTATCTGCTCGGGGTTCAAGGCACTGATGGATAAGCGTAGCTGGTTCGCCCCGCCCTTTCCCAGATAGAAATGGGTCATGGGCGTCCATATCACGCCGAACTCTTGCGCACACTGTGCAAGGGCTGCTTCGTCAGCAGCGAACGGTACCGTCAGCACAAGAAAAAATCCGCCCGCCGGGATGTTCCAACTGACGGGCAGATCATGCGCCCCCAGTTTTTCTGCCAAGGCAGCCAGCACGGCCACCCGGTTACGCTCGTAGATACCGCGCAGATCACGTGTCGCAGTCGAGAGGCTGAGCCGATGCTCGATCAATTGCCCGCCGATGATGGCTTGCACAATCGGAGACGTGTTGACCGTCACCATGCTTTTGATCTTGGCGATCTGATCAGCCAGCAAACCGGCTGTGCCCGCGGGCTCAATGGGCTGGTCGGCGACCACGAAGCCGACTCTTGCCCCGGGAAATATGGTTTTCGAAAAAGACCCCAGGTAGACGACCTGGCGGGTTTTATCCAGCGCCTTCAACGTCGGCAGTCTGATGTCATCCCCGTGGAAGTAGCCGTAAGGGTTATCCTCGATGAGCATCAGCGCTTCATCACCCGCGAATGCCAGTAACGCCTGACGCGTTTCAAGACTCATGCTCGCCCCGGAGGGATTTGCAAAGTCGGGCATCACATAACAGGCCTTGGGCTTGCGTCCCTGAGCACGCAAGCCCGCGACGACTGCCTTGAAGTCAGCGAAATCAACGCCGGTCGCGTCGGTGGCAACCGCCACTACCTCAATATCGAGCAGGCGGGCAGCTCCCGTCAGCCCGACATAGGTCGGATTGATGGCGAGAAGCACATCACCGGGGTCACGACAGAGTGCCCGCAATGTCAGCAGGATTGCTTCCTGGCATCCCGACGTGATCACAATCGCGTGCGGGTCAACCTGCAGGTCTTCATCGATGGCCAGGTGTTCGCTGATCAGTCCCTGGATGATGCCAGCGGTAGGTCCGTACTGAAAAATGGTTCGCCGTACTTTCTCCTCGCTCATTTGGCAGTCATCAGTCAGATAACGGGTAAAGACATGAATGGCTCGATGAACTGTCTCCAGCTCAAAGAAATCCTCGTGAGGACGGCCAGCGGCAAGGGAAATGGCTTGAGGATATCGCTCGGCCACTTCATTGAGGAAGTTCATGGAGTTCAGCGCCGGGTCAGTGACGCTGGCGTGCAGATCGTCCAGATTCAGATTCATTGTGCAGATTCCATCCTTTGAAATAGAACGCAAACAGTCGACTTACCCTACAACCAGCGCTTTGGCGTCAGCGGGTGAATGACATCCGGCCAGGACCATGGCGTCCAGCAGTTCATCCTTGAGCAACGCGAGAACCTGCTCCACGCCAGGCTGACCTTGCGCGGCCAGGCCCCACAGGACCGGCCTGCCCAGCAGCACACCATCAGCCCCCAGTGCCATGGCCTTCAGAACATCGCTACCCGTTCGGACTCCACTATCAAACAGCACGGAACATTCGTTCGGGGTCACCTCGACAATATTCGCCAGACTCTCCAGCGCTCCGGGTGCGGCATCGAACTGTCGACCGCCGTGGTTGGAAACCACAACGCAATCAGCACCACTTTCGAAAGCCTGGCGCGCATCCCGAGGGTCCATGACACCCTTGACGATAATGGGCAAGGTCGTCATGGCGCGCAGTTGCTCGATGTGACGCCAGCTCAAGCCCGCAAGAAAGGCTTCCCGGGTGTGCCGCTCCACAGCGGAAGTGGCGGCACTGCCGGTATGCGAAACAGCGTGCAGATGCGCACTCGGCGTCAGATTGGCGGCATGCACATCAGCGGGCAAGGCGAATCCGTTACGCAAGTCACGGTTACGCCGCGCCATCAGCGGCACATCGGCCGTTAACATGATGCTTTTGCAGCCGGCATCCTCGGCTCTCTTGATCAGGGACCGGACCTGAGTCTGATCTTTGAGCCAGTACAACTGGAACCAGAGATCAGCGCCCACTGCGGCGATGTCCTCGATCGAAACACTGCTCAGGGTACTGACGATCAACGGCACACCTCTGACTTTTGCGGCTCGTGCGGTGGCCAGCTCGCCTTGCGGATTGAACAGCTTGTGGTAGGCCATCGGTGCGATGGCGACGGGCATCGCGCTGGCATGTGTGAACCAGGTGCAAGCCGTGCTGTGCCCGGTCAGGCCCGTCAAGACACGAGGCAACAGGGAAATGCGATCCAGTGCCGTCCGGTTGGCCCTCAGCGCGATCTCCTCGCCACTGCCACCGCAAATAAAATCCCAGATTGAGTCGCACAAGGAGAGGCGCGCCAGTTCCGAATAATCGGCAAGGTTAACGGGAGTCGAGATCATGACGCCTTACTCATTTCTACAGAGTCGTACAGCGCTTTGATATTGCTGCTGCCAAAGGTCTTGGCCCCGACACGCTCGATAATTTCAAAGAAAAAATGGCAATCGGGATCAGAGGGTTTGGCGAATATCTGATACAGCTGGCCGGCATGGTCCTGATCAGCCAGCAAGCTCAACTCCATCAGTTTGTCGACATCATATTTGAGGCTTTCAAGACGCTCCGGCAGCTGCTGATAATAGGCGCTGGGAGACTTCAAGAAGTCGACACCCTTTTCAGTCAGGGCCTGGACCGACTTGACTATATTCGTTGTACGCAAGGCGATATGTTGCACGCCTGCGCCATTGTTCTTCTGAATGAAGCTGTCGATTTGCCCTGCTTCATAGCTTAGGTCGGGTTCTATCAAGGTCAACGTCACCAGACCGGACCTGTTCTGTACCACCTTGGAGTTCATGGATTGTTTACCCACGACGATTTTCTCCTCATAGAGAACAGAGAAATCCAGCGCCAGCATGTAGAAGGCGCAAGTTGCCGCCAGATCACCGGCCTGCAGGCACACGGCAAAGTGATCGAAGGCATGCAATCCGCTGACTGTTCTCCCTGGTGTGTCATCTTCCGGCACACGCCGATGTCCGGACGCTTTTCGCTGGACAAAAGTGTGAACGAGATTCCCCGCGCCAAAAATCGAAGCGCTGACGATGCCACCCTTCTGCTGCGCAGCCAGGTGCGGCACCGCACCACGCAACACGGCCAGCGTGAAGGCCTGCGTGGCATCCGGCACCGCGAAGGCAATGTCCGCAACCCCTTCGCCATGCCTTCGCAAAAACTCGCTGCCCGGATGCGACGGCACCAGCGGCTGAGTTAGGACAATGCAGATATCTTCCTTGCAAAAGCAGCGCGAACGCTCTGTCTCCTGAGAGCAGGCCGGAAGATCGAAATGACATGACGCAAGGCTGTATTTTTCGCCCAGAGTCAGTGAGGCCGACTCAAGATCATGCACATATAGGCGTATATGATCGACGCTGACGTCATCGAAAAACAAAGCTTCATCCATGTTGCGACACCTCCCGATTGCTGATTACAACACCCAACCTGTTACGCTCATTGCGCTGACGCGACGCTGACAGCGTCGAGAAACTGCGCAGCGAGGTACTCGATATCAGCCAGGTCGACATTGAGCGGCGGTGCAAAAATGATGTTCCGACCACTGCGGCGGATCAGTACTTTGTTGTCCTGCAGGTACTTCTTGATCGAGAGGGCGCGCTGGACACTGTCGAACTCGACCGCCATGAGCAATCCGCGGCATCTGATCTCCCGGACCGTTGCCGTCTCGGCGCACGCACCGACCGCTTCGCGCAACACCGTCGATAACTGGTGGACGCGCGCCAACACCCCATCGTTTTGCAGAATATCCAGTACCGCAAGGCCTGCCGCGCAGGCCGAAGCGTGCCCGGAATGCGTGTGCCCGTGGCTGAAGCCGGACATTTCCTTTTCGCGTTCAAACACATCGAAAATCGTGTCATGGGTGGTCACCGCCGCCAGCGACATGTAACCGGCCGTCAAACCCTTGCTGGTGATCAGGATATCGGGGGTGATGTGCGCATATTCATAGGCGAACATCTTGCCGGTACGCCCAAACCCGGTCAGAACCTCATCCAGGATGAGATGCGCACCGTACTGGGTGCAGAGCGCTCGCGCCGCCCGCAGATAGTTGTCCGGCACGATGTAGCCGCCAATGCCTTGGACAGGCTCGACGATAAATGCCGAAATGTTTTTCCCATGCTCGGCAAAAAAACCTTCGAGCGCCTCGACCCCAGAGCGGGACACAGCCAGGCCTTCGCGGCGCACGACCTCCCAGTCGGGCCCTGGCACTGAAACGAAACCTGCGGGAAGCAGCCCTTGTTCGTCGCCGGCAGAAGATGTCGCACACGTAGAGGCGGCCAGGGTGGTGCCGTGATAACAGTTTTTCAGCGACACAATCAGTGATCGCTCCGGGTCGTTGAGCAACTTGTGATAGCGGCGCGATACCTTGAGCGCCGTCTCGATACCCTCCGAGCCACTGTTGCAAAAAAACGTCCTGGTCAAGCCCGGTGCGGTCACCTGGGCAATCGCCCGCGCCAACTCGATGGCGGGCGCATTGCCCCCTTCGACCATGTCGTAGGTCATCAGCTTTTCCAGCTGAGCCGTTATGGCCTTGACGATCTTCTGATTGGCGTACCCCAGCGTGGCATTCATGCCTGACGCCTTGGCATCCAGGTACCGATCCCCCTTGGCATCCGTGATGTGGCTGCCCTCCCCGGCGACGGCAATGACCGTACTGGTGCTTATGCGGTTAGGCGCCCAAGGATGCCAGACGTAGGCCGCATCCTCTCGCAGCAACGACTCGTGAGTGTCAGCCTGTCCTGCGTCTTCATGAATACGCATACCCATCACCTCCGTGTAAAAGTTCATTTTCCAAACCCGGACCTGGCGTCAGTCACCGGTCATTTGATCGGGTAGTTATCGACCCAGGTAAACCTGAGTTCCGACGTGTATTTATTACCGGCATGATCGGTCAACCAGAGATCCTGGTGGTCCGGCAGCATCTCGACGAATGTCACCTCTTTGTTCTTGATTGCCTCGGAGGTTTGATTACGTCGTATCAACTTGGAAAGGATGTTGATAAAGATCGGGCTTTCGAAATCCACATAAAATGGCTTTTCAGTGGTTTTCGACTTGACGAAGACAAAGCGCGGAATGTTTTGAGATTTCCACCAGATGCGCGCCTTCATGAATCTCAGCGCCTCATCTTTTTCATTGGCGAATTCCAGGGTTTGCGCCTGGAAGCGCCAGCTTTCTCGCGCAATCACCAATTTATCGATACTGACTCTGGGCATGTGCGCGCGGTCCGAGAACAACTGGAACTTGTCAATCACGCGGCCCATCAGCAGCTCAGCGTAAACGTCGACCAGATCAAACGTTTCGCCATTGGGGATCCTGATCTTGATCAGCCCGTCCTCTTCGAGGATGGTGGTATCTCGACTTTTCACCAGGCGATCGCGGGCCGCATCCACGGTGTGATAGTTGAGTTCGATCATGTAATCGCAGTCTCGCGACAGCACCGGGTGGGTGCGGACCGACAGACGAGGTGGACTTTCCTTGGGCAGGACATTGAGCAACTGCGGTTTGGGGAAGTCCTTGTCCACCTCTTTGAGCAACGCTGATTTATCGGGGTGCTGCGTGACGAAACATGAGCTTCTCATGGTGTTGATTGTCAGGTGGATTTCCCCCAGCACCAGTTTGAAGTCACCCGATTTCAGGTCATTGATGTCGACAGCGGAAAGCATCACATCCGGGCAAAAGTAGCGCGCGCCCTCCCAACCGGCCCCTGGGGCGTCAAACTCCTGGTTGACCCGTTCCTCCAGTTGCGCGTACGTGAACTCGACCCGTCGCTCGCTATCCTCGACAGCGATGATTTTCGCCCACTTGTCCCGGAAGACCTGATCAATGTTGTCGAGCGCCGCATCGATGACCTTTGACAAGGGGCCCAACGACTCCAGCCACATGGTGGTCAGGTCAAATTGCGCCCCGTGCTTTTCGACGCAGCGTTGATAGGTTTGCCTGAGCAGTTGCCGAACCCCAGTCCCCAGCCGCCAGCAAATCCAGCGCGCACTCTTGGCCAGCAGGTACAGCGGCGCCAGACCTTGCTTGATATCCTCGCCTACCGATAGCGCCATATTGCGTCGACTATCGTGGTAGACCAACGTCCTGCCGCCATAGGTACGGCCTTCGTTCCGGGTCGAGCTGGTCTCCGTAAACCCGGAAAAAAGCGCATCCAGTTCAGACAGCGCCAGGGTCAGCTCGGTAGCGTCACCGCTCGATTCGATCTTGTCGCGTGCGGCTTCCATGGCATCGAGCCTGGCCAGCAACGAGGATTGCAACTGCGTATCGCCTATGCCCAGCAAGAACTGGCGCAGGCATATTTCCGGGTGGGCCCCGGCTGGCAACTCGATCTTCAACACGATCCAGCGCTTGGCCTTGAGCGTATCGAGAATGCCAAGAATATCCATCAACGAGACGGAATAACTGCCTGACAACTCGCGCTCGATATCGTGAACGGACGTCCTGCCGTCACACATCGACAGCACGGCCGTTTCCAGAGCCGGCAGTTTGACCTTCAGGCCGGGGCCGTTGAAGTTGATGTCGCCCTCGATCTTTACAAATGTCAGCCGGCGCGGCTTCAACCATTCGCGAATTGCAGGAAACGCTTCGAATGATTCCGCCAGGCAATCGATCGCCCAGGATTCGAAGAATACTTCTCGGCGCTCGATCAACGTTTCACCCGGCGTGTAGCGGGTGGCCGACTCGTTGCTGAAGGTGCCCCATCCCGACGGGCCAAAAAAACCGATGGTGTCATTCTTCACACAGTAACGTTGCCAATAGTTGGCGATCAGTTCTTCACGCTGGCGATGCTTGGAATGCCTTGTCTGAGTGGCGGGATCCCACTCGCAAAACGGACGTACGGCACCGTCCAGCAGACGATGGTTCTGCCAGGAGACGGCCCGCAGAAAGTCATCCTGCCGGGCAATGTCTTGCAGCTCCTGGGAAAGCTCGACAGACACCTTTGCAAATGACGCGCGGTAGTCGCTCAAGTCAGCTTCGGAAAAAGGCGTACTCCCCATCAGATCAGCCTGCGCCGCTAGGCTCGTACTCGCCAGACGCAATACGCCACCGGCGCCAAAGCCTGCGCCGCGTACCAGCACATCGTCCCACCAACGCCAACTTTTGGAGTTTTCCATGTCGTTTCACATCCTTATCTAAACGATGCCAGCTGTCCGGCGATCACTGTCCATCCGCTAGCTCTGCTGCTTCAGTCTCGAGCAGTTTCACCTCAAGCAGATGCGCCTGTTTCGCCAGGGTTCTGTGGTCGAAAATATCTGACACATTCACGGAGACGCCGAATCGGCGCCCGATCATGCCGGCCAGAATAATGGCGGACAACGAATTGCCGCCGAGTTGAAAGAAGTCATCCTCGACACTGACCAGCGCTGTCTTGAGCCGCTGCTCCCAGAGCGCGGCCAACTCCAGTTCGATAAGCCCATCGGGCTGGCGGCCCTCGGCCCTTTGCGGTCCATACACCGGCAGCGCGTTGATATTGACCTTCCCGGACGGCAACAACGGCCAGCTTTCAACGGTGATGAACACATCCGGGATAGCCGCCACCAGGACGCGCGACGACAAATGCTCGATCAACGAATCAGTTGCCGGCGCATCAGCCTGCGCAGCCGGGCGGACATAGGCCACCAGCACCTTTCGCCCTTCCAGCACACGCTGTACGGTCAATGCTTCGGCAACCTGCGCGTGGGTTTTCAGCGCCGCTTCGATTTCCGCGGGCTCGATGCGGATGCCTCGAATCTTTATCTGCCGGTCGGCGCGGCCCAATACATTCAAATCGCCGCTGTCACTCAGCACGGCAATATCACCCGTGCGATAGACGCGTCCGCCATCATTGAGCAAAGAGGGAGTGAATCGCTGCGCCGTCTGCCTAGCATCGTCGAAGTAGCCCAGGGCGAGGATCTGACCACCCACCAGCAGTTCGCCGGGCGTCCCGATCGGTGCGTAACCGCCCCCCCCATGCTCCACCATCACTTGAGCGCCGGGAATCGGCAGACCGACCGGAGTCAGCAGCGCCGCAGCCTCCTGGACCTTGAACACCGTGGCATCCGCGCAAACCTCTGTCGAACCATACAAATTGATGAGACTGACGCCCGGCAGGTGTTGCCGGATCTTTTCCACCAACTCCCCTTTGAGCAATTCACCGCTCAAGTGCAGGCAATCGAGCGTGGCCAACTTGGCGCGCGCCTCGGCACCCGACTCGAGCATCTCGGTTGCCAGGGCGGGCACGCAGGTCAACTTGGTAATTCGGTGGGTCTGGATGAAGTTCATCAGCTCCACCGGGTCTTTGATGCGGTCCGGCAAGATCACCGTAGGCACGCCTCTGAGCAGCCCGTCGAACATTTCGGCGATGCTGTCGACAAAGCCGACTGGCGTTCTCAGCACGAAAACGTCCGAGGGTTTGCTCGGTTCCTGGCGTCGCGACCACTGCAGGCGCGTGAGAATGGCCTCATCGTGCAACAGGACGCCTTTAGGGGTTCCCGTACTACCAGAGGTGTACATCAAGACCGCCGGATGCCGCGCATTCAGTGGCCAGCTGGCGCTGGAACGCCGCTCATCGACCGGCATTGCATCAACCGCCACGGCACGAATCTCACCGGGAACCTTGCCCCGGGTCGACTCAGACACGATCAGCAGCCGGGCTTGTGATTGATGCAGGATCATCCCCAGCCGTTCGCTCGGGCTGGCATGATCCAGAGGCATGTAGGTTGCAGCGAGGCGCAACGATGCCAGCACTGCGACGACATACTCGGCAGAACGCTCGACGCAGATGCCGACGACGGAACCTGGCACCACCTGCTCTTTACGCAGCGTTTCGGCGAACCTGTCGACCCACTGAGACAGGCACGCATAGCTGATCGAGTACCCCTCACAGTGCAATGCCAATGACTGCGGTGAAGCCTCGCATTGCTGATCAAACGCGGCGATCAGACGGGAGACTTCCAGTTCCACCGGTGGCGACACCAGAAGTGCATGAGCGTTGCTGCATGCCAGCCTGTCCAGAGGGCAGACACTGGATTCAGGGTCGGTCGCCAGCTGTGACAACGCCGCTTCATAGTACGAAGCGATTCGCCCCATCGCGGCTTCCGATAGCGCCGTGTTGGAGAACTCAACGAACAGACCGACGCCCTGGGTTAACACATCGAGTCTGAATTGAGCGGTTAACGAGTGATAAGTCTGGTCAGTGGCCCTGATGGACTTCAGCGTCAGCCCCTGATTGTTCGCGAACTGCTCGTAAGGTCTGAAGTGGGTGTAGTTGAACGTGGAATCGATGACGTTATCGATACCGGCATCACTCAACATCTGCGCAAACGGGTAGTTCCTGAATGGCAGCGCCTGCGCCTCGAAAGCGTGCACGGCTTGAATCAGCTGGCGGCGCGTCAGGCCCGCGACGTTGATGTGCAACGGCAACGTATTCAAGAACATGCCGACTGCCGACGTGCCCGCTGTCGTTTCCGGACGGCTGTTGGACATCAGGCCGGTGATGACTTCAGTACTGCCACTGATGAAGGCAATGACTTGCAAATGTGCACTGAGCAGGACCGCCTTGATCGACACGCCCAATGATTTCGCAAGACGCTTGAGGTTATCGGACGTCGCGCTGGAGACCGGCACATTGAACGTGCGGTAATCGCTGCCTTTGGCAAGTGGCAATTGGCCCTGATGAGGCGACGCGAGCTGTCGGGCCCAGAACGCCTTGTGGTCCGGGTCATCCAGCGCATCGGCCTCCCTGAGTAAGAACTCGCCTTGTGCGCGCACGGGCTCGACGACGGGCACAGCGTGCTCCAGGAGCTGCTGATACAACTCGAGCAATTCACTGATGACCAGCGTGACACTCCACCCATCAAGATAGGGTTCGGCGAGTGTCAGGGTGAACCGCGAGGCGCTGTAACGATGTACGGTCATGGCAAACAACGGTGCCTTGTCCCATTGGAACCTGACAGTTCGCTGCTCATCGAACCATGCCTTGAACGAAGCTGCCTGGGCTGCCGGATCGATGTCGCTGATATCGACAACCGCCAACGACACCTCTACGTCGCGATGAATCAACTGCAGAGGTTGTTGGTAAGAAGACACATCAATGGAGCTTCTCAAAAAGGGATGGCGTTTCATCAACAGCGCGACAGCACGCTTGAACACTGGCTCGACAAACGTCCCCTCCAACTCCACTGCCGTTGTATAGATGTGGTAATCCGGGCTGGCCACCGACTCGTAGTAAAGTCCGGTCATCAGCCGGGACAAGGGAAAGGCGTCTTCGATGTCCTGGGAGAGGCCTTCCTGGACGGCCGCTGAAATCAGTCCGAATGGCGCAATGGCCATCAACACGGAGCCACTCAGCAGCGTGGCAACCAGGGCCATGCTGCTCAGCGTGGAGTTCTGGAAAATCTTCTCCACACTCAGTTGCAAGCCTGCTCGCCGGGCTGCCACGACCAGTTCAATACTGCGAATTGAATCTCCGCCCAAATGAAAGAAGTCTTCGTCACCGTGAGTGACCTCTCTGCCCAGCACGCGCGCCCAGGCGGTTGCCAATGTTTGCTCGATGCCACTCAACGTCGCTTGCTCGAGCGGCCCTGCAGCGCCAACTGCGTCGGCATACGTGACAGGTATTGGCAACGCGGACCGGTCGACCTTGCCTGACTGCAATCTGGAGAACACGTCAACGACCGACCACTGGGAGGGAATCATGTACTCCGGCAAGGAGGATGAAAGCGCCTCGCGAGCACGGAGTATCAGTTGCGTGCTGACGTCATCGCTTGCCAGGAATGCCGCCAGCGTCGCGTGGCCATGGATGTCCTGATTGAGTGTCACTACCGCTTCGCGAATGGCCGGCAGGCGCATCAGGGCCGTTTCGATATCACCCAACTCGATGCGAAAGCCCCGCAGTTTGACCTGATTGTCGTTCCGGCCCAGATACTCGATCTGACCATCCCAGCGGTGTTTGCCCAGATCACCGGTCCGGTACAACCGCGCGCCCTGTTCACTGAAGGGTGAGGGAATGAATTTCTGTGCAGTCAGTGCCGGTTGGTTGATGTAGCCACGTGCCAGCCCGATGCCGCCGATATGGATTTCTCCAACAACGCCGGGGGGGACCAGATTGAGGTTTTTATCCAGGATGAATATCTCAAGCCCATCAATGGCACGCCCGATCGGTACGCAGCCGGCCTTCAAACTGTTTTCGGTCACCGTGTACCACGTGACGTCAATGGCAGCCTCGGTAGGCCCATAAAGGTTGTGCAATTCGGCTGCACTGGTTTGCTTGACGGCGTCGGCCAAGCGCAGCGGCAGCGCTTCACCGCTGCAAATCACCTGTCTGAGATGAGTGCAGGACGGCAACACTTCGGCAGCCACGAACGCACTCAGCATGGAAGGGACAAAATGAGCGACGCTCACTTGCTCCCTTGAGAACAGTGCCCCCAGATACTCGGGGTCTTTGTGCCCTTCGGGTTTGGCCATCAACAACGTGGCGCCATACATGAGCGGCCAGAACACTTCCCACACAGAGACGTCGAACGTCAGCGGTGTCTTTTGCACAACGACATCGCTGACTTGCAGAGGGAAAGCCTTTTGCATCCAGGCCAGACGGTTCAGCAGCGCCTCATGGGTATTCATCACCCCTTTGGGCCGTCCCGTGGAGCCCGAGGTGAAGATCACGTAGGCCAGGTCCTTGCTCGCCGGCCCCTGCGCAATGGCCGCATCGCCCGGACCAGCCGGCTCCTGGGTTAACAAGGAAGAAAGGGTGGCCCAAGGCAGCTCCCCGGGAGACGCCATCGCGCTGTCTTCGACAATCAAGACACGTGGGGAACAATCATCGAGCATCTCCATCACACGACTCTGCGGCGCCTGGGGATCCAGCGGCATGTAGGCGGCGCCCGCCTTGAGAATCCCGAGCAGGCAGATCGGCAACTCCCTTGAGCGTTGCAACTGGACCGCGACAACATCGCCCGCCTTTACTCCACGATCGGCCAGGGACCGCGCCACATGCCACGAAGCCGCGTCCAGCTCGCGGTAAGAGATCGACTGTCCCTCAAATCGCACGGCAACCCGGTCTGGAAAAGCGCGGCACGTATCGGCGATCTGTTCAAGAATCGTGGTGCCCGGCAGGAGCGGGTCGCCTCCCCTCGCCAGCCTCAACAGATCCCCGGATTCCTGCTCGGAAAGCAGCGACAACGAGGAAATCTTTTCTTCGGGAGCCGCGAGCATGCCCTTCAGGATATTTTCCAGGTGGGCGAGCATCCTGGCGGATGTTTCCGGTCGAAACAGATCATCTTGCGCCCAGAGCATCATGACGGTTTCGCCACCTTGCGGGCGAAGGAACAACTCCAGGTCGAAACGTGCTGCCCCGGTGTCCACAATGTAGGGCTTGACCGCAACGCTGCTGGGTTTTACCCCGTTTGCCTGTTGGCCGTAATAACCGATGAACGCCTGAAACAGCGGGTGGTAACTGGCGCTGCGCTCTACATCCAATGCATCCAGCAGCTTGTCGAATTGCAATCGATGATGCCCCGTCCCCAGCAGGATCTCGCGCTTTACCCGAGTCAGGAACACACTCGTAACGGGATCATCACTGACGTCAACGCGTTGCAGCAGCGTGTTGACAAACAGCCCGACGACATCGGTGTCCTCTCGCCGAATACGATTGCCGAAAGGGTAGCCCAAGGTCACTTCACTCTGACCCGAATACCGCGCCAGCAAGACATGAAACGCCGCGCTGTAGAGCATGAACGGCGTCACGTGTTGCTTCTTTGCAAAGTCACTGAGCGCGCTGGTCAGCGCCTCATCAAGCACACGTTCGACGTAACGGCCTTTGTAGGAAGGCGTCGCAGGCCGCGCCTTGTCGGTGGGCAAGCTGAGCATGACGGGTTTGCCGGCCATGCGTTTGATCCAGTAGTCCAGGTGCCGCTCGTTCTCCGTCCGAGACCGCTCGGAATGTTGAAAGCGGATGAAGTCGGCATAGGTTGAACTCGGCGCCGGCAGGTGGTCAGCGTGACCGGAAGTTCGGTAACCCTCATAGGCCGATAACAGGCTGTCGTTGATCACGCGCAGAGACAATCCGTCAGCAATCAGATGATGCAACGGCAGCAGCAGAACATGCTCTTCGTCACTGAGCCTGACCAGTACCGGGCGCATCAACACGCCGCGGTCGAGTTGAAAAGGTCGACGCATGACGTCAAGTGAAAACGCTGCCAATTTTGCTTCTTGGGAACTGACCGGCGTGTGCGAAAGGTCCTCGAATTCAATGGTCAGTTGAGCCGTTGGCGCGATCCATTGAAAGAGCACTCCGTACATTTCATGCACGGACGCCCGGAGCATCGGGTGAACTCGCTGAAGGTGGAGCAAAGCGTCACGCAGTGCCGCTCGATCCAGATTGCCGCTGAAGCGCAACGCATGAGGCACCGTTGATGAAACTTCAGCGCCTTCGTGCCGGGTGACGAAGTAATGCCGGCGCTGAATCCAGGACAACGGCAATAGCGTGCCGCCCTGCAAAGGCCTGCCGATTTCCTCCCGCAGCAGGCTCTGCAAGTGCGTTTGAAGTTCCGGTGTCAGTGCTTCCAGGGGCTGCGAGGCCGACGTCTCAGGGGACTGCAGCTCGAATCCGTCGTCGGCAAGGTGCAGGCAAACACCATTCTCAAGATAACGGGACAAGAGATCGAGCGCATGATTAGTTATTTCAAAGGTGCTGCTCATTACAGCTCCTCAACCGACAGTTCCTTTGTCGGCGCAATGCTGTCGCGCAGGAAACCGGGGCGTTGATCCAGCCAGTTGTTTTGAATCCAGTTCAAACAAAAATCCTGAGAGCCCGTCACGCCAATGGAGGTCCATCCACCCGGTATCGGCTGGTCGTTATTCCACAGGGAATATTGTTCTTGCTGATTGATGACAACGCCATACACGCTTTTGCTATCCATGCTTAATCAACTCCCTTTTTTACCAAGGAAAACCTGGCAACTAAAACGACACGAGGAAAACTTTGCTGCAGACCCGACTTCTATCAACGATCTACATGGGTCAGCGCGGGAAGGTCTTCAATATCTCTGGTATGCCGTAACGCCGAAAACACTACAGGAAGGGATGAAACACACATCAATACCGTCGCGATGAATATACTCGCGACGGGACTTACAACACTGCCCAGCCACCCGCCGATAATCGCCCCGCTTGCCGCTGCAATTCCGATACAGGTTCTGATACTTGCTGTCACTTTGCCGAGGCTTTCCAGCGGACAAGAAGACTGCCGATATGAGTACTGGGCAATGTCAAACAATACAAAGCGGACGGACGTCAGACATAGATAGAGTGTCGGCAGCAACAGCGGATGACTTTGCGCCCCACCCAGAAGGAAACCAGCCGGACTAAGGAAGACTACCCACCACATTATTTTTGCACTGCCGACCGAACGCATCAAAGCACTCGCGAGGATAGCTGCCAACAGCCCGCCACCTTCGCCGACAAAAAACACAATACCGACCATTTGCGGTGAAAGTTTCAAATCGGTAATCAAGTAATATAAAAAAACCGCATTCATCATGGCCAGACAGAACATCGAGCCAATAGTAGTCACCGCAGTTCGCGCCAATACCGAGTTGGCATATAGCAGCTTGAATCCCTCACCTATTTCCTGCAGCAAGGGCGGCCTTTTGGTTACCTTCACCTTGCTCGACTCGTCAGCCTTGGTGAAACTCAGAAGAACAGCGCTGGCAATATAGGAAACGACATCGAACAACAGCGTGAGCGGGGCTCCGATCAAGCCCGCCATGAACGTGCCGATCCCCGGGCCACCGACCCGCGCAGCGGATTCCGTGGTTTCGATCTTGCTGTTAGCCTCGGGCAAATCCTTGCGCGGCACAAAAATCGGATAGTAGGAGTGGTAAGCGATTCCGAAGGCGACCGAGAACACAGAACACAAGAAGGACACGGCATACAGCCAGTACATCGAAAGCTGATCGTAAAATGCAAATAGCGGGACTGTAACCAATATCGCCGCTCGCACGAAGTCGCACACGATCATCAAGCTTCGCTTGTTGAATCTGTCGATGTAGACGCCCGAAGGTATTGACGCAAGCAATACAGCAATGGAGGCCATGGCGCGAAGTAAGCCAATCTCACCCGGAGTTGCACTCAACGTAGTAATGGCGAGCAGTGGAAGAATGATATTGGTGATAGACGAGCCCATCTCGCTGACGGACTGCCCCATCCAAAGACACACGAAGTTTCTGTCCCGCCAGAGGGACCTTTTTTCAATACTCAAGCAATTAGTCTCCGACAGTCTTCCGCTTTAACAGGCGGAGTAATATTCCCTTATTTCGCTGGCAAACTTTAGTTCACCCAAGCGTCGGCTTTTTACTTGTAGGCTGAATCCACCAGCCTCCTCAGCAGTTTTTAATTGATAACACAGGAAAAACGGAGGCGTAAAGTTTTTTTCGCGATCGTCAACAACCGTCTTAACGTCCACACAACCTGTGCGGTTGTTGCTGAAGTCGGCGACAAAACCAGCACCACTCTCCCCCCTGACAAAGCACTTACCCATTGTTTTTAATCATATAAATGATAATACAAGTGCTGATTTTTCTGCCATGTCCCCCATAACCGTTACAACGTCATTGCAAACCCACACCCGAACATTGGTGGATAACCTCAATTATTTTTTATGCACTGCCACAGCCGCAACGCTAAGTAATATGGGGCTTGCAGCGAGCTATAGCTATACGCCACTACTTGCTAGGCTGATGAAATTTATTTTTTGCACTTGACCCTAGCGCTAATGAAATTCTATGGTGATTCGCAGGAGCTACTCGACTATGGATGGTATATCGAATGGATTTTTGTTCTAAGGCTAGTGCACATAAAGACCAAAGATCAGCGGCCGAGAGAATTCTCGCCCGGCATATAAAGAGCGCACAGAAAACATCTGAGCCGCACACGCAACTCGATATTGATACATCCGCCCTGTCTTACGGCCAGAAACGAATGTGGTTCCTGCACCTGATGGATCCGAACAGTGCGGCCTACAATATTTTCAGCATCGCCAAATTGCATGGCCACGTTAACTTGGGTGCATTACGCCAGGCATTTCAAGCGTTGATCAACAAGCACCCCAGCTTGCGCACTTCTTTCCAGGCCAACGACAACGGCCAGCCTGAGTCGGTAGTCCATGACGCCGTCGACGCTGACGTGTCCGTCATCGACAATCCCGAATCGGCAGAGCAATGCCTGGATAGTTTTATCTGGCAGCCATTTGACCTGGGCCGCGCGCCTCTGCTCAAGGCCGTTGTCATCCGCACTGACGATGATACCTGCCTGATGGCCCTGGTGATTCACCACATCGTCGCCGATGGCTGGTCGCTGGGTATCCTGCACGAAGACCTGCAACGCTTTTATGCCGCCGCACTTGCCTCGCAAGCGTTACCTGCCACCGGCAGTATCGATTTCAGTACCTTCGTCGCGGCCGAAAAAGCCTGGATTGCCAGCGAAGCGGGTATCCGCAGTCGGCAATTCTGGAAGACCCAGCTCCACGACCTCGCACAAATTGAATTGCCAATGGCAAACCCCCGGCCGGCCATCGCCAACTTCCGGGGCAAACATATTGACCTGACCCTTCCACACGGGTTGGTGCAATCACTGGAAGCCCTGGCCAAGCAATATGACAGCTCGCTCTACATGGTCCTGGGCGCCGCACTCAAGGTGCTGTTGCATCGGTATTCAGGCCAGACTGACATTGTCTTAGGCACCCCTGTCGCCAACCGACCGGTCGAGGAGCTGGAGAATGTCCTGGGTTTATTCGTGAATACGGTCGTGTTGCGCACCCGCATTCTTCCACAGGCCAGTTTCACTACCGTCCTAAAGGCATTCAGAGACACGACGTTGCTCGCGCTGGAGCATCAACGAACGCCATTCGAACAGGTGGTGGAAGACCTGAACCCGGAGCGTTCGCTCAGTCATAACCCGTTGTTCCAGGTCCTTTTCACTCTGCAGAACGTCGAGGCCGGCAAAATCGAGTTGCAAGGTACGCGAACCGAGCTCCTGAAGGTCGATCTGGACGTTGCCCGGGTCGACCTGGAATGGACGTTGTGGCGGCGCCCGACAGACGCGCGCCTGCGGATCAACTATGCGCTGGACCTGTTCGACGAGCAGGTGATCCGGGAAATGGCCAGCCATTACGAATGCTTGCTCAATTGCATCGTGCAGACACCGCAACAGGACATCTCCCAACTCCCCCTCTTCCACAAGCTTTCCTCCACGAACGGCACGCCAGACGAGCAGGTCTGGCCAGACTGCGGGCTGCATGGATTGTTTCTTGAAGCGGCGCAAATTTCACCGAACGCCGGTGCGGTCTCGGACAAGCACGGGCTATTGACCTTTGACCAACTCAGCCGCCAGTCAGCCGCGCTGGCCGTGCAGTTACTGCAAAGTGGCGTGCGCCACAGCGACACCGTCGCAATATGTGTCGAGCGCAGCGTCGATATTGCCGTAGCCACACTGGCCGTCCTGCGAGCGGGTGCGGCATTTGTTCCGATCAATCCGGCGGATCCCGACGATCGACGTGCCTTTATTACCTCGGACTCCAATGCCCGGGCGATCATTGTGTCTTGCGCAGACAAAGGCTGCGATACGATCCCCAGTATCGTCATCGGTAAAGCCCACGACCAGCCGACGCCAGAACAACTGCGCGCGATTGACGCGGCGGTTGTGCCCGAATCGCCTTGCTACATCCTTTATACCTCCGGTACGACCGGCAGGCCCAAAGGCGTCATGGTTTCCCACGGCAATATCGTCAATACGATGCGCGCCTGTCAGTTGCTGCATGAATGCTCGCCTTCGGATGTCGGGCTGGTAATCGCGGCAAGCACCTTTGATGTTTTCTACTTCGAGCTGTTTATCGCCATGCTGGCCGGCGGACAGAGCCGAATTGTGACCCAGGAGGAAATCTTCTCGCCGCAGGCGATTGACGAGCTGCTGAAGACCTCGACGATCTTTCAGGCCGTTCCCGGACTGATGGAAAACCTGTTGACGTCCATGTCGCAATCCGCCTCACACAGTCATGACTCGCTTCGAGTGGTGATCACTGGTGGCGACATCGTACCTGCCGACCTGCTGGCCACCTTGTCCCACGCTTTCCCCAAGGCCAGGGTCTTCATCGCGTATGGCCCCACCGAAGCGACCATTTTTTCCACGTTGTATCTGTTCGACAAACAACGTCCGGTCACCGGTTATCCGATAGGGCAACCACTGGACGGCGTTGAAGTCGTCATCGCCGATGAGCACGGCAATGTGCTGCCCGATGACGTCACTGGTGAAATTTGGATTGGCGGTCGAGGCGTGGCCACCGGCTACATCAATCGTGAGGCAGAAACCCGCGCGAGCTTCATCGAATTGAGTGGACGCAAGTATTACCGCAGCGGTGATAGGGGCCGCTGGAACAGGGCGCTGCGAACCTTCGAGTTCCGCGGGCGCCTGGACAGTCAGGTGAAAGTCCGCGGTTTTCGCATTGAGCCAGGCGAAATCGAGGCAGTGCTGACCAGCCTTTCCGGCGTCCACAATGCCGTGGTGCTGGCAGTCGGCGATCCCGGGAGCAATTGCCGGCTCGTGGCCTGTGTGACAGCACAGGATGCACCTCTCGAACAGGACCAGAATACGTTCGACGCCGATGTTGTCGCGCATTGGCGCACCCTCTTCGACCAGACCCACGAAATTTCTGCGTCCGGAACGAGGGACTTTACCGGCTGGAACTCCAGCTACGATCAGCAACCCATCGCGCCATCAGTCATGGACGAATGGCTGGACGGAACCGTTGACAACATCCTGCGTTGTCTTCCAGAGCAGCGCTCAACGCTAACCAATGTTCTTGAAGTCGGGGTCGGCACGGGATTGCTCGCTCAAGAACTCGCACCGCACTGCGCGCGCTATGTAGGCACCGATTTCTCCACCTCGGTCATTCTGAAGCTGCGCCAGAAACTCCGGCTGTCCAGACTGACGAATATCGAGTTGTCAGTGGCCGAAGCCAGAAACCTGCCTGAGTTCGAGGCCCTGTTCGATGTCATCGTGGTCAACTCGGTAAGCCAGTACTTTCCCGACATGGCCTATTTGACCGAGGTGCTGGACGCGTTGCGCAGCCGGCTCGCCCCGGACGGCGTGATCTACCTGGGAGATGTCCGGAATTACTGCCTGCTGGAAATGTTCCACGCCTCGGTACAGTCTGCTCGGGCGCCGCAACTGACGAACGATGAGTTGCTGCCCAGAATTGCAAAGGCTGTCCAGGATGAGCCGGAACTGAACGTCAACCCGTGCTTCTTCCACAACTACGCGAAAAAAACCGGGCTGATGCCGCGCATCGAACCCCGTCGCGGACGGCATGCCACGGAGATGAACAAGTATCGATATGACGTCACGTTCAGTCGACCCTCGGCCGCTTGCAACGATGACTTGCCAGCGTTGAACTGGCAGGAATGGCGTGCTGGAAACTGGACGTTTGAGAAGCTGGCCGAACATCTACGATTGCGGACAAATGCTGCTTTCGCATTCACCGGTGTACCTCACGGCCTGTTGATTGACGATCTGCGCCGGCGCGATGAACTCTACTCAACCGATACTCCCTCGACTCTGCCTGACAGTGTCATCCCTGAAGCGCTTCGTGAACTCGCTGCCGAGTGTGGCTATACCGTCTCGTTCAACTGCTCGGATCATCCGGACGGGTACTACGACATGGTGTTGTCGACAGCGGCGCATCCGGCCAATCTGTTCGCCACGCTTGCCGGGCGCAGCTTCCGGTCAGAGCCGTCGGCCGACGGTAACAATCCGGGGGCACGGCTGAAGAAGGTTCAGCTGTCCAACCTCATCAAGGAGGCACTCTCCAAACGCCTGCCCAGCTACATGTTGCCTTCGGTGATAACAGTCCTGGACGCCTTGCCGATCACCGCCAACGGAAAAATAGACAGAAAAAGAATACCAACGGTCTTCAGCACCACCACCGACAGTCGGCCACCCAAAAGCCCTTCGGAGCTGTTGATCGCACGAATCTGGCAGGACGTACTGGCCTATAAAGTGGAGTCGGTCGCCGATGATTTCTTCGAGGTCGGCGGAACCTCATTACTGGCGATCTCCATTACCGTTCACTTGCGGCAGGCCGGCATCAGTTTGATGCCTCAGGTGGTCTTCGAACACAGAACCGTGGAGTTGCTGGCCCGCTGGATCGACACCGTGCAACCTCACCACGAGCAACCGCAGGCCATCACCCATGTGGAGCCCGCTGCCGCCGAGCCCGAAATCGACTTCACGCGCATTGATGCTGGCCTCGACACCTGGCGTCATTGCAGGCAAGTGTTGTTGACTGGGGCCACCGGCATGCTCGGCATCCATATTCTGCATGAGCTTCTTTGCAGCTATCCACAGCTGGAAATTGTTTGCCTGGTGCGTGCCCATAATGACCAGGCCGCCCAGGATCGGCTCGCCAGTCAATATGCCTGGTACTTCCCGCAGTCCGAGATCGATGCGTCGGTATTTCCCCGACGAGTACGGTGCATCAGGGGGGACTTGCGAGAAAGGAACCTGGGCCTTGGCGACGAGGCACGCTCGGCACTTACAGCGACGTGCGACAGAGTGATACACGCGGCGGCGGACGTGCGTCATGTTGGCTCGGAGCGCGACTTCTTTGCCGTCAACACCGATGGCACAGAGCGCGTGATCGAGTTGTGCTCACAGCTCGCCAAGCCCAGCCTGTGCCACATTTCGACTATCGGCGTGGCGGGACGAAGCCTGGATGGCGTGGCTAGATCCATCAACGAGTATCAGCTTGAAGTCGGGCAAACACCGACCGAAGCCTATTCGGCCAGCAAGATTTTCGCGGAGCATTTGATCGCCGACTTCAATAAATCAGGCGACTACGCGACCGTCTTCAGAGTGGGCACGGTTTCGCCTAACTCCGTGAGCGGCAAATTCCAGCGAAATATCGATGCGCACTTTTTCAGCCGCTACGTACGCGCCGTCATGGGCCTGGGCGTTGCCGCCGACTGGACGGAGCGGCGCATTCAACTCATACCCGCCGACACCATGGCCCAGGCGGTTCTGCTGCTCGGCGGCCAGCCTCTGGCAGCAGGTCGCACATTCCATATCCAGACCCCCAACGCACTGCCCTATGGTGAGTTCATCCAGACACTCAATGAGTTGGGGTACGGCATCGATCTGGTATCGGCTCAGGCATTCGAAGAGACGCTGCCGATATTGGGGCGTGATAAGGAACGGGTTGAAGACGTCGGCCGGATTCTGCCGATGACCTACCGAGGCGCTGGTCGCCCGGTTGCGCTCAAGCATGCCGTGACTGACGCCTGGCTCAACAAATTGGGCTTCCAATACTTCAAGCCGACGAAATCATGGATTGCAGACTTCGTGGCCCATGGGGTGGAGCAGGGATTTTTCCCGCCCGCCGGCGATGCTCGTTGACGTTTACCGACCATTCGAGCGCTGGGCGATCCCGTTGAAATTTCGCTGCTCATGACACGTTAAGGATGACCTGAACATGCAACTCAGTCTGTTTTACTTTGCGGATGCGGCAACCGGTAAAAAATCCACCGGCAACACCTATCAATTGTTACTGGATGGGGCTCGCTACGCTGACGCCAATGGCTTCGCCGCCGTGTGGATTCCGGAACGGCACTTTCACCCCGTGGGCGGGCTTTACCCGAACCCGGCGGTACTCGGTGCGGCGGTAGCCATGGTGACTGAACGGGTACATATCCGCGCCGGAAGTGTCGTCGTGCCTTTGCATCACCCCTTGCGCCTGGTCGAGGAATGGTCCGTCGTCGACAATCTGTCGAACGGCAGAGTGGGTATTTCACTGGCATCGGGCTGGAATCCTCGCGACTTCGTGCTGGCTCCCGGAGTCTATGAACATAGGCGCGACTCAACATTTGAGACGGTGCAGATACTCAGAAGTCTATGGGCTGGCGAACCCTTCGGGGAGGGTGCTTCTAAGGTCTCGACGTTTCCGCCTCCTGTCGCACCTCTTCAACTGTGGATCTCCTCTTCTGGCACGCTGGACACCTTTGAGGAAGCCGGTCGTGCTCAGGCAAGCGTCTTGACCCACCTGGTCAAACAGGACATCCCCGAGCTAACAAAAAAAATCACTGCCTATCGCACAGCACTGGCGCAAACCGGCAGTTCCTGGCGTGGACACGTCACGCTGATGCTACATACCTACTTGGCACCCAGCCGTGAACAGGCGCTGCGGGACGCTCAAACGCCGCTGGAAGACTATCTGATCGGCTCCTTGACGCCTTATCGTGCAGGTACTAGTCAACGGGTGCATCCTGAAACCCATGAAACGGTACGCGCCCAAATAAAGGGCAGTACGCAACGATACCTAAACGAGGCGGGGCTGATCGGTGACTTAAACTACGCAAAACAAGTGATTGATCTTTGCCATACGGCTGGTGTCGACGAGATCGCCTGCCTTATAGACTTTGGCCTCCGCCACGAAAGAGTAATGGATGGTCTTGACCAACTGAGCGCCTTGCGCAAGTACATGTCCGAGTTAGAGCAACCCGTTTCCCGCACTGACTATTTGTAACGAAAACTTCGTGATGCCAACCAAAGGAAGTGGTTATGACAATTGAGATCCAGATCCTAGAAAACAAAATCCTCGAAATCTTTCGCTCAGTTACACAAGTACCCGCACTGACTGCCAACGACGATTTCTTCAACTCCGGAGGTGACTCTTTGTTGGCGGTGGAAGCTGGATTCCAAATCTCCCAAGCCATTGACCAAGAGGTCGACCCAATGGTGATTTTCGTTTTTACAACCGCATCCACCTGCGCGGTGGCGGTATTGGAGCAGTATCTGACAGCCTAACTCATATTCCTCCTCGCTCCGAGCACAGGTCGTGTATCCCTGCTCGGGTGAGGCGGTAATTCGACTGTCGCAACGAAGCGACCACTACGCTGCTAATCGTGGCAGCATCTTCGCTCCTTGCAAGACGAATCTGACATCCCATTCAACGCCACCTTATCTTATCCCGCCACCGTGAGGTTTTGACGGAACCAAGCTTGAAACTTGGCGGCATGGGCATTCATCTTTTCGGTATCACGGGCTGCGTGCTCCGCAGCCGAAATCTACGGCTCCTTCTATAAGCAAGCTTCCTTGATGAACGGCAGGCTGGTTGGAGCTGCAAGGTTGCGAGCAGTTGCGCATCTATTCTGTGAGTCCAGTAGGCTTTTCTCATCTCTTTTATGAAACCCAATCGATGGACTCACAAAATAGATGATTTTCCGCCAATGTTTGCTAGTGCTCAGGATCATCTATTTTGTGACCCTACAACAAGTCGCGCCAGCGCGGTTTCAGTGCCCGCGCGCATGTCCATGGGCTCGGTGGCGAGCCAGATGGTGTCGATGCGAATCATCGCAGCGAGGTCTGGCAGGAATGCAAAACATGCCGCTGCATTTTCTGCCGGCCAGCTCACTACGACGACGCCTTTTGAACGAGGTATTTCGATTCGAATCGTGGCCGGAAGAACCTGAGGGGCCACTGTCGAAGACAATGCCTTGAGCGGATAAAGGTAGTTTGCAGGGTCAGGTTTTTCTGCGCATGCACCCGAATCCATTTATGGACAAGGTTTGCATCGAGGTTGTGGGTCAAGGCGACATTGGCAATCGAGGTGTCAGCCTGCGCACCCTCGGCGATGACCTGGGCTTTTAAGGACTTGGAATAGGAACGGCGTTCTTATGTAAGCGTCTGGCCAAGTCACCTCCAAAACTCCAGCATTAAGGGCGATGGTGTCCGCGTATTTTTAAGCGGACGCGATCGCCCTTAATCGCCAGGATTTTCATGCGCCAACGAAGCTCTTATCCCAAACCGTTCAAAGCCCAGGTCGTTCA